>JAGPEQ010000003.1:14067-116015 GCA_018056955.1 Bacteroidales bacterium | reverse complement strand
TTGCTGCTCAATACCCATTCCTAACACCAGGAACTGTTCTTGATAAGAAATTTATCGACTCCTTAACCAGTGAGGATCAAAAAGAAACAGTTCATCAAATCAACCGAAGAACTGAGTTTAGGGTGCTCAGGGAAGATTATCAAAGTTCAGGCAAATGAGTTTATTAATCATAACCTGATTTAATAACTCTGCTGGGACATGCAATTTTTTATTACGTTGTAATTATTATGAAAAAAATATTATACATAGCAATTTTTTTAATTCTAATTACAGAAAAATCATTCTCTCAGGATTATATAGTCCAGGTTAATGACAGAAACAGGGCTATAGAATTAATTTCACAGGCAAGTACTTTTATAGAAAATAACGAGTTAGAAAAAGCATACATAACTATTTTGGAATCGATAACAATTGACTCTACATTCAGACCAGCATATTTGTATTTATTCAAAATATTCACATTAGATAACCTATTTGCAGACAAAGTTTTACCCTTTTTAATTAAGGGAAGAAACATTTACAACGATGACGACGAATTAACTTTTTATATTGCAGAAATTTATAGAATTAAATCTGAGTATGAAAAAGCAAAAATAGAATACAGTAAAGCTATTAATCTTAGCAAAAATAATGGTGAAAATTTTCCTTTAATATACTTGTATTACTTAAACAGAGGGAATTGCAATTTAAAATTAAATCAGAATGATTCAGCCATTTTAGATTATACTAATTCAATAAAATTAAAACCCAATCATTCCAATACATACTATAATAGGGGAATAAGTTATTACGCAAAGGGAACTATAGACAAAGCTTGCGAAGACTGGAGTAAGTCCCTAAAACTCGGGAACAAGAATGCTAATGTTTACATTGATAAGTTTTGTAAATCAACTAAAAATAATAAAAGTCTAAAATAATTTATTAGAACAATGAAACAAACATTACTTTCATTTCTCTCAATCTTTATCATGAATTTTGCATCAGGTGAAACAATCAAAGTAAAAATATTTTATGATAAAGAGTGGAAAATTTGCAAAGAGAGCACTGCAAGTTACTCTATAGAATATGTAACTGGAATACCGATAAAAATTATTTTGATGGTGAATTCCATGATTATTTAATAAATGGGAAAAAGATTGTTGAAGGTAATTATGTGAATAACATAAAAAGCGGTTTATTTATTTTCTATTATGAGTCAGGCATCGAATGGATTAAGGGAGAATTCAAAAATGACATCCCAATAGGAATTTGGACATGGAAATATCCAAATGGAAATACTCACTTTACATTGAAATTTGAAAATAATAATTTTTACTTTATTAATTATTATGATGAAAATGGGAATGATATCTCTTCGAGTAAAATAGACTTTTCATATTCATTCCAAAACGATTATCAAAATCCAAATATGTTAATCATTGGAATTATTATTAATAAAATGAAAGAAGGTAAATGGTTTATATATAATAGTAAAGAAAAAATAGGTTTTGATCTTTACAAGAATGACAGTTTAATTAGATCAAAAATAAATAAATCTTATATAAAGATAAATGATAAATTGATAAATAATACTCTTTTTATCCCATACTCCTTATATGCTTGCGATAAAATAATTATTAAAAGCGACGTAAGTATAGAGGACTATCCTTTTTTAAGCGTTTTTATGAAAAATGTTTGGCGGCCAATTGAATCAGCAATGGGTATTCTCGAAGATTCTTCAAGTGTTGTACCTGATAACAAGCCAATGTATATAGATGGTATTGAAGGAATAAATAAAACTATTTCACAGAATTTAATTGTTAATAAAAAATATGTAACTGAATGCAAAAATTTTGGATGGTTATACTATGAAATAATTATTGATGAAAATGGCAACGTTATAGACCAAAATATACTAAAAAGCCCTGACAGTATAATTACAGAAATAGCATTAGAATCGCTCAAATCATTAAATACTTTTAAACCCGCATATTTTCAAGGGAAACCTATAAAATCGAAATTTAGTTCAAGGATCCTATTTCGTGAACCAAGGATTGTTAAACCCTAGAGAATTGAATAAAAAAAACACCTTGTCGGCTTATAAATTCATCACTTGATCGTTTAGTTAACATTAGCAAATAGTTCATTGATGTCAATTTTAATTATTTGTTTCATTTTACTTTGGTTTAATAAACTGGCACTAAATTTGTCATCACTTTATTACTTTTCAAACATTTTGTTAGTTTTGCATTGAACCAACTATTCAATGTAACCTAATGAAAGCATTATTAGTATAATGATTTTGTTATACAATGCGACTTTCAATAAAAATATTATCCATACTATTTGTTCTGCTTGGCTTCAGTGGCATATCAGCAGCTCAAAAGTTTTATGAAGCTGAAGATGTCAAGGATGCCCAGGTGAAATTCTTTATTGTTGATAGTCCAGAGCAGGCAGACCTGCATTTCTGCATCATATACGAGGCTTCCGAAATAACTAAACCGGGTGTAATGATGGAGGTTGAAACCCCCAAGGAGGCCGATATCACTCTGATATTTGTTGATAATGAGAAAGATGCCGATATTAAGGTTTGGCTTGTAGACACTCCAGCCGAGGTGAAATGGATTAATGAGTCGAAAAAGAAATTGCTTTCTGTTGGGGGATTAAAGTAATTCCCCTCTTTCATCTTCAAGTTGGTTGTAACGTAAATATAGGTTACCTTTGCAGTTAAAACGCACCCCATGAACAAAAATTCCCGTTACGACCAACGCGGCGTTTCCGCATCGAAAGATGATGTCCATAAGGCAATTAGCAACCTGGACAAGGGGCTCTTCCCAAAAGCATTCTGCAAGGTTGTTCCCGATTACCTTACAGGCGACCCCGATTACTGCTTGGTGATGCATGCTGACGGGGCCGGTACTAAATCTTCGCTTGCCTATGTATATTGGCGCGAAACCGGCGATATGTCCGTTTGGAAAGGCATTGCACAGGACGCTATTGTAATGAACATCGACGATTTGCTTTGCGTGGGGATTACCGATAATATTTTGCTATCATCAACCATTGGCCGTAACAAGAACCTGATTCCGGGCGAAGTGGTTTCGGCCATCATTGACGGCACGGAGGAGTTCTGCCAAACCATGCGCAGTATGGGAATTAACATTGTGCTTACCGGTGGCGAAACAGCCGACGTGGGCGATTTGGTTCGAACAGTTATTGTTGATTCTACCGTTACTGCCCGCATTAAAAGGAGCCAGGTTATTTCAAACAGCAATATTCAGGATGGCGACGTAATCATTGGCCTGGCATCGTTCGGCCAAGCCTCATACGAAAAGGAATATAACGGAGGGATGGGTAGCAATGGATTAACCTCGGCACGCCACGATGTGTTCGGGCACTACCTTGCCCAAAAGTATCCGGAAAGCTATGACCCTCAGGTACCTGAAAGTTTGGTTTACAGCGGCAACCTTAAGCTTGAGCAACCCGTTGAGGGAACTGGCCTTACGGCAGGCAAACTGGTTCTATCCCCTACCCGAACCTATGCACCTATCATTAAAGCCATACTAGATAATTACCGGCCTGTAATACATGGAATGGTTCACTGTTCGGGAGGCGCACAAACTAAGGTGATGAATTTTGTGAACAACCTTCACGTGGTTAAGGATAACCTCTTCCCTGTACCACCGCTATTCCGTATAATTCAAGAACAGTCAAATACTCCCTGGCAGGAAATGTATAAAGTATTCAACATGGGGCACCGATTCGAAATTTATGTTTACCCTGAGTTTGCCGATGACATTATTGCAATTGCTAAAGAGTTTAAGGTAGATGCCCAAATTGTTGGATACTGTACTGAGGCTACTTCAAATAAATTAACCATTAAGTCGCCTTACGGTGAGTTTCATTACTAACTCAAAAAGAGATTTTTTGCTTACCTTTGCGCCAATAAATTTTTGATATGGCAGATAATACTATACTGCGTAAGCTTGAAGGAATAAGGCATAAGTTCGAGGAGATTGGCCAGCAGATAACCGATCCTGCTGTAATGGCCGACATGAAAAAGTTTGTCGCACTTAACAAGGAATACAGGCAGTTGGAGCCCATTGTTCAGGCTTACGAGAAATACAAAAACGTTCTGAGCAACATAGAATCGTCCAGGCAAATACTGGCTAACGAGAAGGACGAGGAACTCCGTGAGATGGCCAAGATGGAGCTAGAAACCCTTACCCAGGAACAAGAGCAACTCGAGGAGGAAATCAAAATTCTACTTCTCCCCGCCGATCCTCAAGACTCCAAAAATGCTGTAATGGAAATTCGTGCTGGCACCGGTGGCGACGAGGCAAGTATTTTTGCCGGTGACCTGTTCAGGATGTATACAAAATTCTTTGAGAAGAAAGGTTGGAAGTACGAGGTTACCAGTTTCTCCGAGGGTACGGTTGGAGGTTATAAGGAGATTATCATGAATGTTACCGGTAATGGCGTTTACGGTGTGCTTAAATATGAGTCGGGGGTTCATAGGGTTCAGCGTGTACCTCAAACCGAAACTCAGGGTAGAGTTCATACTTCCGCTGCTACCGTTGCCGTTCTTCCTGAGGCCGATGAGTTTGATATCGACCTTAAAATGGAAGATATCCGTAAGGATACCTTCTGTTCCAGTGGGCCTGGCGGGCAAAGCGTTAACACCACCTACTCAGCCATTAGATTAACCCATATACCCACCGGCATTGTGGTTCAATGCCAGGATCAAAAATCACAAATAAAGAATTTTGAAAAAGCCCTTACGGAACTCCGTACCCGCCTTTACAACATGGAATACCAAAAATACCTCGATGAAATTGCATCGAAGCGTAAAACGATGGTTTCCACTGGCGACCGTTCCGCAAAAATCAGAACATACAACTACCCGCAAGGGCGTGTAACCGATCATCGAATAAATCTCACCCTGTATAACCTGTCGGCCATAATGGATGGCGATTTACAGGAAGTAATAGATAAACTACAGCTTGCCGAAAATGCTGAAAGGTTAAAAGCAGCTGCTGCTGAAGAATAAAAAACAATGCCTATGACAGCCCAAGAACTATTTGAACAGATAAAAAAGAAACGAAGTTTCCTGTGTGTTGGGCTCGATACTGAACTCACTAAAATCCCTGAGCATTTGCTCACCAAGGATGATCCAATGTTTGAGTTCAACCGTAAAATTATTGAGGCCACCCACGATTTAGCCATCGCATACAAGTTAAATCTTGCTTTCTATGAGGTTCATGGTGCAGCGGGCTGGAATAGCTTGGTGAAAACCGTAAAATACCTTAAAACGCATCACCCCGATGTTCTGGTAATTGCCGATGCTAAGCGGGGCGACATTGCAAACACAGCCAGAATGTATGCTAAAGCGTACTTTCATAGCTTAGGCTGCGATGCCGTTACAGTATCGCCCTATCTTGGCCAGGACTCGGTTGTACCCTACCTACAGTACGACGGCAAATGGACAATCCTTTTGGCAATCACATCAAACGAGAGCTTTGGCGATTTTCAGCTGGTACACAATAAGCAAACCGGCAACCTCCTCTTTGAGGATGTAGTGCTTAAATCGATGCACTGGGGCAGCGATGCCAATATGATGTTTGTTGTTGGAGCAACTCACCCTGAATACTTTGCTGCTGTTCGTAAGCATGCACCTCACCACTTCCTGCTAGTTCCTGGGGTTGGCGAGCAAGGCGGAAGCCTTCAAAAAGTAGCAGAAAACGGCATGAACGACCGTTGCGGCCTGATTGTAAATTCATCGCGGGGAATCATTTACGCCGATATTACCGGGAATTTTACCTCTGAGGCTCGTAAGCGCGCCCTTAAACTCCAGCAGGAAATGGAAGTGTTGCTCAAACAGAATGGATTAATATAGTTCCACTTACTGCTCTATAACCTTTTTACCAAACCACGACCAAAAATTAAGATGAAATTTCTCGCCAGCTTCACCGGAGTACATATTTAAGTATGTAAGCCTCGATGGCTGGTTGGGCAAAAAGCGTAAGAACTCATCGTTATTATATAGGAGTGTAGGCTCTGGATGGAACTGCAGTCCAATTACGTTTGGGTATTTTGTATGAACAATAGCCTCTACCACATTACCATCAATTGAGGTGGCAATAATTTTTAAATTCCTTCCCAGTCGTTCCACCCCCTGATGGTGACTGCTTAATACCCAGGGCTGTCCCTGGCAAATGGATTTTAGAGGTTCATCAAGGATACTGATCTGGTGGAAATTCCCCCAAAGGAGTTTATCGTCCAAAGCATAATTGGCATTGTAATTCCTGTGCAAGCTGTTGGTTTGCTGTATGAGGGCATCCTCAACACTTTCAATTCCGTAAATCTCGGAAGGGATATCCTGCACTAAAGTGCCACCTGCTGCAACGTTCATGGTTTGCATTCCAAGGCAAATGCCTAGGACAGGCATTAAAGGCTTGGCATCGAGCAGGGGCTGAAATAAAGTATCCTTTGAGCCCCCAATTAAATGAAACATGAACGACACCTCAAAGTAATGGCGAGCCGGATCGGTTATTTGGGTTAATAGCGATGTTTTCTCTCCATAAATTGATGGGGGGATATCGGGGCCACCTGTAAAGATTACACCATCGCTCACCTTGGTTAACCGAGCAAAAACATCAGTACATTCGTTTACCCGGTAAATTGCGGTTTCGGTTATTGGTTCCTTAACGGGCAACAGCTTAAAATTCTCCAGCTTATTCTTCTTAATGTACTCAACCGATTTTGAGTAATCGTATTTTTCAGAGGTGTGATACACACCAATAACTTTTGTCACCGAAGGTATTGGCAATATCTTGCTATCAATTAAATAGTTAAATGTTTTGATATTGTTCTCGGTTGGGTGTACTAGAATTAGTACCCTATCGTGTTTCCCAATGTCATCAATCCCTATAACAATATTACCAGAATCTCTACTACAGGATAGGATGCCTAGCAATACTCCTGTAGTAATCAGTAAAACTTTCCATCTGTTCTTCATAACTATAGTATTAAGGTACTAAAACCTAAAACCCATGTTAAACATAAGTGTACTGGGAAAAACATTTCTATCCTTTTCTAATGACAACACTGCAACCTGACGAACAAACTGGAAATTAACATTCATAATGCTGAACCCCACGCCAACCTGAAAGCCATAATTATCCTTTTGAATGTTATTGTCCATGTCAAAACTTCCATTACCAACCTTTCCGGCAAATCGGTAGGAGTAGTATCCTCCTCCTATAAAGTACAGATTTGGCGATAACATTTGCTTACTTTTCCCACCCATGTAAAGAAGGATACTGGCTGGAGCCATAACCTCATGGGTTCTGAAATGACCATACCGATGTTCTGTTCCAGTTGTTTGGTAAAGTGCACCAACCTGTAAATCGATATACCTACTTAATCCAATTGTGAAGGATAACCCTGTGTTAAAAGAAAAACCTTCCTTTGAGTTGTAAAACTCATCCCTGTAATCGTGATAAGTATTACCAATGCCTACTTGGTATCCAGCCGAAAATTTATCGCTACCCAAAGTTTTTGCAGCAAACCTTGCATCGGGTTTAACGCTATCAGTAGTTGAAAGCTGTAGGGTTGCATCGGCTACAAAACTTGCAATTTTCGCCATTCCCACATAGTCAAGCTTATCGGCATCGTCTTCGGGTTTATGGTAAGGCGAAACCGTAGAGGTAAACACATGCACGGCAGGTATTCCTATTTTCCCAAACGGTTGAGTGTCGGTTTGCATTTCAACACTTCGTCCCGATTTTTTCACTTGAATACCATGCTTTGAAGCCAACTGAACGAAAAATTCATCGCCATCGCTAAGCGTTTTATTTCCAACCAGGTCGATACCTCCATACTTTTGCAGCATTCCAACCATGTCGAGGCTAAACATAAACTTTACCCTGTCGGTAGGGATAACCTTATTGTTTACAAGGTGACTTGAACCTATTAATCCGGCCTCCTCCCCATCGAAAGCAATGATTATAACAGAGCGTTTAAGCTTATCGCGGTTAAGTACAAGCCAGCGCCCAATTTCGATAATTGAAGCAACCCCCGAGGCGTTATCGTCAGCTCCATTGTAAACCACTTTTTCGCCGTTTACTATTTTATAGGCCACATGGTCGTAATGCGCTCCAAGTACTATGTATTCATTTTTTAGTACCGGATCATTCCCCTCAACCCAACCAATAATATTTGCCCCTTCAGTCTTGAGCATCATACTGGAACTGATAAATGAGTGTAGGTACTGCCCTTGCCAAGGAGTTAGTCCAACCTCTTTGAACTTATCAGTGATGTATTTTGCAGCCATGCGCCCCCCTTCAGTCCCAAAACCCCTACCCATAAGTGAATCGGACGCAAGATAGTAAACATGATCCTTTAACATATTCGAATCAACTTGCTGAGCAAATGATAAAACGCTGCAATAAAAGGTAGCAAGTGCGCTTGCAATAATTGTAATCCTATTCATTTTACAAGACCTTTGAAAATTTATTGTAATGTTACAAAATATTTTAAAATGCTGACCCTATAAAGCAGTATTATTAACCTAAAAGTTTACTCTAGTCAATAGATATGCTTTTAACATTTTTTTATATTTTTTTTAACTTGATTATCAATACTTTACAATATTTTTTATAGTTTAGATAAAAAAAAATACGCGAATACGAAACAATGAATTGAACAACCCCATACATTTGCATTGAAAATTAAACTTTAATGTTTAACTAACAAACCCAAACATTTCGATTATGAAAAAGACACTTTTACTTGGTTTTGCAGCCTTAACTATGGTTGCTATGCTTTCAAGCTGTGGCAAAGTGCCCCAGGAAAAGATTGATGCTGCTAACGCCGCTATTGATTCGGCTAAAGCTGCTGAAGCTGATGTTTATCTTGCTGCTGATTTCGCTGCTGTTCAGGATTCAATGAGCGCTGTTATGGCTGACATTGAAGTTCAAAAGTCAAAATTATTCAAGAAATTTGGCCCAGCTAGCGAAAAACTCGATCGTATTCTTGGCATGGCTCAGCAGCTAAAGGTTAACGCTGTTGCTAAGAAAGAAGAAGTTAAGAAAGAGGTAGAAGGCCTTATGACCGAAGTTGCCACCATGATGGAAGAAAATGGCAAGCTCATGAAGAAGGCTCCTCGTGGTAAGGAAGGTGCTGCTGTTCTTGAGCAAATGAAAGCTGAAATGGCTACCATCGAAGCTACTGTTAACGAAGCTAAGGGTCTTTACGATGCTGGCAAGTACATGGATGCTTCCAACAAGATGAAAGCTGCTAAAGAAAGCGCTACCAAGATTAACACCGAACTTAACGAGGCTATTGCTAAGGTTAAGGGCAGAAAGTAATTTATTTACATGCTATAAAATCCCCGGCCGTTTTTTTACCGGGGATTTTTTTTTGATATTTGTACCCGTATGAAACCGATTTTAAAGTACAGCTTAATTACCCTTGCAACGCTATCAGTTATAGGTGGCGGATTTGCACTATTTTACTATTCCATACCCGAACCGCCTAAAGGCGATATCGATTATGCCTTAGCCTCGCTACACCAGGCATCGCGGTCAAATGCCAAACGTTACTCAAAACAAAAGTACCTAAAGGCAAAGGCATACTTTGATTCGGCCATGAAGCATTGGAATATCCAAAATGAACGCTTCATTTTAAGCCGCGACTACCAGAAGGTATCGTACTTTGCCAAGAAATCGGCCGAAATGGCTAAAAGCGCAACAAGTAACTCCAAGGAACTTTCAAAAAACTTGGTTATATCGGTTAAGGATAAAATTGACAACCTAACCGCCCTTGTCTCGAACATGAACAATCTTTTTCAGAGGTTACCCCTGCCTGATGAGTTTCGCAAAAAAATCTCAAAAGGTAAAATGTTAATCCATGAGGCAGAGGTAGCATTTAAGAAAGGCGATTACCTTGAGTCGTCGGAAAAAATCAAGTTGGCTGAGGATTTAATTATGGATTCCTACAAAAAAACCCTCGACGACCTTGAAGATTACTTTAACTCACAACCCTACTGGAACCGACTTGTAAAAAGCGCTATTAGCAATACAGCCAAAAACAACTCCATGGCTATTATTGTGGATAAATTTGCCCGAAAACTCTATATCTACCAAAACGGTACAAAAAAGTATGAATTTGATGCCGAGTTTGGCAAGAATTGGATGGGGCGTAAACGGCTGAAAGGCGACAAGGCTACTCCCGAGGGAATTTATCTGGTTAAAAGCAAAATACCTGCAAATAAAACCAAGTATTTTAGGGCGTTGCTACTCAACTACCCTAATTCAGAGGATATTGAAAATTTCAACAAGGAAAAAGCTTCAGGCCGAATCCCCAAGCACGCTCAAATTGGCGGACTAATTGAGATCCATGGCGATGGCGGCAAAGGAACCGATTGGACTGATGGATGTATTGCTCTTGACAACAACGATATGCTACAGGTGTATAAGATTGTTGAAATTGGCACTCCGGTAGTTATTGTTGGATCAATTGCCGACTTCAACACCATAGCCATGAGCCTGAACCTTAAACGTAATCAAATAAAGGGTTAACTATGAATAGCAATGAAGATAAAATAGATTTCAACCCCGAAATAAACCCTAAGCTAAAACGGTTGGGCTTTGTAATGCTGCTTATCAATATCATCCTTTCAGGCTTCATCATTCTTTATTTTTATCTCACCTATCTTTCGCAACCCATGGCGGAATTAGTGGTTAAGAACAGAAAGTTAACCTTTGTATCCGACTCCATACAGGACGATAAGGTTGATGTAAAGAAACTTCAAAAGGAAGTGGCCTCATTAAAGCAACAGTTCCAAAACCTTACGCCCGCACAACCATACATTGTGGTTAACACAACGTACAATCGCTTCAGGCTATACAAAAACCGCAAACAGGTTCGTGAAGGATTTTGTAGTACTGGCAGCTATACACTACTAAAGTCGCACGATAAACGTCAATGGATTTTTCATACCCCAAAGGGTATGTATAAGGTGTTAGGGAAGGTAACAAATCCTGTATGGCGTCGCCCGGACTGGTCATACGTTGAGGAAGGGTTACCCATTCCATCGGCCAACGACCCATCGCGTTGGGAAGCTGGCGTTTTGGGCGACTATGCCCTGAGCATTGGCGATGGGTACCTGATCCATGGAACAATATACAAGCGATTCCTGGGGATGCCTGTAACGCACGGATGTATCAGAATGAATGACGAGGATCTTGAAGCAGTTTACAAAACCCTAGATCTGGGATCGAAGGTTTACATTTACTAATGATCGTTTTTATGCGAAAACCTATAAAAATCACCCTCTACACCACAGCCATACTAGTTGTAATACTGGCTGTTGCATATACCATTCTTAAAGTAATAGCATTCCAGAAAGCCATAAACAACATTGAGCAACACATTGCAAAAGAGCTCAATAAACGAAAGAAAACAGTTGAATGGGTTAGTGAACCCGACTCAACTTTAAAAAAATTATTGGTGGATAAGGCTTACTACAACGCATTGATTACCGCTTCCAAAACTGACTCAATATTTTTAGCCATTAATATTCCGGACAGTACCGTTTCGTTAATGATTAAAGGGGTTGTTGCTCATAAAGCAAAAGCAGAGCATATTAAAGTAAGTCCTTTGTTTTCTGCTATTAATCCACCCTTGCTTATTCAAGGATTGTCGGTTCCATTAACAGTATCGAAGCATACCTCAACCATCCCAAAAGTACCATTAATGATCAAAATTGCCCCACGCGACACCTCAGAGTACACGCCCGATGTTATACCTGATACAACCGACCTTGACCCTGTTAACTTTATTATTGAGCTAAAACCAAACATTTTACTTTACTTCTACGAGTCAAACCCTTCGCAATCGTCGGATGGGTTTAATCAGTTCAAGTTCGATCTTAGAGAGCGCACGTGGACTGTTGTTCAGGATGTTAAACGAATGCTAAAACTTAAAACACCGGTTTACAAGCCCTACATCAGATTTAAGCTTGGCAAGAAAGATGCAAAGGTGATATACCGGGCAATTCCCAACCAGGGACAAGTAGTTTTACGATTAGAATAAAAAAAGAGCTGACATTAAATCAACTCTAAAGTCGGGGTGGGGAGACTCGAACTCCCGGCCTCTACGTCCCGAACGTAGCGCGCTAGCCAACTGCGCCACACCCCGTTTGCGCTTGCAAAATTACTACAATTTTACTTTCGCCATAATAGTATTGCCCAGTTTTTTGGATTTTTTTAACTTGTACATCCAAATACAATTCACCCTTTTTAAATGGACGAATCGCTTTTACACTTCCAGTGGCGCTACCAGCACTATACCCTAAATGGGCTCAGCACTACAAAAGGCGATACGGTTGAGGTTATCGATCCCGGATTGTACAATACCGACTCAGGCCCCGATTTTTCCAACGCAAAAGTTCGAATTGGTGATACTCTTTGGGTAGGTAATGTTGAAATGCACATCAAATCGTCCGACTGGTTTACCCATAACCATCAAACCGACAACGCTTACAACAATGTAATTCTACACGTAGTTGTTGAGCACGATAGAACCGCAGTAACATCGAAAGGAACAGAAGTTCAGACACTAGTCATTCCTTACCCCAACAAACTGGTGCATAGCCATGAAAACTTGATCAAATCGACCGAATGGATCCCATGCGCCAGTAAAATTGGGGTTGTTGATTCATTGCTAATTAACTCAACCATTGATCGAATGCAAGTTGAAAGGCTAGAAAACAAGAGTAAACGTGTAGCTGAGCTGGTAAGCCAATGCAATGGAAGTTGGGAGGAGGCTTTCTATCGCGATTTATGCCGTTCATTTGGGCTAAAAAGTAACGCACTTCCCTTTCAGCTACTGGCTCAAAGCTTACCGCAAAAAGTATTGGCAAAACATAAAAACAGTGCATTTCAGCTTGAGGCCCTACTATTCGGTCAATCGGGCTTGCTCGATAAAGCAAAAAACGATAGCTATGTAATTTCTTTGAAACAGGAGTATACCTATCTGAAAAACAAATTCTCACTTACACCCATAGAGCCAAGCCTCTGGAAGTTTATGAGGCTCAGGCCAGCATCGTTCCCAACCATTAGAATTGCTCTTTTGGCAATGCTTGCACACAAATCGTCGGGTCTCTTCTCTCAGCTTATGGAGGTGAAAAATATTGATAATGTAATTAAATTCTTTGCTGTTGAAGCATCGGATTACTGGACTAATCACTACGTTTTTGGTGAGGAATCAATTTCCAAGAAAAAACGTTTGGGCGAGGAAACCATTAGGTTAATAACCATAAACACAATTATCCCTTTCATGTATAGCTATGGTCGGAGCAGGGCAAAAGCTGACCTTGAGGCCAACGCACTAACTATACTCCAACAAATGCCACCCGAGAATAATACAATTGTCAGAAACTTTGGTGCCTTGGGCATCAAAGCATTGTCGGCTTTTGACTCTCAGGCATTGGTTCACCTAAAAACCTTTTACTGCGAGACCCGAAAATGTATTTACTGCCCTATTGGTGTTAGTATTTTACGAAAACAATTATAATTTTAAAGCGTCGTAAAAATTGCTGAATGGAGCAAAAAGGAGGTAGAACATTAGCGCTTGCAATCACAATTCTCCTAAGTATAATAACCATAGGAACAGTTGGTTATATACACATTGAAGACTTTACATTCACTGAAGCAATCTACATGACCGTAATTACAATCGGTACAGTAGGATTTAAGGAGGTTCGGCCGCTTTCACCAGAGGGAATGTGGTTTACCATAACACTAATCATCATAAGCATTGGATTCTTTGCCTATGCAGCTACCTTCTTAGCCAAATACTTTTCGGAACAAATACTTTCCCGATACTCAAATAAGAAGATCATGGAGAAGATGATTGCCAAAATGCAAAACCATGTTATAGTGGTGGGATACGGACGTAATGGTTCACAGGCAGTTGAAGAACTGCTTGCGCATAACATCCCTGTTGTTGTTATTGAGAACAGGCCCAAAGTAATTGAGTATATACAGCAAAACCCCAAAATAGCATATGTTGATGGCGATGCCACCCTTGATATCACCTTGCAGAAAGCAGGAGTGGATAAAGCTAAAGCGCTAATTACGGCTCTGGCGAACGATGCCGACAACCTTTTTGTAGTAATAACCGCCAGGGAAATGAATCCAAAGCTTAAAATCATTAGCAGAGCATCAGCCGTTACAAACGATAGAAAATTAAAGCTTGCTGGCGCCGACAATGTGATACTGCCCGACAAGGTTGGAGGACAAAAAATGGCAAAACTGGTTATTCAACCGGATATTCTTGAGTTTGTTGAGAATATCATGCTAAAACGAACCGGGAACATTAGCCTTTTTGAAATATCATGTAGGAAAATTCTCGAGGTTGGGGCAAAATCGTTGGATGAACTACAAATAAGGGAAAAAACAGGTGTTAATGTAATTGGCGTTAGGAATCCCATTGGCGAATACATTTTAAACCCTGAACCTAATCACATACTTACCCACGACTCCTTACTGTTTGTTCTGGGAACTACAGAGCAAGTTGAAAAGCTAAAAGATCTAATCTCCTAAAACATTTTAAAAATGAAAATCCTTGTTACTGGGGCAAATGGCCTTGTAGGGAAAAACATAGCAAAAGCTTTACATGCCACTAACCAGGTTGAAGTTTTTGCCACATCGCTCAAAAAGTTTCAGCTCGAGGGGGTAACCGCTTTTACATCGAACCTGTTGAATGCTGACATCAACCACATGGTTGATGATATTAAACCCGAGATTGTTGTTCACTGTGCTGCCCTTTCCAGCCCGGATGCCTGTGAAGTTGACAGGTACGCCTGTCACAGGATGAACGTTGAGCTAACCAAACGCATTGTATCGGCCTGCGTTGACTATAATGTTCACCTTGTGTTCCTCTCAACCGATTTCATTTTTGACGGCTCTAAAGGCAACTACACAGAGATGGATGCACCTAACCCAGTAAATTACTATGGGGAATCGAAACTTGAAGCAGAAAAGTTAATACAGGCCTCGGGTGTGGTCAATACAATAGTAAGAACCTCTTTGGTCTACGGGGTTGAGTCCAAACTTTCGCGTCCAAACATTATTACCCGTGTATTCGATAACCTCAGCAAAAACAAGCAGTACAAAGTACCAAGCGATCAAATCCGCACCCCAACCTATGCTCCGGATTTAGCTTCTGCCATCTCCCAGATCTGTTTGAACAGGGTTACAGGCATTTATAATATTTCTGGCGACCAAATAATTTCAGTTGCTGATTTTGCCATACTTGCTGCAAAAGCCTTTGACCTGAACCATGAATTGCTGCTGCAAGTAAATTCAAAAGACTTAGCCGAGGCTGCTCCCAGACCAAAAAACACCTCGCTGGTTATAGGCAAGGCAAAAAACGATTTAAACTTCAAACCCACTCCCATTGAAATGGCACTGGGAAAAATTAAAACTACGCTAAATAGTTAAAATATACTATAAACATGTTAATATTCTGTATGTCATAATATTAAGCAATTAAAAATTAATAGCTGTTCGAAAAAAAAGTATCAATTGTAACGATATTGAAAAAAAGGTTTTATCTTTGCACCTCAAATTAAGTAGTAAATCTACCCACTAATTATCAGTGTTATGAACTATTTGACGGCCGAACAGAAAAAAGAGATTTTTGAGAAGTACGGGAAGTCCAATACCGATACCGGCTCACCTGAGAGCCAGATCGCGTTATTCTCCTACCGTATCAACCATTTAACTGAGCACCTAAAGGTTCACCGCAAGGATTATGGTACCCAGCGCGCTCTGTTAAAGTTGGTGGGTAAGCGCAGGAGGCTTTTGGATTACTTAAAAGAAAACGATATTGAAAGATATCGAACAATAGTAAAGGAATTAAATCTCAGAAAGTAAGAAATCAAAAAAGGCAATTTCTAAAATTGCCTTTTTTTAATCACTATCATAACCTCCAGAGGATGGGAATCCTTTGGGGTTTAATTGTTTAAACAAAGGCAGTATTTTATTGTTGATTTTATCTATATAAATTTTAATTATGCAGAAAGTTGTAAAAAAGACAATCGATTTGGGCGATGGCCGAACCATTACCATCGAAACCGGTAAACTGGCCAAACAAGCCCATGGCTCGGTTGTGCTAACAATGGGTAAAACCATGCTTCTCGCTACAGTTGTAAGCGCTCAGGAAGCAAAAGAAGATGTTGATTTCATGCCGCTTAGCGTGGAGTACAAGGAGAAATTTGCTGCAAGCGGCCGTTTCCCAGGAGGTTTCTTAAAACGCGAATCAAAACCATCGGACTATGAAATTCTGGTGGCCCGTTTGGTTGACCGTGCATTACGTCCCCTTTTCCCTGACGATTACCATGCCGAAACCTTTGTTACCGTTAACCTGATTTCCGCTGAGAAGGAAATTATGCCCGACGCACTTGCCGGATTGGCAGCATCGGCTGCGCTTGCTGTTTCCGACGTTCCTTTCCATGGCCCAATCTCAGAGGTTAGAGTGGCTCGCATTAACGGTAAGCTAAAAATTAACCCTACCTTTAAGGAAGTTGAGGAGGCCGATATCGATATGATTGTTGGCGCCACCTACGATAATATTCTGATGGTTGAAGGCGAACTGAAAGAGGTGTCGGAAGCCGATATGCTGGAAGCAATTAAGTTTGCCCATGAGGCCATTAAACCCCAGTGTTTGGCTCAAATGGAGCTCGCCAAGGAACTTGGCGTAGTTAAACGCACCTACTGCCATGAAACCAACGATGAGGAACTCAAGGCAAAGGTTCATGAGTTTTGCTACGACAAGGTTTACCAGGTAGCCAAATCGATGCTGCCCAAGCAAGAACGCACGGCAGCTTTTGAAGCCATTAAGCAAGCCTTTATTGAAACCATTCCGGAAGAGGAGCGCGAAGCAAAGCAGTTCATGGTGAACCGCTACTACCATGCGGTAGAAAAAGAAGCCATGCGCAACATGATACTTAACGAGGGTGTTCGCCTCGATGGTCGCAAAACCCACGAAATACGCCCTATCTGGTGCGAGGTTGATTATTTGCCCATGGCACATGGATCAGCCATTTTCACCCGTGGCGAAACACAATCGCTTACCACTGTAACCCTTGGTACCAAGCTCGACGAAAAAATTATTGATGAGGTTCTGATGCAGGGAACTGAGAAGTTTACACTGCACTACAACTTCCCACCTTTCTCCACTGGCGAAGCCAAACCCTCAAGAGGTGTGAGCCGCAGGGAAATTGGACACGGAAATCTTGCCCACAGGGCGTTAAAGAACATGGTGCCCGATGCTCCAGAAAACCCATACGCAATTCGTGTTGTGAGCGATATACTTGAATCGAATGGTTCATCATCAATGGCCACTGTCTGCGCAGGCACCCTGGCGCTGATGGATGCAGGAGTTCAGATTAAGAAACCAGTATCGGGTATAGCAATGGGTCTTATCACTGAGAAAGGATCGGATAGGTATGCCGTACTTTCCGACATTCTTGGCGATGAGGACCACCTTGGTGATATGGACTTTAAGGTGGCAGGAACCCGCGATGGTATTACAGCCACCCAAATGGATATAAAGGTTGATGGCCTATCGTACGAAGTACTTGCTAAAGCTCTAAAGCAAGCCCACGATGGACGTATGCACATCCTTGATATCATGATGCAAACCATTTCCAAACCCCGTCCCGACTTTAAACCCCACGCCCCCCGTATTGAGCAGTTCAACATACCTCGCGAAACCATTGGTGCCGTTATTGGCCCTGGTGGTAAGGTAATTCAGGAAATTCAGCGCGAAACCCAAACCACTATCACCATTGAGGAAATTAATGATCACGGTGTAGTTAGTGTATTTGCCGAGAGTGCTGAAAGCCGCGATGCTGCCGTTAAATGGATTAAAGGAATTGTTGCTGTTCCCGAGGTAGGCGAGATTTACAAGGGTAAGGTTAAGTCCATTATGCCCTTTGGCGCATTTGTTGAAATACTTCCCGGCAAGGATGGGCTGCTTCACATATCGGAAATTGAGTGGCGTAGGCTAGAGAAGGTTGAAGAGGTGCTTAAGGAAGGCGATATGGTTGATGTTAAGCTTATTGAAATCGACAAAAAAACCGGAAAGCTGAAACTCTCACGAAAAGTTTTGCTGCCAAAACCGGAGAAAAACAAATAGTAAAAGCAGGGTAACCCCTGCTTTTTTTATACTTTCAAATATTGTGATTGCTTTTTTTCAGAAATTAGTGCAAGGTTTGCATAATTTTATTGTATTTTTGTTAGTATATCAAAACAAAATTTTGAAAGCGATGAAAAAGATATTCATATTGATGTTGTTAGCCACACCAATTTTGATTACAATGTCGTGTAACACCGCAAAAGTTAAATATCCCAAAACCAAGCAGGTAGATGTAGTTGACGAGTATTTTGGAGTAAAAGTGGCCGATCCCTACCGTTGGCTTGAGGATGACAAAGCACCCGAGGTGGCTGAATGGGTTAAGCAGCAGAATGAGGTGACTTTCAACTACCTTAATGCAATTCCTTTCCGCAACAAAATTAAAGAAAGGCTTACCACCATTTGGAACTATACCTCAATGGGGGCCCCTTTTAAAGCAGGCGGCAGGTATTTCTTTTTCAAGAAAGAGGGACTTCAGAACCAAAGCGTCCTTTACATGATGGAAAACCTTGAGGCTGAGCCTAAGGTAATTCTTGATCCAAATACGTTTAGTGAGGATGGAACCGTATCGCTATCGAATGTTAGCGTTTCGCGCGATGGCAAGTACCTTGCCTATTCCATTAACGATGGCGGTTCGGACTGGCAAAAGATAAAAGTGATTAAACTGCCCGGCGGGGAGCAACTTCCTGACGAAATCAGTTGGGTGAAATTTTCATCCATTGCATGGCTAAACGATGGCTTCTTCTATAGCCGCTACGACGAACCCAAGGGTGGCTCAGAGCTTTCCAATATCAACCAAAACCATAAAGTTTTTTACCACAAGGTAGGAACACCAGTGGAAACCGACAAGCTAATTTTCTCAAATAGCCAATACCCCTTACGCAACTACTCCGCACAAACCACCGATGACGAAAAATACCTCATCATTTATGAGTCGGAATCAACCTACGGTAATTCCATCTATGTAAAAAACCTAAAAGACCCCAGGGCAAACTTTTCAAAGATTACCACAGGCTTTGAGTTTGAGTACAGCGTTCTTGACCATGTTGACGACAACCTCATTGTTTTAACCAACTACAAGGCTCCCAAGTATAAGCTGGTAAAAATCAATGTGAACAGCATGGATATTGGCAACTGGCGCGACATTCTACCTGAACGGAAAGATGTACTGAAGGAATGTGCCCTAATCAACAAAAAAATAATTGCCAACTACATTGTTGATGCTAAAAGCCAGGCCGAGGTATACAACCTGGACGGAAGTAAAATTACGGACATTGAACTTCCAACCCTTGGCACAATATCAGGGATAAGCGGCGATATAAATGATTCTATTGCCTTTTATTCATTCTCATCGTTTACAGTTCCCCCAACCGTTGTAAAGTACAACGTAAACACCAATACTTCGACACAATTCTTTAGCCCTAACATCGACTTTAAGTTTGATGACTACGAAACCAAGCAGGTATTTTACACTAGCAAGGATGGCACTCTTGTTCCAATGTTTATTGTCCACAAAAAGGGCATTAAGCTCGACGGGAATAACCCTACCCTGCTTTACGGCTACGGTGGCTTCAATGTAAGCCTACTACCCTACTTTAGCACATCGCGCTTATTCTGGCTAGAGCAGGGTGGCATATTTGCCATGGCAAACCTAAGGGGCGGTGGCGAATACGGTGAGAACTGGTATCGTGCGGGCACAAAGCTAAACAAGCAAAACGTTTTCGACGACTTTATTGCAGCAGCCGAGTACTTAATCAAAGAAAAGTACACCTCACCAAAAAAACTTGCCATACAAGGGGGGTCAAACGGTGGCTTGCTGATTGGTGCAGTAACCAATCAACGTCCCGATTTATTCAAGGTAGCCATCCCTCAGGTTGGCGTAATGGATATGCTTAGGTACCATAACTTTACCATAGGCTGGGCTTGGGCTAACGATTACGGCACCAGTAACGACTCCATTCAGTTCCTTAACCTTTACAGCTACTCCCCGCTCCATAATATCAAACCTAAAACCAATTACCCGGCCATACTCGTAACCACTGCCGACCACGACGATAGGGTTGTGCCAGCACATTCGTTCAAGTACATTGCTACCATGCAGGAGAAAAACCCTAACCCCAAAAATCCTGCCCTGATACGCATTCAAACCCGTGCCGGACACGGAGCAGGTATGCCAACCTCTATGGTTATAGATGAGTATGCCGATATTTACGCGTTTATAATGTATAACATGGGAATGCAATACTAGTGATGATAATTTTTTTAAAGGGGTTGGGGTATTACACTCCAACCTCTTTTGTTTTTATACACCAAAAAATATAACTTAGCCAGGAACAAACGCCTTTGAAAAACTATGCATTACCTTGTAATTGAAGGAAATATCGGTGCAGGCAAAACAACCCTTGCCACCATGCTGGCAAAAGAGCTTAACGCCAAGCTAATCCTGGAACAGTTTGCCGATAACCCCTTTCTTCCAAAATTCTATAAAAACCCTGAACGGTATAGCTTCCCACTTGAACTCTCATTCCTGGCAGAGCGATACTCACAACTCAATAACGAGTTACGTTCCGCTTCCCTATTCCACTCATTAACAATTGCCGATTACTACTTCATGAAATCGCTAATTTTTGCTCAGAACACACTGAGCGGCGATGAACTTCAGCTTTACAAGCAACTATTTTCCATTATTTACAGCACTTTGCCAAAACCCGACCTATATGTATATCTACACTTACCTACAAACCAGCTGCTTAAAAACATTCAAAAAAGGGGGCGAGATTACGAACAAACCATAACCGCTGAATACCTAAACGGAATAACCGAAGGATATTTCGATTTTTTCAAACAACATCCTGAATACACTTTCTTAGTAATCGATACTTCAAAAATTGACTTTGTGGCAAACCGCGATGATTTTTTAAAAATCAAATCGGCGATTTTTGACCAACATTACAAAAAAGGTGTTAACTTGGTATCGTTGTAAGACAAATGTTTATTTTTATTCCATGAATTTGATAAATTGGAATTTAAGTAGTATGTTTGTATTTACTAATTTGAGTGCTTACAATTAAGCAGAATTAATAACTAACCAACTTTTATATGAAAATGAAAGGTTTAAAACTATCGATTATTGCCTTAGCCGGTCTGCTATTGGCCGGTTGCGGCGGGGTTGAGAAAATGAAAGAATTACCTGCCGGTTTTACTTTAAAGGTAACCCCAAACCCCGTAGAAGTACATGCTAACAAAGTGAAGGCTACTTTTGAAGGTACTATTCCTCCAAAGTACTTCAACAAGAAAGCTACTGTTGAAATTACCCCTGTTGTGGTTTACAAGGGTGGCGAGTTAGCTCTTCCCTCAAAGGTTTTACAAGGTGAAGACGTTCAGGCCAACAACCAGGTTATTAACTACGAAGCTGGTGGTAGCTGGAAACATGATGTAGAGTTTGATTACAAGGACGAGATGTTCAGCTCTGAAATTGAACTCCGTTTTGTTATTACCTACAAGGACAAAAAAGTTCCTTTCGATGCTCCTCAAAAGGTTGGCATTGGTACAATGGCTACCTACAAGCTGGTTGACATTGATGTTAAGCCTGTAATGCTAAACGACAAGTTTGTACGCGTTACTCCTGAGGAAAAGGAAGCACAAATTAATTTCGTAATCCAAAAGGCTGACATCCGCAAGTCGGAGTTAACCAAGGATGAAATCAAGATGTTAAACGATTTCCTACTTGCTGCTGCTCAGGCTAAGAACAAGGAGATTAAAGAGCTTAAGATTGCTGCTTACGCTTCACCCGATGGCCCTGAAAAACTAAACGACAAGCTGTCGCAGGATCGCGGAAAGAACACCGACAAGTACCTTGCTGATGTGTTCAAGAAAGCCAAAGTAGAAGGCGTTACCCCAACTGTTGAATTTACAGCTGAAGACTGGGATGGTTTCCAGAAAGCTGTTCAGGCTTCCGATATCGAAGACAAAGAACTTATCATTCGCGTTCTTTCCATGTACTCCGATCCAGTAGTACGTGAAAAGGAAATCAAGAACCTTTCAAAGGTTTACAAGGTATTGGCTGAAAAGATTCTCCCACAGCTCCGTCGTTCAAGAATGGTTGCCAAGGTTGATGTTATTGGCTACTCCGACGATACCCTAAAGTACATGGTTGAAAACAACGCATACGACAGCCTTAACGTTGAGGAAATGCTTTACGCTGCTACACTTGTAAACGATGTTAACAAGAAGATTGAAGTTTACATGAAAGCCGGCGAAAAGTTCAACTGCGCTCGCGGTTACAACAATGCTGCTTACTACTACATTCTGAACAAGGATGTTGCTAATGCCAAGGCTGCTCTGGATAAGATTCCTGCCGATCAGAAGATTGCTGCCGTTACCAACAACCGAGGTTGCGTAGCTATGCTTGAAGGCAAGTTTGATGAAGCTGAAAAGCTATTTGCCGATGCAGCCGATGCTGGTAGCGCTGTTAAGTACAACCTCGGTATTATTGCAATTCTTAAAGGACAGTATCCTGCAGCTGCTGAATACCTTGCTGGTAGCGATTCATTCAACCAGGGTCTTGCTCTTCTATTAGCAGGAAAGGTTGATGCTGCCAAGAACACCTTTAACAAGGTAGAAACAGCTAAGGGTTACTATGGCCGTGCAATTGTTGGTGCTCGCCTTGCTGAAGAAGCAACTGTACTCGATAACCTACGCACTGCTTTTGGTAAGGACGCTTCACTAAAAGATCGCGCTAAGGAAGATGTTGAATTCCGCACCTTCTTCCAGAACGAAGCTTTTAAAGCATTATTCTAAGATAAATACACTACTAAAAACGGGGCTGCACATGCAGCCCCGTTTTTTTATTGTAACAAATAATATTTGAAGTTCAGCAGGCACTAAACAAGTGGAAACGCTAAATATCATTCGTCCATTACTTTAACAAAAAAATCCCAAAGCACTATACCAGTTGAGACCGAAATGTTAAAGGAGTGTTTGGTACCAAGCTGCGGAATCTCAATGCAAACATCAGAAATATCCACCACATCCTGTCCTACACCTTTAACTTCGTTTCCGAACACTAAAGCGTACTTCTGCCCTTTTTTCGGATAAAACTGGTTAAGCAGCACCGAATGCTCCACCTGTTCTACTGAAATAATCACATATCCCAATTGTTTCAGTCCTTCAACTGCTTTGACTGCGCTATCAGCATACTCCCAGTCTACTGAATTTTCAGCACCCAAAGCAGAGCGATGGATTTCAGGATGAGGTGGAGTGCCCGTAATTCCACACAGGTAAATTTTTTCAACCAGGAAAGCATCGGAAGTTCTAAAAACAGAGCCTACATTGTTTAAACTCCTGACATTATCGAGGACTACAGCAATTGGTAATTTTTCGGAGGATTTAAATTCATCAATCGATTTTCGCCCAAGCTCTTCATTTAACAACTTTCTGTTTTTAACCATATCCACAAAAAATTTAACAAATTTAGTTAATCCTTTTTTTGTAACTTAGATGCATTAAAAAAATGATGTTTTTCTATGAATCTACATGAGTATCAATCGAAAGAAATACTAAGGCAAGCAGGTGTACCCGTGCCAGTAGGTTTAGTAGCTTTTAGCAAGGATGAAGCCATTAGGGCTGCACAGGAAGTAATGAAACTCACGGGTACTAACACTATAGCTGTAAAGGCTCAAATTCATGCTGGCGGACGAGGCAAAGGTGGTGGCGTTAAAATTGCAAAGTCCATTGATGAGGTATCAACATACGCCTCGAATATTTTAGGGATGAATCTGGTAACCCACCAAACTGGGCCTCAAGGCAAGCTTGTACGAAAGGTACTAATTGAGCAGGGTATTTATCAGCCGGGTCCATCGGAAATAAAAGAGTACTATGTAAGCATCCTGCTAAATAGAGCATCAGGAAGGCATATGATTATTTACTCCCCCCAGGGAGGAATGGACATTGAAGCTGTAGCTGCTCAAACCCCTGAACTAATCTTTAAGGAAGAAATTCACCCCGTTGGGCTTCAGGCATTTCAGGCACGTAAAATTGCGTTCAACCTTGGATTATCAGGCAAAGCCTACCAGCAAATGGTTAAGTTTGCTTTGTCGCTCTACGAAGCCTATACCAAAAACGATCTTTCGCTACTTGAAATCAACCCTGTTGTAAAAACATCGAACGACGATATTTTGGCCGCAGATGCCAAGTGCAGCATTGACGACAATGCTCTTTTCCGCCACCCCGATTTGGCTGAGTACCGCGATATTTACGAGGAAGACCCCGCAGAGGTAGAAGCAGGCGAACACAACCTTAACTTTGTTAAGCTCGACGGTAATGTTGGCTGCATGGTAAACGGCGCCGGTTTAGCCATGGCTACCATGGATATTATTAAGCTCTCAGGCGGCGACCCTGCCAACTTCCTTGATGTAGGAGGTGGAGCAAATGCTAAAACCGTAGCAGCCGGTTTCAGGATAATACTAAAAGACCCTAACGTTAAAGCCATACTTATCAATATTTTTGGCGGCATTGTACGTTGCGACCGCGTAGCACAAGGTGTGGTTGATGCCTATAAGGAAATAGGGAATATCCCTGTTCCTGTAATAGTTCGTTTACAGGGCACCAATGCACTTGAAGGCAAAAAGCTGATTGACGAGTCAGGCTTAAAGGTGTACAGCGCAATCACACTGCAGGAGGCAGCAAACCTGGTAAAGCAAATGGTTAACTAAAATAAAAAACGGGGCAAAGCCCCGTTTTTATTTACTTCTTGGTGGAACAGGTACTTATCCCGAATAGGGAGTAAAGTCCACATGTTCCTGTTAGTGCCGTTGCCAGAGGTACTATTGCCAGTAATCCCCACCAGCTTTGGTAGTAGATTCCTACCCCAGCTATAACTAAAGCAATCAGAATTCTGATTACCTTATCAATTTTGCCTACATTTTTTTCCATTGTTTCAAAGTTTAATGATTGCTTTTCTTGAAACAAATCACAATGGAAAATGTTTACTACCACTTTATTGGTTTGCGACGGAAAGGCATAGTCATACACCGCGCACCTCCTCCACCGCGGGGAAGTTCACTACCATCGAGAGCAACAACATATTTTTGGTAGGAGTTCATATCAACCTTGCCAGCCACAATATCTTTTGCTCTGAGAATTTCAAATCCGTTTTTGTTCATCTCCTCGAGCGTATTGATATTTCGACCATAGCCAATCACCCTACCGGGGCCAATGGCAACAAAATTTGCTCCGCTGTGCCACTGTTCACGCTCCTGTATCCAACGATCCTTTGTACCCCCACAAACTATTGGTTTTAAATCGATACCAAGGCTCTTGAGAGCAACTAGGAGGTTATCAACCGTTTTTATCTCCTTAACCTTACCTTTATCGATTGTAATGTGAACGGTTTGGTAACGGTTAGGCTGCAGAATTATTGGTTCATAAACCATGCACTTGTCAAAATCGAGCATGGTGAAAACCATATCGAGGTGAATGAACGATTCGGGCTTATAAGGTAATTCCTGTACCAGGATATGTCTTTTCCTTTTATCGTCGCGAGCCAGAAACCTGGACAGAATGAAGTCGATACCATGGGTATTGGTTCTTATTCCGTTGCCAATCAACAGTATATCGTCGCGAACCACCAGAACATCGCCGCCTTCAATGGTGACATCTGCGGGATTGTTAAAGGTAGTAGGGTTAATGGTTTGCGTATTAAAAATACCGGAACGCGAGAATATTGCCTCCATTATAATACTCTCCCTATCCCTAACGGCGTTGGCCATTTTAGCTATAAGCACATCCTCACCAATTGCTATTGATGCATCGCGTGTAAAGTAGAAGTTATAGAGCGGGCGAAGTGCAAACCTCTCCTTACTTAAAAAGTTAGTGAGTGTATTACGAACCAATGGAACGCCCTCAATGAGCATCCTGGCAAGCTGCTTTGCATCAATATCTAAAAGATAGTCGAATAGCGACATGGCATTCTCATGACGACAAATCTTTTCGAGCAGATACTCCCTATTCTCCTCGTTCTTAAGTACTTTTTCAAGCAAATCAACCACCTCGTAGGTTTTTGCCACCTTTGAAAGCACGCCACTGAGCTGCGAGTACTCCTTACGGGCAACGTTCAGGTTAAGAATATCGCTGTATAATGCTCGTTGAGCATTTTCGGGGGTCATATTTTCCACCTCGGCTCCCGGTGTATGCAGTATTACACCCTCAAGCTCACCAATCTCGGAATTGAGATAAACATTTACCCTCTCCATAGTAATTGTAAATCAAATTTATTGCAAAGTTAATTGTTTGCGCGGAAAAACTAAATGTGTTAAGAAACATACAAATAGCTAACGTTTTGTATTGGTAAAAAATGACTGGCCTATTAAGGAAATTTCAAAGTAATTGGGTTTAAAACAAAAAGTGCCCCGGAGTTATCCAAGGCACTTTTCTAGCTAAACGATTAAATGTATTTACATGTAATCCTCAATTGGTGCGCAGGTGCACACCAGATTACGGTCGCCATAACCTGCATCAATTTTGCTTACATAGGGCCAGAATTTATTCTGCATTACCCAGGGAAGTGGGTAAGCAGCCTGTTGGCGGGAATAAGCATGCTTCCACTCATCGGCGGTAACCTCAGGGGCTGTATGCGGGGCATTGGCAATAAGGTTGTCGGCCTTATCGGCTTTACCGTTCTTGATATCCTCAAGCTCTCCCTTAATGGCAATCATCATGTCAATAAACCTATCGAGTTCCTGTTTTGACTCGCTCTCGGTAGGCTCCACCATAAGGCTTTCATGAACCGGGAACGATACGGTTGGAGCATGATATCCGTAATCCATCATACGACGACCAACATCGCTGGTATCTACGCCGTAGGCCATCTTAAAGTGGTGACAATCGAGAATCATTTCGTGGGCAACCCTACCGGTTTCGCCGGTGTAAAGAATCTTATAGTGATCCTTTAGCCTGGCAGCCAAGTAGTTTGCGTTAAGAATTGCCATCTTTGTCGCCTGGGTTAAACCCTCGGCACCCAACATTAGAATGTATGCGTAAGATATTACAATTATGCTAGCACTTCCCCAGGGAGCAGCAGCAACAGCAGTAATAGCTTTTTCGCCACCGGTCTTAACCACTGGATGTGAAGGGAGGAATGGAGCTAAATGCTTAGCTACTGCAATTGGGCCAACGCCAGGGCCACCGCCACCGTGTGGGATAGCAAAGGTTTTATGCAGGTTAAGGTGGCATACGTCGGCACCAATCTCACCTGGACTGGTAAGCCCAACCTGGGCATTCATATTGGCACCATCCATGTAAACCAAGCCACCATTCTGGTGAACAATATCCATCATCTCCCTAATTTTGCTTTCAAATACTCCATGGGTTGACGGATAGGTTACCATAAATGCTGCAAGGTTTTGCTTGTGCTGCTCTGCTTTAGCGCGCAAATCGTCAACGTTGATATTCCCCTTCTCATCGCAAGCAACAACCACCACCTGCATGCCTGCCATAGCAGCACTTGCGGGGTTAGTACCATGTGCCGACGAAGGAATCAGTACAACATTCCTGTGGCCCTCGCCACGATTGATGTGGTACTGGCGGATTACCATTAGCCCTGTATACTCACCAGCTGCACCGGAGTTTGGCTGTAAGGTCACAGCATGGAACCCGGTAATCTCTGCCAGATATTGTTCCAGTTCACGGATGACCTGCATGTAGCCTTCGGCCTGGTCAGCAGGCACAAACGGGTGTAAGCTATTCCACTCCGGCCAACTTAGCGGCAACATGGTGGTTGCTGGGTTTAGCTTCATGGTGCAGCTACCCAGCGAAATCATGCTATGGTTTAGGGCTATATCGCGACGCTCAAGTTTCTTGATGTAGCGCATCATTTCTGTTTCGGAATGGAAACTGTTGAATACCTTATCGGTTAAGAAAGGCGTTTTGCGACGAAGGTTTTCAGGGATTTCAATGGTTTCCTTAATCTCGGCTATAGAATTGAACTTCTTTCCAGCAGATTCGGCAAAAACTGAAAGAAGGTTGTTGACATCGGTTACGGAAGTGGTTTCGTCAAAGCTAATACCTACGGTTCCGTTTGGCTTGTAATTCAGGTTGATTTCGCGAGCTAGAGCGCGCTTGCGGATATCATCGATGGTTACACCTGAAGGCAATTCTACCTCAAGGGTGTCAAAAATATTCTTAACGTTTTGCTTGTAACCCATACCAACAAGTTCCTTGGCAACCTGAACAGCAGTGCTGTGAACATACGAGGCAATACGGCGTATTCCTTCGGGGCCGTGGTAAACAGCATACATACCTGCCATGGTAGCCAAGAGGGCTTGTGCGGTACAGATATTTGATGTGGCACGTTCACGCTTAATGTGTTGCTCGCGGGTTTGCAGTGCCATACGTAGAGCTTTGTTGCCATGCCTGTCAATGGAAACACCTATTATTCGGCCTGGCATGCTACGCTTGAACTCATCCTTGCAGGCAAAGTATGCTGCATGTGGGCCACCAAATCCCATGGGTATTCCAAAACGTTGAGTAGAACCACAAGCAATATCGGCCCCCCACTCGCCCGGAGGTGTAATTAGAGCCAGGCTTAAAATATCGGAAACGGCTGTTACCAGTGCACCAGCCTCGTGTGCTTTTGCAGCAAAAGCGGCATAGTCGCGAATGTTTCCCTTTGCCGATGGGTACTGAACTATTACGCCAAATTCTCGTCCAGTAAAATTATACTCGCTATAACACCCTGTAACAACTTCAATCCCTTGCGGATTTGAACGAGTTTTAATTACATCGAGGGATTGTGGGAAAATATCCTGATCAACAAAAATTACATTCTTGCCTGCCTTAACAGCCTCGCGTGAGCGGAGGTTGAGCATCATGAGCATTGCCTCAGCAGCAGCGGTTGCTTCATCAAGTAATGAAGCATTAGCAATTTGCATTCCAGTAAGCTCAACCACCATGGTTTGGAAATTGAGCAATGCCTCAAGCCTTCCCTGGCTAATCTCGGCCTGGTATGGAGTGTACGAAGTGTACCAACCGGGGTTTTCAAATATGTTACGCAAAATAACCGAAGGGGTAACGGTTCCATAGTAACCCATCCCAATAAAACTCTTGTAGAGTTTATTTTTGGATGCAACCTTATGCATATGGGTCAGGAACTCATATTCCGACATGGGAGCAGGTAGGTTTAGCGGTTTTTTAAGTCTGATATTGGCCGGAATGGTTTGGTTGATTAGCTCATCAACCGATGAAACGCCAATTACCTTTAGCATTTCACCCACTTCATGGTCGCTAGGACCATTATGACGTGACACAAATTTATCGGTATACATGTTTTAGGTTTTTTATTTAAAGATTATCAGCAAAATTATGAATTTGGGTTATTGATTTTAACTAAACAAAAGTTTTTTGCTTATGTTTTTTAACACCTAAACTACAAAAAGGGATTCGATGCCCTTTCGATTCCAATGGTTGTGCTATTACCATGGCCAGGGTAAACTATCACATCGTCAGGTAACACCATGAGCTGTTCCCTAATGCTCTTAATCAGCGTTTCGTAATTACCACCAGCCAAATCGGTACGGCCAATGGATAGGTTAAATAGGGTGTCACCGGTTAAAATAAATCTTTCCTGCTCCGCATAAAAGCACAAACCGCCTCTGGAGTGTCCGGGAGTGTGAATAACCTTTATACTATCACCGTTAAGTTCTATCATATCTCCATGGCTGAGTGTTTCATCGATTGCTGGTACTGTTTCAAGGTATAACCAAAACATCATGGCATGTGCTGGGGCCATTTGAAGCAAAGGAAAATCATCGATATGGGCAAAGGCCTTAACGCCAAATTGCTTCTTTAGCTTATCAATTCCTAGTATGTGGTCGATATGGCAGTGAGTGTTTATCAAACATTTTACCGTAAGGTTTTGGCTATGAACAAAATCCAAGAGTTCCTGAAACTCACTTTCGGTTGAACAGCCTGCATCAACCACAATGGCCTCGCCCTGTGGTTGGTACAGAACATAGGTGTTCTCCTGGAAAGGATTGAAAACAAACTGTTTAATTGCAATCATTAGCTTACTATTTTGCTTTACCTTTTAACAACGGAACAAAAATAAAGTTTCCGTGAGCCGATTCTTTTATGGTTCCATCATCTAATTTCTCAATGAGCATCATGGTTTGGCCATAATCATTCCCTACCGGAATTACCAAGCGCCCCCCTGGTGCGAGCTGATCGACAAGAGCCTGAGGGACTTCTGTAGCGCCAGCCGTTACTATTATACGATCGAATGGACTATATGGAGGTAATCCCTGGTAGCCATCGCCGTAATGGCAGCTAGGCCGATAGCCCATCTCCTCAAGTAGAGCCTTTGCCGCAAGAAACAATTCCCGGTGGCGTTCAATGGTATAGAGCCTAGCACCCATTTCCATAAGAATGGCAGCCTGATACCCCGAGCCAGTTCCAACCTCCAAAACTTTTTGCATGGGACTAACCTGTAGCAACTGCGTTTGAAAGGCTACAGTAAATGGCTGCGAAATGGTTTGCCCGGAACCAATTGGGAATGCTTGGTCCTTGTAGGCAAAGCTTAAAAAACCACTATCCATGAAAAAATGACGAGGCACCTTAAGCATTGCTTCGAGTACTCGCTTATCGCTTATCCCCTTGGCAGCAACCTCTTCCACTAGCTTGCGACGTAAACCTTTGTGACGTATACTATCGTCCTGGAGCATATTTTTTAATATCATTTAAATGGCAAGCAAATTTAGTTTTTTATAAAGCATAAAATTCCAACTGTTACTAAAAGGTTAATAAATTATGAGGAGTGAGCCACTGAAATGATTACAGAACAATGTATTATTGCAAAACATTAGCCTTTAACTATGACAACCTGCCTTGTAACCGATAGCAATAAGTTAATTCCGTATCAGGGGGAGAATTTTTTCAATAACACCATTGAAGCCAACAACCAACTGATTGATAAGATTTTGCTTGGGATATGTGAAAGCAACTCACAAATAGCAAGGCTGTTTAACTACCCTGAATTGCTGGTAGTTGACACTAACCCAAAAACCTCGTACACAATAATTGCCAATGCACTACGAGCCGGCATTAACGTATTAACGCCATCGCTTCCCCATTTCAGCAGCGAAAAAATTCAGGAACTTATTACCATAGCCCAAGAGATTGGGGTTGAGTTTGGCTTTTTACCAAAATATAGCCTTGAACTTCCATCAACCCACAGCCCAATCATAATTGATAGCGTAAAAGAGACAATCAACCTAACCTCAACCGAAAATTTATTGCAACAAATTGCAAATGACTTAATATTCCTTTTATCACCAATAAAATCGGAACTCCGCAAGGTTAGGGTTTACTGGTTGCCCTTATACAGCCATCCAGTTTCAACCCTGAAACTGATAGTTGATTTCAACGACAACTCTTTGATTACCTATCAAATTAAAAACAAGAAAGAAACGAGCATGTTAAAGGTTGTGCTAACAACCGAGGAGTATGATAAAACTTTCAATATCTTTGAAGCCCAAATAAAACCAGAATCAACAAAAGAAACGGTTATGCAAAACGTGGATTACTTCATAAACCAACGAAAGATGTTGTACCCGGCTGCCATGTCCCTAAAATCGAAGCAAATCATAGAAATAATCATAAAAAAGATCTACAGCTAGCAATATTTTAAATGTTTCGTAGTTATATTGAATAAAAGTTGCGACTTTGAACAAAAAAAAGCAGGCATTCCGGTATTTGCTTTTCGATGTAGCTGGTAGCGCCCTGGCATGGACGTTATTCAATCTATACCGTAAAAGGGTAATTGAATCAAACCTTTTTGGCATCGACATTCGTTTCAACCCTGACTATAAGTTTTACCTAGGGCTTGTATTCTTCACATTATTTTGGGTTTCGATGTTTGGCTTGGTTGGGCTTTACCACGACCCATACCGAAAGTCGAGGCTCAGAGAATTTGGAGCCTCGCTAACTATTACCATTATTGGAACCATTGTGCTTTTCTTTGTTCTGCTGATTGACGATTACGTGGTAGCTTACCAGAACTACTACAAGATTTTGTTGGCCATGTTTCTGCTTGTATTTGCGCTCACCTATACACCCCGACTTGTAATTACAACCCAAACCATTCACCGGATCCATAACAGAAAAATTGGCTACCCAACCATAATAGTAGGCAGTGGGAAAAAAGCCATGCAAACCTATAACGATATTAACTCGGAAAAAATATCGCAAGGATACAGAATAATTGGTTTTATCGATTTACCCAATGGCGTCAGGGTTGACCAATCGCTTATTTTGGGAAGTGTAAACAACATACCGGAAGTTGTAGCAAGATACGGAATTGAAGAGGTTATTCTTGCCATTGACAATGAAAGCCCACAAACGCTAACAACCGTTTTAAACCTACTTGTTCCGCTAAATGTAAACATCAAAGCAATACCTAGCATGTACGATATTTTGCTGGGGAAAGTAAAGCTGAATCGTATTATTGGGACTACCCTGGTAGATGTCTCGTTTGAGCCCATGCCTGCCTGGCAGGCAAACCTAAAGGAAATGCTCGACTACTTTATAGCCATTGTTGGTCTTTTGCTCTCAGCCCCAGTTGCGCTTATACTCATGGCTGTAATTAAAACAACATCAAAAGGCCCTGTTATTTTCAAACAGGAAAGGATTGGACAGCATGGTAAACCTTTTCATATATACAAGTTCAGGAGTATGTATGTGGATGCCGAGGCAAACGGACCCGCTCTATCAAACCAAACCGACCCAAGAGTAACTCCTGTAGGTCGATTTATGCGCAAAACCCGGCTCGATGAGATTCCAAATTTCATCAACGTACTTAAAGGCGAGATGTCAATTGTTGGGCCACGCCCCGAAAGGCAATTCTATATAGACCAACTAGTAAAAGTTGCCCCCCATTACCTTCATCTACAAAAGGTAAAGCCTGGTATTACATCGTGGGGACAAGTAAAGTATGGCTATGCCGAAAATATCGAACAAATGGTAGAGCGGCTCAAGTACGACCTTTTATACCTAGAGAATATGTCGCTTTACATCGATTTTAAGATAATGATATACACCATACTAACCATTTTTAAGGGGAAGGGAGTTTAGCATCCCTTTAGCTCAAATTTCTGGATAGCCCTATACTCTGGCCCTTGCGGTTTTAAAATGCTTTCGTAGAGCACCAGTTCCTTAACCTCTTGTACCTGGAATGATTTATTTCGGTATTGCTGAATTGCTGCATTCAACTTATCGGAATTGTGCATAAATTTTACTCTGCCCAGGGTAAGATGCGGATTGAATTTTTCCTTATCATCGCTAAAGTCAAACTCGCTCAAAACTTTATCAACTGAAAGTTTAAGTTCATTAAGCAACTTGGGGAAATCAACTCCCACCCAAATAACCCTTGGCGATGGGCGCCCAAAATAACCTATACCTTTAAGGATTATGCTAAACGGTTCAAATTTTTTTATAGTTGCTTTTAACATTTCACATATACTTGGGATTTGAGCGGAAGGGGTATCGCCTAAAAAGAAAATGGTAAGATGCATTATTGCCGGGTCAACCCATTTGATGCTATCGAGTTTATGATTGCGCTTCAACTCTTGAAGCAGGTTAATGATATTATCCTGAGGATTAACATCAATTGCCAAAAAAGTACGTTTAGTTTCCATGATGTTCCCATTTAGGTATTGCGTATAAATAAAAAACAAACTATCTTGTTTAGCAAATTTAAAACGTTTGCACTAATGGGAAACAATAAAAAATTTGCTGTAATACTTTCAGGTAGTGGCGTTTTTGATGGCTCTGAAATCCATGAGGCAGTCATGACCCTTTACGCCATAGCAAAACATGGTGCAACTTACGAAATTTTTGCACCAAACATAAACCAGTATCACGTGATAAACCATATAGACGGAAGCGTGATGAACGAAAAAAGAAACGTGCTGGTTGAATCGGCCCGGATTGCCCGCGGCAAGATAAAACCGTTAAATGAGTTTAACCCTGAACTTTTTAATGCCCTCATCATTCCTGGTGGTTTTGGGGTTGCCAAAAACCTTTCCACCTGGGCCTTTGATGGGCCTAAATGCAGCATACACCCTCAGGTGGAAGCAGCCATAAAAGGGATGCATAAGCTTAAAAAACCCATTGGAGCGCTGTGCATAGCACCCGTGCTACTTGCAAAAATTATTGGGAATGCCACCCTAACCATTGGGAAAGATACATCAACAGCTCAAGCAATTGAATCGTTGGGCGCCAAGCACCAACCAACCGGCCACGCACAGGTTGTTGTGGATGAGAAAAACATGCTGTTTACTACACCTTGCTATATGCTGGATGCCAATATTGTTGACATATCGAATGGAGCCAAGGCTGTTGTTTCAGAAATACTCAAATGGATTTAGCCATGAAAAAACTTGCTCTCCTGGCAACCATTATAGCTACAATGTTTAGCTACAGCTGCCTTAACCGATGCGATGTTGATTGTGTTAATCCACCATCGCCACTATGGCTTAAGGTTGTTGATAAAACAACGCTCCAAAATTTAATAGCTGAAGGGTTTTACCACAGGGATACCATTAAAATCTACTATTTTGATGGTGTAACAAAAAAATACGCCAACATTTACTATGTTGGACCAGTTGGCCAAAACGATATAATACAAACTAATATTGGTATTCTACAACCCTTTGAGCAGCTCAACACGTTTTACCTATACCTTAACCAATACGATACCGATACCATACTGGTACGATACGTAAAGAGTAGCGATGGCTGTTGCACAGCCTACCCACTCGATTCAATTGCCATTAACGGAAAGTATGTTGATGTTGACAATGTTGACTACTCCTTCCTGATCAAAAAGTAAACTTTCATATAAGCCCCTGCTCGTAAAGGAAGATTAGCTCATTGAGAATCTTATCCTCGCCCTGCGGGTCGAACTTGGTTTTAAGATTCGACCCAAAAAGGCGGGCAATGCCCTGCCAGAACGTGGCAGAAAAACCTCCCTTTAACTCCTTTACAAGCTCATATGAAGTACGCCCTGTTTCCCTATCGATGAGTTTAATTAACATTTTCCCCTGCGATATGGTAAGCTTTGTCAAATCCTTCTCAAACTGATTTCGGAGTTCCTTTTCGGCCTTGTCAATGTATTCCTTTTTCTCTCGGTCAGTTTTAAGGGTTTTCAAATTCTCATTTATTTCTAGTAACTTATACTTTGCAATTTGAGCGTAGGGATATGTTTTCTTAAGGTTGTATATCATTCTGTAGTACTGGCTCATTTCTCTTCGGCTCTTGAAACGGCGTTTACCTACCTTAACAACATCTTCAATCTTGATATGGGGTACATACTCGCCATCGAGAATGATTGTAGGGTATAAGATAAGGCTATCAGCGGATGGGGCCTGTGCGCCAACATCCTTAACTGCAGCAGCAACCAGAAAAGCTACCAAGACAGTACCTGAAAATCTTTTCATTCCACCCCCTCGATTCTTATGCCAAAATTAATACCACATCAACCCTTATACAACTATTATGCAAATTTCCTTCAAATTGTTTCAAAATTGTACTCAAAAATCAAAATAAGTAATTTATTTAACACACTGTATGTGAATATATTAACACATTCAAGGCAATATTTTGATGTACTTTTGTTGTAGCTTATCGAAAACGTTTTCGAATGATGAGAAAGTGTTGAAATTGGGTTGTGCAATCCATGAAGCCCCAAAAAAGTTGAAATGGCTTTTAAAAGAATTTAGCTTGCACACCGAAAACCAATTTCTAAACCTAATTGAGTATGAAAAAAATCTTCGGAGTTATTAGTTTAATCCTTTGGTGCGGTAGCCTGCTCGCACAGGAAATTAACGTGAGCGGCACTGTCACATCGAGCGATGGCGCAACTCTACCAGGGGTTACCATCGTAGTAAAGGAAAACCCTACAAAGGGTGCTATAACAGACGCAAATGGTAAGTACACCATAAGTGTACTGCCAAACCAAACGTTAGAGTTCTCGTTTGTGGGAATGCAAACCCAAACTGTTCCCGTAGGCGGTAGAACTCAAATTGATGTTGTACTTCAGGAATCAACCCAAATGATTGAGGAGCTCATTGTGGTTGGTTACGGTGTACAAAAGAAAAGCTTAGTGTCGTCGTCGGTATCAAAAGTATCGAGCGAGGATATTGAGAAGGCTGCACCTACACGTGTTGAGCAAGTTCTTCAGGGTAGAACTGCTGGTGTACAGGTAATAGCCAACTCAGGGCAACCGGGTGAAGGGTTCACGGTTCGCATCCGTGGTGTAGGCACCAACGGCACATCCGACCCCTTATATATTGTAGATGGTATGCCAGTTGGTGGAATTGACTACTTAAACCCAAACGATATCCAATCGGTTGAAATACTTAAGGATGCGTCAGCATCGGCTATTTATGGTGCACGTGGTGCAAACGGTGTTGTTCTTATCACAACCAAACAGGGTCAGAAAGGCAAGTTCTCCGTTAACTACGATTACTCCATGGGCTACCAGAACGCATGGCGTAAGGTGTCGCTACTTAATGCCAAGGAGTATGCAATTATCATGAATGAGAGCTACGCAAACGACAACCGCCCCATTCCTTTCCCCGATGTTAATGCAGTTGTTCAGGCTGTAGGTAATGGCACCGATTGGCAGGATGAACTTTTTTACAAGAATGCTCCAACATACAATCACCAGTTCTCGGTTAGCGGTGGAAACGAAAATTCAACCTTCCTTTCATCGCTCTCCTACACTTACCAGGATGGTATAGTTGCCAAGGGTAAATCGAACTACGAACGCTACACCTATCGTCTAAACTCAACCCATAAGATTGGCAAGTTCAGCATGGGCAACAACCTGGCATATACCAATAAGGTAACTCGTGGTATTGACCCCAACGCCGAATTTGGTGGCCCGCTAGCTAAGGCTGTAAATATGGATCCCATAACCCCAGTAAAAAACCCCGATGGAACATGGGGCATTTCAAACTATGCCACACAGGAAGTTGTTAACCCCGTTGCTTACCTTAGCGTTCTTAACTCAAACTACTCTGAAAACAAACTGGTAGGAAACGTTTGGGGTGAACTGGAAATTATTAAGGGATTAAAGGCAAAGACCAATTTTAGCATTGATTACGCTAACGGTTCAAGCCGTACATTTGTTCCGGTATACTTCCTTAGCGATATTGTAAAAGCCACTACATCGGAAGCCTCCGGTACTGTTAATAAATGGTTCACCTGGCAGAGTGAGAACACTCTTACCTACAACAACACCATTGGCCAACACAACTTTGCTGCCATGGTAGGTATGACAGCAAATAAATACTACCATGAGTATATTGGAGGTAAGAAAAACGACCTAATTTTTAATGATTTTGAGCATGCTTGGATTAATAACGGTACCGACGAAGACAGCTACCGCTCATGGGGTGGTGCCGATGAGCACGCCCTGCTTTCATACTTTGGCCGTGTAAACTACGACTTTGACGGTAAATATGTATTCGAGGGAGTATTAAGGGCCGACGGTTCCTCAAACTTTGGTTCAAATAACCGATTTGGATACTTCCCTGCATTCTCAGCTGGCTGGGTTATGTCCAAGGAAGAATTTCTGCAAGGTTTTACACCTTTATCGTTCCTAAAGCTACGCTTTGGCTGGGGCCGTAATGGTAACGAAGCTATTGGTGCTTTCAAGTACACTTCGCTAATAGGTTCAGGCAGCAAGTACACTTTTGGTACCGATGAGGTAATCACCCTTGGTTCAAATCCTGTAGGTATATCGAATCCTGACCTAAAATGGGAGACCTCAGAGCAAACCAACGTGGGTGTTGATGCCCGTTTCCTTTCCGATAAGCTAACTTTTACTCTCGACCTTTACAACAAGAAAACTAAAGACCTGTTGGTTGTAGCCCCAATACCCGGATATATTGGTAACGCTGCACCCACAGTAAATGGTGGTTCAGTAAGTAACAAGGGTATAGAGTTTGAACTGGGTTACAAAACCCTAATCAATGATTTAGGAATTAATGCTAACCTATCGGGTGCTTACAATAAAAACGAAGTGCTTTCCATTAACAACAGCGAGGGTAAAATTTATGGTGCAGGACTTGCTGTAGGTATGTATAATATTTGCGTAATGGAAACTGGATACCCAATTGCCTATTTCTGGGGTTATAAAACTGCGGGAGTATTCCAAAACGAGCAACAAATTCAAAACTATAAGTCATCGGATGGTACAGTAATTCAGCCCAACGCTAAACCTGGCGACCTAATTTGGGTTGATAAAAACGATGATGGTACTATTGACGATAAAGACCGTACCATGATAGGTAACCCCTACCCTGACTTCACGCTTGGTATCAATTTAGGGTTAACCTACAAGGATTTCGATTTTAATATGTTCTGGTATGGTGCATTTGGACAGGAGATTTTCAAAGGAACACGCCGTTACGACCTGCCCATGTCGAACTGGGATGCCTCAGTTCTTGAACGCTGGACCGGCGAAGGCACAAGCAATTCACACCCACGCGTAACCATTAATGACCCCAACCAAAACTACTTCAGAGTTTCCGATTTCTATATTGAGGACGGTTCGTTCCTCCGCCTGAAGAACATAACCCTGGGCTACACACTTCCTCAAAAGTTCAGCCAAAAGGTAAAAATCTCAAAGTTGCGTATTTATGCCACTGCGGTTAACCTATTAACATTCACCAAGTATTCAGGTTTTGATCCCGAAATTGGCGCAAAGTGGGCTCTTGACGTTGGAATCGACCGAAATATCTACCCACAGCCAAGAACTTTCATGTTTGGAGTAAACCTGAGTTTCTAACCTAAACCGGTACAATGAGTATGAGAAAAATTAAAAATATATCAATAATCCTTTTCATGGCACTTGGAATTGTTGCCTGTACAAAGGATTTTCTGGAGTTACAACCTCTAACTGACAGGGTTGAGGATAACTTCTATAAAACCGAGAAAGACGCCTTTGAAGCAGTTGTTTCAATCTACGATGTTTTGCAATGGCAAACAGGTGGTGGCTACCACCCATGGGATCTTGTAAGTAATATTCTTTCGGACGATGCTTTTGCAGGTGGATCAGGCCCAGGCGACCGTCCTGGCTTAGTTCGTATGGGTAAACTCTCAAATTTTGTTACTGACGAGGAACCTCTAGGCATTTGGAAAGACAGATTTTCAGGCATTTACAGAGCAAATCTGTTCCTTTCAAAGGTAGACGGTGTTGATTTCAAAACCGAGGGTTTAAAAACCCGCCTTACTGCTGAGGCTCGTTTTCTAAGGGGTTATTTCTATTTTGAACTTGTTCAGTTCTACGGAAATGTTCCTCTAATCCTTAAGCCCCTTGCACCATCGGAGTATCAACAATCTGCTGCCGATCCTGCTGATGTTTACAATCAAATTGCCAGCGATTTGTATTATGCTTACCAAAACCTACCTGCTACTATTACTGCTGCCGAAAAAGGCAGAGCATCAAAGTGGGCTGCGGGTGCATTGCTGGCAAGGGTTTACCTGTTCCATAAAGGTTATGGTAAAGGTGTTCTAAATATCACAACCGACCTAAAAGCCGATGATAAAACCTTTACAGAAACAGACATTGAAACCATTATTGATGATATTGTTGAGAATAGCGGACATGGACTAGTAGCAAACTATGCTAACCTTTGGGGTGTAGATAACGAGAATAACAATGAATCGATTTTTGAGATTCAGCACACCCAAAAGGCTGACTGGGGCGACTGGGGATGGCGTAACGGTACCGAAGGCAACTGGGCTGTTGTAATGACTGGTTTCCGCGGTGTTGAAGATCCCATTTACGAGTCCGGTTGGAGTTTTCAGCCTGCCAGCCAATCACTTGCTGATGAGTTCGAACCAGGTGATTCGCGTTACTCAGTATCAATACTTGATGCTGCAGCCGAAAGTTTGGTTTACAAGCCTGAAAACTGCTACCAGCATACCGGGTATGCATTCAAAAAGTTCTACCCTCGTAAGGCTGACAGGCCCGCCACTAACGATGCCTTGAACTGGCCTTATAACCGTCCCGTAATCCGCTTTGCCGATGTACTGCTTATGGGTGCTGAGCCATACCTCGACAACAATCTTGGTAAAGCACAGGACTACTATAGCCGTGTTCGTAAACGGGCTTTTGGCGATGCACACGTTGCACCTACTCTAACAAACGATCAGGCTGGTCTTGACCTCATTTACCATGAACGCAGGGTTGAATTTGCTGGCGAAGGGCTCCGTTACTGGGATTTGCTCCGTAGGGGTTTAACCTATGCTGAAACAAAGATTAACGCAGCAGCAGGTGCAAGTCCTCTGGATGAAACATTCAGCTCGGCAACTAAGGGCTTGTTGCCAATACCCCAGACAGAAATTACACTTTCGGGGAATAAACTAAAACAAAATGCTGGTTACTAATAAATTAAGAAGAGCTATGAATAAACGACACATCATATTTTCCGCTCTGGTTCTTGTTGGGCTTACCTGGTTTGGTTGCGAGCCCATGGAACTAGATAAACCAAATATTGGGAATGCCCCTACAGCTGAGCAGCTAGATTTTACCATTACCCCTGGCGATGATGCATTTCACTTTGTAATTACTAACACATCTACAGTAAAAGGTATTGCAAACTGGGATTTGGGTAACGGTATTAAAGCCGTTGGGAATTCAGTTACTGCATACTACCCTCTTGCTAAAACCTACAATATCACTCTAACCCTATATGCCTCGGGTGGTAGTACCTCAAAAACAAAAGAGTTTGAACAAACTGAAACGGATTGGTCTTACCTTGAAAGTCCTATCATTACTGCCCTAACAGGTGGAGTTGATGCACCTAATGGGAAAACATGGGTAATCGATAGCCTTTCCGAAGCACATCTTGGTGTTGGCCCTGCCGATTCATATTCACCAGTATGGTGGGCTGCTGCTCCCCTTGCTAAATCGGGTCACTACCTCTACGACGATGAATTTACCTTTAAGCTTGTGGGATTTACCTATACCATTGACACTCATGGCAAAACCCATGTAAACCACGATGGTAATGCCGATGAGGATGGCTTATCCGCTGGTTATTATGTATCATCGTTCTGGAACGACGCCTACGACATCGACATGAATACCAACGATGCCGCCCGTGGTGAACTTACATGGTCAATCAGCGAGGAGAACGGTAAATACTATATACAGATCTCGAGTCAGTCAGGCAATATCTCTTACGACGATGGCAACCCCCGCAAATACGAAGTTCTTGAATGGAACGAAAACTTCTTCCACTTACGTTCTGTTGGTGGTGCTGCCCGTTACCATAAGATAATTCCTAAAGGGTATGTAAGACCTACTATATCATATACACTAAATGTTACAGCAACCGCTAACCCCAACGAGTACACATTTGCTCTTGAGGATTTAACAGTACCCTCATCATTTACCATTTCGAATATTACTTACGACTTTGGCGATGGCTCCAGCTACCAAACCACCAATGGAGCCGAGGTGGTAACTCACACCTACATGCGTAAGGGAAATTACAACACCAAGGTTACAGTAACAGCTAACGGGCAGGATTTTGTTAAAACCTCAACGGTTGCCGTTGCCGCTAATCACCCAACCTACCAGGAGTACCTGCTCGATGCTATGGTAATGTACAACGACTTTGGCGAAACCACCCTTGTTCCCATGCAGGTTGATCAGTCCGATGGGGGAGCCACACTTGAAATAGTAACCAACCCCAACAATACCCTCTACCCGAACCGTAGTGCACATTGCGCTCTATTCACAAAATACAATTCCCAGTGGGCAAACGCATTTACTCGCCTACCCGATGGCTACCGCTTTGACCTTACCAAACAAACCGTATTTAAGGTTTTGGTTTATGGTAAGGCTGGCGACCAGGTACTTTTGAAACTCGAAAATACTGACCGAGGCGGTAATGCTTGGCAAACTGGAACCCATGATTTGATCTACACCATCCAGAATGATAATAAATGGGAAATTGCCGAGTTTAACTTTGCCGGAGTTGGTGCAGGTTGGGATTGGACAGGTGACATTTTCACCGGCGATGTAACCACTGACTCAAGGTTTAACAAGGACTTCTACAACGTGGTTCGCATAATGATCAACCCCGGTAACAACGGAGGAACCTTTAGCGTTCACCTCGACGATTTAGCTGGGCCTCACATCGAAGGGCTTAAGTAAACTATTCTGTTCACAGGGTAACCCTTAACGGGTTACCCTGTTTAAACCCGAAAAACGGAAAATGATGAGATTGAAATTAATAATTGCAGTTGTAACGTTGGCAGCATGGTCGTGTAGTGGCAATAAAGCCACAATGGACCATTCGGGGGGCAAACTATCTATCGATCCAGCAATTGAACGGAAAGTTGACTCGGTTCTAAAGCTTATGACCATTGACGAGAAGATAGGCCAGCTAAACCAGCTAACCGGTAATGGAGAGACCACTGGCCCTATCACCTTTGCCACTGAATACCAGGATGCTATTCGGAAAGGTGAAGTGGGAAGCATGCTCAACGTTAATGGCGCAGCCTACACCTATAAGGTGCAAAAAATTGCTGTAGAGGAAAGCCGTTTGGGTATCCCGCTCATTTTTGGCTACGATGTAATACATGGCTATAAAACAATATTCCCCATTCCGCTGGGCGAGGCAGCCTGTTGGGATTTAGATGCCATCGAAAAATCGGCACGTATTGCAGCCATAGAGGCTGCTGCTGCAGGGCAGCACTGGACTTTTGCACCAATGGTAGATATTGCCCGTGACCCACGCTGGGGGCGTGTAATGGAAGGAGCCGGAGAGGATCCTTTCTACGGTTCGCTTGTGGCGAAAGCACGGGTAAAAGGTTTTCAGGGCTCATCGTTGGCTGACCCATCAACTATTGTTGCTTGCGCCAAACATTTTGTAGCCTATGGAGCAGCAATGGGAGGCCGCGATTACAATACGGTAGATATTTCAAACAGAACACTGCACGAAGTTTACCTACCCCCATTCAAGGCTGCCATTGATGCTGGTGTTGGAACATTTATGTCGTCGTTCAACGAGCTAAACGGGGTACCCGTTACTGGTAACAAGGAAATGGTTAAGGATATCCTAAAGGACGAATGGCAGTTTAATGGATTTATTGTTTCGGATTGGGGTTCAATACGCGAGATGCTGGTTCATGGGATTGCCGCTGACGACTACCAAGCAGCCGACCTAGCCATGAATGCCGGAATAGACATGGATATGGAGGGTCATATCTACATACATCAGCTTAAGAAGTTACTTGCCGATGGCAAAATTACCGAAAAGCAGATTGATGATGCCGTAAGGCGTATTCTTCGCATTAAATTCATGCTTGGCCTGTTTGATGACCCTTACCGCTACTGCGATACAATCCGGGAAAAAGAGTTAATACTTAACCCTCGCCACCTGGAGATTGCACGTGAGGTTGCACGTAAATCGATGGTTCTGCTAAAAAACGATGGGGTGTTGCCACTTAGCAAAAAACTTAACACCGTTGCAGTTATTGGCCCATTAGCCGATAATACCGAGGATATCATTGGAACCTGGTCAGCAAGGGGTGAAGGCAAGGATGCTGTATCGGTTTTGACCGGTATTCGTCAAAAATTACCCAACACAAAGGTAATTCACGCAAAGGGTTGCGATATTACAGGCGATTCAAAAGCTGGACTTACCGAAGCAATAGCCACAGCTCGCAAAGCCGATGCTGTTGTTTTGGTAGTAGGCGAGGCGGCCATGATGTCGGGCGAGGCGCTCAGCAGGGCTTTCCTCGATTTACCTGGAGTTCAAAAGGATCTGGTTTTGGCAATCAATGAACTTAAAAAACCCATGGTGGTTGTTCTCATGAATGGTCGTCCGTTAACCATTGAGTGGATGGATAATGCAGTTCCTGCTATTCTGGAAGCATGGTTCCCGGGCACAATGGGAGGTCCTGCCGTTGCCGATGTACTTTTTGGCGACTACAACCCATCGGGCAAACTGCCAATAACCTTCCCCCGTAATGTTGGACAAATTCCATTATTCTATTACCATAAAAACACCGGCAGACCAAGGGTAGAAACCGAAAGGTACACCTCAAAGTATATTGACAGTCCAAATACACCGCTTTACCCATTTGGCTACGGACTTAGCTACACCTCTTTCGATTACAGTAATTTTGGTGTTAGCACCAATGAAATTGGCATGACCGATACCCTTAAAGTTTGGGTAGATGTGACCAATACCGGAAATTACGATGGTGAAGAGGTTGTACAGCTCTACATTCGCGACATGGTGGGATCTGTTACCCGACCAGTTAAGGAGCTAAAGGGTTTTGAGAAGGTGTTCATCAAAAAAGGAGAAACCGTAAAGGTAATGTTTAAACTTACCGCAAGCGACCTGGCTTTTTATACACGCACCATGGAATTTAAAGCTGAACCCGGCGATTTCAAGGTGTTTGTAGGTGGCAACAGCCGCGACTTGCAAGAATTGAGCTTTAGGTTGAAGTAACTTTGGGTAAAAGGCTTTCGGATTAATTGTCCAAAAAAAGTTTTCTTTCGTATAAGTATGGTTAGGTGAGATGGACAATTCCCGAAAGCCTTTTTCTTAAAAACAAAAAAAAAGAATGAGCAGAAAGTTTATCAATAGCATCATAGCACTACTACTAGTAGTTCCCTTTACAAGCCTTGCTCAGGTTAAGGTCCTGGTATGGAACGATGAGTTTAACTACACAGGATTGCCTGCCACTGATAAATGGGGTTACGATGTAGGTGGAGGAGGTTGGGGAAACAATGAGCTACAGTACTACACTAATGCACGAACTGAAAATGCTCGCGTTGAGAATGGGAACCTAGTTATCGAGGCCAGAAAGGAACAGTACGAGGGCAGCGAGTACACCTCGGCCCGATTAGTTACCCGCTATAAAGGCGATTGGCTTTACGGTAGGGTTGAAACTTACGCCAAACTGCCTTCGGGTACTGGGACATGGCCTGCCATTTGGATGCTACCCACCAACTGGGTTTATGGCAGTTGGCCTAAGAGTGGTGAAATTGATATCATGGAATATGTTGGCTACGACCCCGGGGTAGTGCACGGAAGCATTCACACCGAAGCCTACAACCATGTTCTTGGCACTCAAAAAACCGCAACAATCTCGGTACCCGATGCCGAAACCGCTTTCCATCTTTACGCTCTTGAATGGACCCCCGAAAAAATCGACATCTATGTTGATAATAATAAGTACTTCACCTTCGATAATGAGCACAAGGATTACAAAACCTGGCCATTCGATCAGGTTTTCCATCTTATTCTAAACATTGCCGTAGGCGGCAACTGGGGTGGCGCTCAAGGAGTTGACCCCAACATTTGGCCACAAAAAATGTATGTTGATTATGTTCGGGTTTACCAATACATCGATGTATCGGCCTTGAAGGTTTCGGGTCCCGAATACGTTTCTCCAAACCAAACGGGCGTTACATTCAGCATTCAGAATGTTGCCGATGCAACGTTCAGCTGGAGTGTCCCTGCAGGTGCAACCATTGTTAGCGGTCAGGGAACTAACTCAATTGTTGTAAACTGGGGAGATGTGCAGGGTGATGTATCTGTAGAAATTACACACCCGCAAGCTGGTGGAACATACACCAAGACAGTAAAAACAGCGGTCATTCCAACCGGCGATAGGTTTAGCCTGTTAAACGTAAAAGAAAATGGACTTATTGGTTGGGCTGGTTTAAATACCAGCCCCAACACCATCACGCTTTCAGCTGTCGATACGCTTTTGAAGGTTAAGTACAATATCACTAAACCTGAAGACTTTCCGTATTTCACCTATACATTTCAAAACCCTGTGGACATGAGCAACCTTACAGTCCTCAATGTGGAGATGATGACCTACAACCAAAGCAAATCGGTAGTAATGCGCGCCGACCTTTTCGACACCGATGGCCGGCTAACCGATGTATCGCCTGTTTTCCGCTTTTACCCCGTTGAACCCCATGGTGTATTCCACTACTACTCATTCGACTTTAACAACAACTGGGGGTCGAACACTCCTGAATATGGAAAGCAAGTAAACTACCATCAAATTGCAGGTGTTCGATTTTATGTAAATTATGGCGTTTACGGCAAAGCCGCATCTGATTCATTGTGGATTTCAGATGTTGTTTTGAGCAATACACTGCTAACCATCTTCTCACCAAGTGAGAATAAAATAAGCAGATTTGACATTTACCCAAATCCTGCATCAACCTATATTAAAATCAACTCAAGCGCTTTAAAGGGAAATGTAAAAATTCAAGTAATTAACATTGCAGGTGTTCTTGTAAAAGAAATCATTGAAAATAGTGATGGTCAAATTAATATCTCAGACCTTCCAAATGGGTTTTACAGCGTAAGAATAATTACACATACAAACTTGCTACAAACTGGCAGTTTTATTAAGCTTTAGCCTTACAGGTTCAGCATAAAATCAACCAGGTTTGTATCGCTTTCAATTTTGAGCTTTTTCCGTAGCCTGTATCGGCTTATTTCCACCCCGCGAACGCTAATATTAAGTATCTGGGCAATATCCTTTGTGGTCATGTTAAGGCGAAGGTAAGCACACAACCTAAGTTCGCTGGGTGTTAGCTCCGGATACATCTCCTTAAGCTTCTTAATAAACCCGCTATGAACCTCATCGAAATGGTGCTCAAAGCGCTGCCATTCCTTGTCCATCTTCAAGTCGTTGTCAATATTTCGGATGAGGTCGAGCACTTCTTTCTGAGAAACAGGGTTAATTGATTTAGCAATCACTTCAAGCCTCAACCTTAGCCTGTTAAGGAAGTCGTTCTTGTGCGCAATTTGCATTGCAGTTGCGGCTAGTTCACGATTTTTGTGTTCAATCTGTACCTGAAGATTCTCTGTTTTAAGCCTTATGATCTCCCGTTCCGCCTCAAGCACTTGACGCTTATGCTCCTCCTCCTTTACTTTTAGCTCCAAATTCTTTTGCTCTTTTACCCTTGCAGTGGCACGTTGAACCTTCCTCCGAACAAGAATGCGAAGCGTATAAAAGGCAGCTACCAAAAGTACCAAGTAAAGAATAAAAGCATACCAGGTAAAGTACCAGGGCAGACCAACCTGAATATGCACAACAGTGGGTTCAGATATTCTGCCCATTGCATCGCGTACACGAACCATTAGGTTGTACTCACCATAGGGAATTTGGCTAAAATCCTTAGCGTTATCACGCTGCCACGGACTCCAATCGTTATCGTAGCCCTTAAGCAAAAAGCTAAATGTAATTTCGCCTGCATTGTAAACAGGGGCAGCCGCTGTAACCCGAATTGAATTTTGGTTGAATGGAATATACAACCCTCCATTGCCTGTTACAGCATAATCGTTGAAAATCACACTTTCATGCTTACCAGTTGAGCTGATACTTTTTACAGCACAATACAACTCGTTTTTTTGCAGTTCAGGATTATAAAGGCTGTTGTAATACACCAACCCATTTTCAGTACCAATGAATATATTACTATGATTGTAAACATAGATATTTTCAAACGAAGCTACGAGGTTCGCGCCAAATCGGCTAACGGGGGTTTGATAAACCCTTTTAGCTCCATCTGCTTCGCGGACTAACTTTAGAAGACCATTTGACTTTAATATCCATATATTTCCTTTTTCATCCTCAACCATACGCCGAACGCCTGTAGCATCACCAATAATCTGATTCAGCTCCTGGTATGGCTCCATATTATCGGTAAGGGAGTTATACCTATACACACCTTGTGAGGTAAGGAATACAACCTGATTTCCAATCTTTTCAACATTTATGGCAAACTTACCCGGAAACCCCCTTGTATTATCGTAAAGGGTTGAAAACCTAATGCTATCCTTGCTTTGGTTAAGCATCAACTTAAAAATACCTTTATAGCCGTGGGCCATCCAAATACTCTCGTTATCATCCTCAACCAACAACCTTGACGACTCGTTGAATCCTGCAATCTTTTTAAGGTACCTCCATTCACCATTAGCTTTTGAGTACAGATGAAGGCCCTTATACTTACCAACAATCATAAGGTCAGGAACGCTACGAATGGGTAAAAACATCCACGAGCCCTCCTCGGGTGAAATCAGCCTAACATTCAACCCCTTATCAATAATAAAAGTACCAAAGTTATGGCCACAGTAGAGCTTGCCATCGCTCTCAAAAAGCGACCATACCTGTCCTTTGGTTAAAGGAACCATCCTGAAAGGCTTGGTGCCATCTACAAAAACGCCAATAGGCCATGAGGCCACGTAAAGCCCCTGGTTGGTACCTACAAATATTTTCCCATCAAAAATTTTTGTGGCATACACAGCCCCTTCAAGCCCTAACCCCTCACCAATAAAGCTGAGGGGTGAGTTAAGCTCAATGTAGTCGATCCCGTTATCTAAACCCAACCAAAGATTATTGGCATTATCAACAAAAGTGCTTAAAATGGTATTATTCTGTAACCCGGTTGATTTATTAATAAACTTAACCAGATTTCCCTGATCGTCGGTAATGATTAACCCGTTCTGAATGGTACCAAAGGCTATGTAACCACCACTTACCCTCGATGCCGAAAACACCTGGTACGCTTTAAGCAAATCGTTAACCTGCCCTTTCCAGGGTGTAAAGGTAATTCCATCGAAAATCCAAACGCCGTGGTTTATGGTAGCAAGCAAGGTTTTACCGCCCGATATTTCGAAGCATGCCCAAATTTGCTTTCCGTTGAAAATACCGTTATCGTTAAATCTATCAAAGCTACCATTCTGGTAACGGTAAATATTTCCCTCCTTACCCTGCACGTAGTAGTTGCCCCGCATCACAAACGAGAACTGAAGCAGTTCAGGGGCTCTAAAGACGCGCATTTCCCCTTTGCTGTATTCTAGAATGTGGCTAAAAGTTTGAAAAATGTATTTTGGACCGATCTTAAATATCCGCCAAGCCTCATCAAAATTTACATCGGTTTTAGGGACTAGGCTGATTAATGAGTGATAAACCATATCGGCCTGACGGTTATATACAAAGTAGCCTATCTCCTCAAAGGCCCCCACAAAAATTGTATCGCCGCTACAGTAAACAGATCGGACTAGCTGGTTATTAGGCAATGGGAATAAATCCCAGCTATTGCCATCGTAACGGAGCAACCCGTTGTTGTTGGCAAAATATAAAAATCCACGACTATCCTGGCAAATAGACCAGTTTTGGGTTCCTGCGCCATATACCGATTTGGGGTAATGCTTTATGATGGGTAACCCTGCAGTATTGATCTGAGAAAAAGCATTTGTTGCAAAAATCGCAAAAGCGATGAATATCAGCTTTCTCATCTATCCTTCATTAATGAATTAGCACAGAAAGTTATGAAATTAAATCTAAATATTAAAAATCGCAAACAAGTATCAATATATAAACATTTGTTTATTAGTTACTTGAATTCAGAAATCGATTTCGGAATTACAACACTTGTTAACCTTTCACCACGGGTCAATATCGCCAAAAAAGAGTAAATTTGTGCTCCACTCAGTAAACAAACTTGAACTTGTAAACGTTTTTTGAATAAGGAATTTTCAGAAAGTTTTTAACCTTTTAACAGCACACTATAGTATGATTAAAAGTAAAGTCCTTTTAATGATTCTCGATGGATGGGGAATTGGGAACAAAGACAAATCGGATGTAATTTATAGCACTCCAACACCTAACATCGATAGGCTCACCAGTAAATACCCTAACGCTCAGCTACTAACCAGCGGGGAGAATGTTGGATTGCCCGATGGTCAAATGGGAAATTCCGAGGTGGGACACCTCAACATAGGCGCCGGACGAATTGTTTACCAGGATTTGGTTCGCATCAATAAAGATATCAAGGAGGGTAAATTGGCCCAAATGCCAGTTCTGGTTAATGCGCTACAATATGCCAAGCAGAATAACAAGGCTGTTCACTTTATAGGATTGGTTTCCGATGGTGGCGTTCACTCGCTGGACAAGCATCTGTATAAGCTATGCGACATTACCAAGGAATACGGATTAAGTAAGGTTTACATACATGCCCTTACCGATGGTCGCGATACCGATCCACAAAGCGGTCTTGGCTTTGTGAAAAGCCTTGAAGATCACCTAAAATCAAGTAATGGCGTTATTGCATCGTTGGTTGGTAGGTACTACACCATGGACCGTGATAAGCGTTGGGAACGCGTAAAGGAGGGTTACGACCTGATGGTTCATGGTAAGGGTAAACCCACCACCGATATAGTTAGGGCAATTGAAGAGTCCTACGCCGAGGGTGTAACGGATGAGTTCATCAAGCCCATAGTGCGGGTTGATGCTGAAGGTAAGCCCGTTGGCCTTATCCGTGAAGGCGATGTGGTAATCTGCTTCAATTTCCGCACCGACCGACTCCGTGAAATAACCATTGTGCTTACCCAAAAGGATATGCCCGAGTTTGGTATGCAAACCATGCCACTGCATTACGTTACCATGACCCGCTACGACGACACGTTCAAGAATGTTAATGTTATTTACGAAAAGGATAACCTACTGAACACCCTTGGCGAGGTGGTTAGCAATCAAAACCTGAAGCAACTGCGTATTGCCGAAACCGAAAAGTATGCCCATGTAACCTTTTTCTTTTCGGGTGGTAGGGAGCAAGAGTTCCCTGGCGAAAGTCGCATTCTTATCCCCTCGCCCAAGGTAGCCACATACGACCTACAACCCGAGATGAGCGCGCCCCTGGTAAAAGATGCCATTGTTACCGAACTCCACAAGAAAACACACGACTTTATCTGCCTTAACTTTGCCAATGGCGACATGGTAGGGCACACCGGTGTTTACACCGCCATTCAAAAGGCAGTTCAAACAGTTGATGCATGTGTTGGTGAGGTGGTTGATGCCGCAACCGCTAACGGTTACGAGGTGGTAATCATTGCAGACCATGGCAATGCCGATTATGCCTTAAACCCCGATGGCTCACCTAATACAGCACACTCACTTAACCCTGTTCCCATCATCCTGGTTTCCGACAGGTTCAAAAAGGTAGATAATGGTATTCTGGCCGACGTAGCTCCAACTATCCTTACCATGATGGGCCTGCCAATACCCCAGGAAATGACCGGAACGGTTCTCTGCCAGTAAAAAGTTAGGTAAATGATGATAGAAATAGACAACAAGGTGGTAAGCAGCGAGATCCTGGAACAACGGTTTTGCTGCAACCTGCCGCGTTGTTTGGGGAAATGCTGTGTTCACGGCGACTCAGGAGCACCCTTAACACCCAACGAGGCTCTTACCCTTGAGCAAATCCTCGATAAGGTTAAACCCTACATGACACCCCAGGGTATTGCTACCGTTCAGGAGCAAGGAGTTGCCCTTACCGATAGCGATGGCGATTTGGTTACCCCGCTCATTGACGGCAAGGAATGTGCTTTTACTGTATTTGAAAATGGTATAGCAACCTGTGCCATTGAAAAAGCATGGAACAATGGTATAGTTGATTTCCGTAAGCCTATATCGTGCCACCTTTACCCAATTAGGGTTAAAGAATACTCAACCTTTACTGCAATCAACTACCATCAGTGGGATGTTTGCGCTCCCGCACGTGAGTTGGGTGAGCAAATAGACCTGCCTGTTTACAGGTTCCTTAAGGATGCTATAATCCGCGCTTACGGCAAAGAGTTTTATGGCCAGCTTGAGGACGCTGCAAAATTGTTATCTTTACGAACAGAATAGTTAAATACTAAAACAAATCTTATGGATACAATCAAAGCCTACATCGAGGAGAACAAACAACGTTTTCTCGACGAGCTTTTCGGGCTACTCCGAATTCCATCCATCAGCTCAATCTCGGAACACAAACCCGACATGGTTAGGGGAGCAGAATACTGGCGCGAAACGCTACTCAAAGCCGGAGCCGACAGGGCTGAGGTAATGCCAACTCCGGGCAATCCGGTGGTGTACGGCGAAAAAATTATCGATCCAAAACTCCCAACCGTTTTGGTTTATGCCCATTACGATGTAATGCCGGTTGACCCAATAGAGCTTTGGAAATCGCAACCCTTTGAACCCGAAATTCGTGATGGCAAAATATATGCCCGTGGTGCCGATGACGATAAGGGACAAGGCTTTATGCATGCTAAAGCCTTTGAGCTGATGGTTAAAACCAACACCCTGCCCTGTAACGTTAAATTCATGATTGAGGGTGAGGAAGAGATTGGTTCACCAAACCTTGGTAAGTGGTGCCAGGATAACAAGGAGATGCTAAAAGCCGATGTTATTCTGGTTTCCGATACATCAATGATAGGGAAAGACGTCCCATCAATTACAACCGGGCTTAGGGGATTAGCGTATGTTGAGGTTGAGGTTACCGGACCAAACCGCGACCTTCACTCGGGGCTCTTTGGCGGAGCCGTTGCCAACCCCGCAAACATCCTTGCCAAAATGATAGCCTCGCTCCACGACGAGAATAATCGCGTTACCATTCCCGGTTTTTACGACGATGTGTTGGAGGTAAGCCCTGAAGAACGCGCCGATATGGCTCGTGCTCCTTTTAATCTTGATGATTACAAGAAAGCTCTGGATATTGATGATATCCATGGCGAAGCCGGATATACTACCATGGAGCGCACAGGAATTCGCCCCACGCTTGATGTAAATGGCATTTGGGGAGGATATATTGGCGAGGGAGCTAAAACCGTTCTTCCCTCCAAGGCTTACGCTAAAATATCGATGCGACTGGTACCCAACCAGAACCACGAGAAAATTGCTCAACTTTTCAAAAAGCATTTTGAGTCAATTGCTCCAAAATCAGTAAAAGTAAAGGTTACCCCACACCATGGCGGACAGGGGTATGTAGCTCCCACAAACACTCCAGCCTATAGGGCTGCCAGTAGGGCTATTGAGGATGTTTACGGCATTAAACCGGTTCCTTTCCGCAGCGGGGGCAGCATTCCCATTATAAGCACTTTTGAGCAAGTGCTTGGAATCAAATCAATCCTTCTTGGTTTTGGGCTTGAGTCCGATGCCATCCACTCACCAAACGAGAACTATCCACTTGAACAATTTTTCAAAGGAATTGAAGTTATACCCCGATTCTACAAATATTTTAGCGAAAAGTAAAAAATTGAAAAAGGGGCTGAGCCCCTTTTTTTATTTTGATCCATTCCGTTTCCTTTAAAATTATTGTAAATTTACTGACAGCTTTTACTCTTTTTCAGTAAGTTTTTTTTTAATTCAGTAAAAATTATAACAACTATACTACCCATGGAAAAATTGAAAATGATATTTGCACTGCTTATGGGATTAGCAGTAATTGTTTCCTGCAAGCAGGAAACTAAAAAGCAGGCTGCCACTACCGATGAAATTGTTAAGCAATCCATAAAGAGTTGGATGGAAAACCGAAAAGACGAGTACCCCAACTATGTGCCATTGGAGTTTGGCGAGCTAACCCCACGCTACCGGTTCAACAGCCGAACCCATAGCATAGAGATTGCTCTAAATACTGAGAAATCAAAGGATAACCCAAACCAGAATACTCTCGATAGCCTAAAAAGGCTACTAAATGAAAATAGCACCGACTTTTTGGGTTATACCATAACACACCAATTCACCACAAAGGGAATTGATGGTGAGGTGAAAAAGGATGAAAAACTTTTCTTTATTGACCCGCAAAACCGTGTAATAACAGTTCTAAACTCCGATGCATGGGATTTGATAATGGATAAGGAACTATTCTTTAGGCCCGAAAGTCCCGATAGTGTGAAATAAAAAAGCCCCCATTTACCGGGGGCTGTGGTGCCACGTGGAATCGAACCACGGACACAAGGATTTTCAGTCCTTTGCTCTACCAACTGAGCTATGGCACCAGCGCTCAATTGCGGTGCAAATATATATTCAATTTTTTATTCGTGCAAAACATCAACTAAAAAAAAATCAAAAACACCCTAAATGGCTATGAAACAGAATATTTTTTCCATCCTAAAAAGTGTAACACTACTTGTTGTTATCACCTACAGTAATCAAGGGGCTCTTTATGCTCAAAATCAGGATTGCAAAGTGCTTCTCCCTGAAATATCGGCAGCTTACACAGGAAAGTGTAAAAATGGTTTGGCTCACGGAAAAGGCAAGGCATGGGGTACTGATAGCTACGAGGGAAAGTTCAAGAATGGACTACCTCATGGTTTTGGTATATACACCTGGGCAAATGGCGATAAGTACGAGGGTAACTTTTATAATGGCCAAATGGACGGAAAGGGTATCTTTAAGGGCAAAATCAACGGGAAAGACTCAGTATATACAGGCTTTTGGCAAAAAGGAGTACTACACCATAAAATCTTACCTCCTAAGTACCAAATTATAAATGCAAGGAATGTGCAGCGTTATACCATAACTAAAACCGGTTCGGAAAACCGTATTCTAATTGCATTTACCCAGAACGGAACTACAAACAACCTTGTGACCAACCTTCAAATTGTTTGCGATACAGGCTCCCCATTTAAATTAGGCGAGAAATCCGGCTTTGAAAACATCCTTTTCCCAGTAAACTGTAAAATAACATATCAAACACCCAATGCACTCAGAACCGTTTGGTACGATGTAACCTTTGAATTTACAATAAACGAAGCCGGTGAATGGGCAATAAATCTATTTAATTAGGCGATATCGCCAACTGGCTCAACGCCTGCCCCACTCCTCAGGGTTTTGTCGCCAACTTTTAAGCAGCTCAAGTTCTGTTGGGGTAATGCTACCCTGTTCTAATACTGCCTCAATTAACACTGAGTAGTTCGATAGTGTTGCAAACTCAACACCAGCTTTAGCAAAGCTACTTACTGCCTGATCGAACTGATACGAAAAAATGGCCAGCAAGCCAAGAACCTCACAATGGGCATCGCGAAGAGCATCAACAGCCGCAAGGCTGCTCATTCCGGTTGATATTAAGTCTTCAATTACAACTACCCTTTGGCCGGGTTTATAATCGCCTTCGATTTGATTTGCCAAACCATGCGATTTGGGCGCTGAACGGACGTAAATAAAAGGTAGATTTAGCCTGTCGGCTACAAGCATTCCATGCGCAATGGCTCCGGTGGCAACCCCAGCAATAACCTCAACCTGAGGATACCTCTCCTTTATTGCCTTAACAAAGCCATCGCAAATGGCATTGCGAACCTCTGGAAACGATAATGTTTTTCGGTTATCGCAGTAAATAGGCGATTTCCATCCCGATGCCCAAGTAAACGGATTTGCAGGATTAAGCTTTATTGCGTTTATTTGCAGTAATTTATTGGCTATAACTTTGCTATCCATGACTTTGAATTATACCATTTTCTTTTACAATCGCAAATTTATTATCACTTCGGACCCCCAAGAAGTGCTCATAGCCGACTCTACATTTTTCTGTTGGGGCGACACTAAGCCCGAAGACATTTCAAAGTTAATCGATTTTTTCCAAAGCCATACCGAGGTGTCCACACTTTTTGCCTGCACCTCCGACCCCAAAACAACAATGAAACATTTCACTAACAGCTTTAACCACATTGAGGCAGCCGGTGGAGTTGTATGCAATGACAAGAATGAGATTTTACTCATTAAGCGTTTGGGCCGCTGGGATTTGCCCAAAGGCAAGGTAGAGCCAAACGAACCTATTCACGATGCCGCTTTACGCGAAGTTAGTGAGGAAACCGGGGTAAAAGGCATTACTCTTGGAAAGCAAATTACAACAACCTACCACACCTATACTTTAAATGGCAAGCAAATGCTAAAATCCACGCATTGGTTTAATATGTATACCCCTAAATGCGATACCCTAAAACCCCAAACCGAAGAGGGAATAGAACAGGTAAAGTGGGTTAAGCGTTCCGATATCTTTGTATACCTTGCCGATAGCTACTCAAGCCTGCTCTCTGTTCTCAAGGAGTTGGACTAAATTTCCCCTTTGCTTCGGAGCAATTGAAAGAATCGGCGTTCAAAGCCCTCCTCGGGCGAAGGCGCTGGTGAAAGAATCATTTTCCGGTCAGGCCCAATCAAAAAATACGTTGGATATACACGTATATCGTAATCCTTGAGTATTTCCGGTTTATTCCCAAAGTGTAGGAATGTCCAATCGTACTTACTGTTTTCCAAAAAGCTTTTTAAATCATCAATATTATCGTCGGCTGAAATGGTGACAACCTCCAGATGCTTCTTGTACTGCTTGCTTATTTTTTCAAGCTGAACAAACTCCTTTAAACAAGTGTAGCTTGTGGTGGTGCAAAAGTTCAGGTAAACATACTTGCCCTTGAATCTATCAAGCGAAACCTCACGACCATTAACATCGTTGAGCGAAAAAGGTGCAGGAACAAAACCCGGTAAAAGCTTGGTAATCCTGTTCCTGATATTCTCCGCAACTATCACATGTTCCGGTATGGTGGTGGTTCTGTAAATGGAGTCAAGAATGGTAAGCAGAGCCGATCGGGAGAAATTATCGCTGAAAAACTCATCGTGCAACGATTTAAGAATTACCATCTCCATCAGGGTATCGTTACTAAGCACATCGTCGGTGGCAAGGGTACGCTTAAGCCTGCCCAAACTCTTGTAGCGCGAAATATCATCAAAAATGGCATTCCCCTGCGATGTTCTTGAAAAGAACAAAAAGTACTTGTCGTAAACCAGATTGAACAATTCCATGTATGCCGGGTTACGGTACAATATAGGCCTATTCAGGAACAGCTCTTTTGATGTGGCAGTAGATTTTTTTATGAAGGTGATTTGCCTGAGCAAACCGTACCTGTACTCACGGTAAGCATCGAAAAACTGGTTGCCGGTTCCGGCAAACTTTTCCTCAATTCTGGTTATTAACGAATCGATATTATGCTGACGGCCACGGTATGCATCCTGCACAATCTGATCAAAATCTTGGTTGAAGCGCAAGTCGAATGCATTTATCAGGAAGTTGATATCGTTCCTATCAACATTTTTTATGCCCACCTGCAAATCGGTTTCACGGAAAAAAGGATTGAGTCGTTGTGCCTCGGTTTTATCCTCGCGAGGGGGAAGCACTAGCTCATACCGTTTACCAGGCTCGGCAAAGAAATAAATCCTATAAACTCCAAGGTGGGCAAAAACAAAGCTGGTTTCAAGCACTTTAAGCTTTGCGTTAAACTTGCCATCGCGCTCAACCTTACACCTACCAACCTCGTATTCGGTTTCAGTTATGTAATCGGAATAGGTATAAAATATTATATCGGAGCCCTTGTATTCAGCAGCATTGCCAAAAATCATGGCCTCCTGGGCGCCGATTTTACACTCAACGCCAATAAACAGCAGTAAGAATAATAAAAGAAACTTAAATTTAGCCATAAGTTTAAAGATAATCCTTGATGTTAATGGCTGATGGGATAAACTGCGATGGGTCGCCATTATGCAAAAGAATATCGCGGATAATGGTTGAGTTAACGGGTGTGTGCTGGGGTGCAGTAAGCATGAATACCGTTTCAATATTAGGGTGCATTAGCTTATTTACCTGCGCAATGGCACGTTCAAACTCAAAGTCGGCTGAAGTACGTAGTCCCCGTAGGATGTACCGAACGCCAAGCCTATTGCAAAGATCTACGGTAAGGCCCTCGTAGCTAATCACCTGAACACGTGGTTCTTGAGCAAACACCTTTTGGATCATGGCAATCCTTTTCTCAATGCTGAAAAAAGCCTTTTTATTGGCGTTATAGCCAATAGCAACTATCACCTTATCGAAAAGGGATAATGATCGGTAAACAATTGATTCGTGACCGACTGTAATAGGATCGAACGAACCCGGAAACAGGGCAACTTTTTCCATGGCTAAGTTTATTTAGCTCCAGCAATTTTCATACAATTATAGGTAAAATTGACGACTTAATAGTTAATAAACAAAAAAAGACCCTTAATTCAGGGTCTTTTCATGCATTATATTCACGGCTAATCAATATTCATAGGTTTATCGACCTTCTCGTTTAGCAAAGCTAAATCAAGCACCTCGTGGATGTTGCTAACGTAATGGAATTTCAACCCTTTAACATATGTAGCATCAATCTCGGAAACATCCTTGCGATTATCGGCCGAAAGAATGATATCGGTAATGTTGGCACGTTTAGCTGCAAGTATTTTCTCCTTGATACCACCTACTGGCAGTACCTTGCCTCTAAGTGTTATCTCCCCAGTCATTGCTACGTTTGCCCTAACTTTACGCTGGGTAAATGCCGATGCTAGTGAGGTCACCATCGTAATACCAGCCGAAGGCCCATCCTTTGGGATTGCCCCTTCGGGTACATGGATGTGTACATTCCATTTCTCAAAAACCTCGTGTTTAATTCCAAGATAATCGGCGTGCGATTTTATATATTCAAGGGCCAGAATGGCCGACTCTTTCATTACCTCGCCCAGATTACCCGTAAGGGTGAGATTACCTTTGCCGCGGCTAAGACTGGTTTCCACAAAAAGTATTTCGCCACCAACTTCAGTCCAAGCCAGACCGGTAACAACACCAGCAATATCGTTACCTTGGTAAAGTTCCTTTGTATAGCGCGGAACTCCAAGAATCTTTTCAATATCCTTATTGGTTAGCTTGGGATTATACTTTTGCTCCGAGGCAATCATACGGGCAGCATAGCGAACCAACTTTGCAATTTTCTGGTTCAGGTTTCGAACGCCGCTCTCCCGGGTGTATTCCTGGATTACCTTGGCCAATACTTTATCGCTCAACTCCAAGGCATCACTATTCAAGCCATGCTCCTTGAGTTGGTTGGGCAGCAAATGGCGCTTAGCAATCTCGACCTTTTCCTCCAAGCTGTACCCGCTAACCTCAATCATTTCCATACGGTCGCGCAGCGCAGGATTTATGGTAGCCACGGTATTGGCAGTGGTAATAAACAGCACCTTTGAAAGATCATATTCCACCTCCACAAAGTTATCGTGGAATGTGCTATTCTGCTCGGGGTCGAGCACTTCCAGCAAAGCCGAGGCGGGATCGCCATGGAAATCTTTGCCCACCTTATCAATCTCATCGAGGATGATGACAGGATTTGACGATTTTACCTTTTTCAGGCTTTGAATTATGCGGCCGGGCATGGCGCCAATGTACGTTTTGCGGTGACCACGAATCTCAGCCTCATCGTGCATACCTCCTAACGAGATACGAGCATACTTTCGACCCAATGCTCTGGCAACCGACTTGCCAAGCGAGGTTTTACCCACTCCCGGAGGTCCGTATAAGCATAGGATTGGCGCCTTTAGGTCGCCTTTAAGTTTGAGCACAGCCAAATGCTCCAGGATACGCTCCTTTACCTGCTCTAGGCCAAAGTGGTCTTCATCGAGGATATTTTTGGCATGATCAAGGTTGAAATTGTCATTGGTGTACTCATTCCACGGCAAGTCGAGCAGTAGCTGAACGTAGTTCAGCTGAACCGAATACTCCCCGGCCATGGGGTTCATACGGTTGAGTTTGTTGACCTCCTTATCAAAATGTTCAGCAACTTCCTTACTCCACTTTTTGGCCTTAGCGCGCTCCTTGAGCTCATTTATCTCCTGCTCAATGGGGTTTCCTCCCAGCTCATCCTGAATGGTTTTCATCTGCTGCTGAAGGAAATACTCACGCTGCTGCTGGTCAAGATCGTGCTTAACCTTGTTCTGAATATCGTGTTTCAACTCAAGCATTTGCAGCTCACGGGTTAATATTCGCAGCAGCTGCTCAGCCCGTCTCTTAAGGTCGTGCTCTTCAAGCAATGCTTGTTTTTCATCAGTCTTAATATCGCTATTTGCCGATATAAAGTTCACAAGCATTTTGGGGTTATCAATATTCTTTATGGCAAACGAAGCCTCCTTGGGTATATTTGGCGAAAGATGTATTATTCGAATGGTGAGATCCCTTATTGATTCGGTTAAAGCTATGAACTCTGTATCGTCCTCGTTTGGTAAAAGCTCAGCCAGTTCCAGAACGCGAGCCATAAAGTATGGCTCCTCACTTACAAATTGGTCGACACGGAATCGCGATAATCCCTGAAGTATAACTGACGAGTTGCCATCGGGTAGCTCAAGCACCTTAATAACCTGAGCAATGGTGCCAACCTTAAAAAGATCGCCTGATGAGGGATCCTCAATACGGGCATCGACTTGCGAGAGCACCCCAATTATTTTCTTCTTTGGTGGTAGACTTGCAATTAGGTTTAGCGATTTCTCCCGCCCAACGGTAATTGGCATCAATACACCGGGAAAGAGAACAGTGTTACGCAATGCCATTATGGGTAGCACATCGGGGATATCTGCCTTTTTGACCTCGGGCACTTCGCCCTCTGCCAAAATGGGTATAAAGTTTACTTCTGAATCGTTAGTATCGTCCATTTGCTGATTTAGTATTGATAGTCCAAACTTTTTCTTCATTTTATCTCCTCTCAATTTTCTGACAATATGACACATTAAAGGGTAAAACTAACCCAGCTTACTATATGGTCAATTGCTATGCCAAAAAGTAGTTGATGGTTGTTGGTATTAAAACCTTGAACCCCTCAGAGCGGAACAGGCCATTAAACCCTGAATATCTACCCTTTATCCTTTATCCTTTAACCTTTACCCTTTATCCTTTACCCTTTATCCTTAATACATCCTGTATTCTCGGGTTAGCTCAAAAACCTTAAGTAGGATTTCCTTGTCGATATCGGTAAATGGCAAATCGCGACGCGACATCATAATCCGGGCGGTTTCAAAAGCTTTTTGGGGTTGATAGGTTGTAAAGCCGGCTGCCCCTCCCCACGAAAAGCAAGGGATAAAATTTCGGGGGAAACCATCGCCAAAAATGTTGGCACTTACACCAACCACTGTGCCGGTATTAAACATAGTATTTATGCCACATTTTGAATGGTCGCCCATTATTAGCCCACAGAACTGCAATCCGGTATCAACAAATCCCTTTTTTCGGTAGCTCCAAAGCTTTACAGAAGCGTAATTGTTTTTGAGGTTTGAGTTATTGGTATCGGCACCCAGATTACACCATTCGCCTATTACCGAATTACCGATAAAACCATCGTGAGCCTTGTTTGAAAAAGCAAAAAACACGCTGTTATTAACCTCGCCGCCAACCTTGCAGTATGGACCTACAGTGGTAGGGCCATATATTTTTGCACCCATTTTCAGCGCTGAATGCTCACCAAGGGCAAACGGGCCACGCACTATGGAACCCTCCATTACTTCGGCATCCTTCCCTATGTATATCGGACCAGTTTCGGCATTAAGAATTGCGCACTCCACGCGAGCACCCTCCTCAATAAAAACATTATCAGGGTTTAAAACAGTATTGGTAGCTGAAATTGGTTGCGACTTCCGCCCCTTAGTGATAAGGCTATAATCGCGAACAATGGCTTCGCCATTGTTTCGGAAAATATCCCAGGGATACTTGACCTCGAGAATATCATCCGGATACTCAAACGTCTTCTCAAACAAGCCCGCTGCGGGTAAAGTGTCCACTGTGCTATTAAGCATTGCCGCTATAAGCGTGTCGCCCTTAACAATTGCCTGGTTAGGTTTGAGCGCTCTTATTTTATCAACCAAATTGCTATCGGGGCAAATACCTCCATTTACCAACAAAACAGGTTCCCCTTTGGGGGCATTGGGATATTTGGTCTGAAGGTAATCCTGCGTTAAATAGTGAACCGATGCCCCGGTTAACATTGACCACTTTTGGGATATGGTAAGAATACCCATGCGGATTTCAGCCACCGGACGGGTAAAGGTTAAAGGCAGTAAATCGTCGCGCCTTTGGTCATCAAAAAGAACTATGGTGTTAATCATATAAATCGATTTATTTTGAACAAAGTTACCAAAAAAAGTAACCCTTTTAAAACAAAAAAAGCTCTTATACCTAAGAGCTTTTCCTGAATTATTTGAGCAACATTACTTTTTGTTATCCATGTGCTTTTTGTAGCGGTTCATGAACTTATCCACACGACCGGCGGTGTCAACCAGCTTAACCTTACCGGTGTAGAATGGGTGTGAAGTGTTCGAAATTTCAACCTTTACCAAAGGATACTCAACTCCATCGATAGTAATGGTGTCCTTGGTGTTAACAGCCGACTTGGTGATAAATACATGCTCATTGGACATGTCCTTGAATGCCACCAGACGGTAATTTTCCGGATGTATTCCCTTTTTCATTGTATTATAAATTTGTTTACTTCCAACTTCGGTTTAATGGGCTGCAAAGTTATCAACTTATATTTAAATATCAAACTATTGCAGCTAAAAAATGATTTATCCGGATAAGTTTTAATTTCGCCTGTTCAGTTTGGCAAGCAGTTTAAGAATCTCAATGTAAAGCCAGATAAGGGTAACCATCAAGCCAAATGCTCCATACCACTCCATGAACTTGGGTGCACCCGATGCTGAAGCCCTATCAATAAAATCGAGATCGATAATGATATTAAGCGCTGCAACACCAACTACTATTAGGCTAAAGATGATTCCAAAGGTTCCGCTACCATGAATAAAACCCAAGCTTATGCCAAAGAAACTGAGTACAAAGGAAATAAAGTAGGTTAATGCAATAGCGCCAGTGGCTGCTAAAACCATCACCTTAAATTTTCCTGTAGCTCTGATTGTTCCGCTACGGTAAGCCAATAGCATCAGGAAGAAAACGGCTAGGGTTAACCCAATTGCCTGCATTATTATACCAGCACCATACGATGATGCAAAGTAGGCCGATATTCCACCAAGGAAAATCCCCTCAAGCAAGGCATAAACCGGAGCAGTGTAAGGTGAAGTTTTGGGCGCAAATATCACCACCAACGATGTAATAAAACCGCCTATTCCTCCAACAAACATCCACGGAACAACCGATGCAGGGTTGACACTCTCGAAAAAGATACGCCAGGTATAAGCTGCTCCCAGAATTACCAGCGCAAGCATCAGCAATGCCTTATTCAAAGTTCCCTGAAGTGTCATAACCTCAGCACCCGAAGCATAACCAGCTTTTGAAAATATCCTGTCCGATAGGGCAGGATTTGACGATTTAGTTAAGTTCATACAAATACCTTGTTTAAAATTCAATACGCATTATTCAAAAATTATGCCGTGCAAAAGTAGCAGATTATTCGGTTAATTCAAAAAGTAGCTCATTACCAACCCATGCAGCCAGCTCGTTCTCGGACTCGGTCATCCTACTGGCTGTTTCCGAAACCCTTGCAGCCAGTTCAGGACTGCGTTTAGCAATTTCGCGTAAGGCGAACTGAACTGCCGACTGGGTTAAATCGGTCATCTCCTCGGCCATATTCTCAATGATGCCAATATAAGGTTCAAGCAAACTCTCTTTAATGGCTGTATCGGATGCCTTACGTGCAATAATTAGCAAACCTGCTTTACGCAAAAGCTCATCGTTGCTTAGGCACCATTCAATGCTACGCGAAAGCGCAAATTCCGATTTCCAGAACAAGTTACCGCAAACCTGTTCCACAATTTCGGGGTTGGTAAACTCCGCAGCCCACTCATCAATCTGCTCACCTGTCAATCTTTCAGGGTCGGCAATCAGGCTTGCCAGTATTTTACACTCCCTGATATCTTCGGCATAAAGTTCTAACGCCAGGTCATGGTCGCCCTTATAGGGCTTTGCCAACTCCTTGAGTTCAGGAATAGGAACGCCATAGTTTACTTTGTAAATAATACCGGCCATACGCATGTTCTCTGCCACTTCGCCACTAGCCCTGTGTATTATCTGCGATTTTATCTCCAAGACCTTTTCCAACGTTGCCATAAGTTTTCCAATTTTGCTCAAAATTACACTGAAAAAGTGCAGATTCAAAGCTTTGGGGGAAATAGTTCAGCCTAAGTGCCATGAATTTTGAGGAATGGGTCGGAATGAATCGGAATGAGTCGGATTAGACGAATATGATGAAGTTAGAGGAAGTTTAAGTTCGTTAAACGTGAAAAGTGAAAAGTTAAAAGAAGAATTGAGCAGATAAATAAATACATCAGGAGTCCGACAAAAGTTTTTAGGAACCAAAAACTCGTACTTATTCAATTACCGCGTAGCGGTTAGACTGTTGTAATAGAATAGAAAGGAGCATACTTTATATTCCTCTTATAAGATAAAGGTTTTTAATAGAAAATCAATGTCGTTTAGTTAACAAAAATATTCATGCCTGTCTTCCTGAGCGGCCTGTCCCGCCCTAGCGGGGAGCGAAGGATCTACAATCGACCCATTGAGACGTTTCGCTTGCGCTCAACATGGCAATAGTTCCACGAACAACGAACAACGCTTCCAGCCCCGTAGGGGCGTAATATTTGTAACTCCATGGCTACTCCCTCATGTGTTGCGATGCACGCAATACATTTTCCAAAGAGCAAGGGGGAAGCGTTGCATCGCAACGGAAAAGCATTACAAAGAGTTATTTAAACGTTCTTTCTTGTCTTGATACAAGAAAGAACCAAAGAAAATCAAGGCTGAAAAGCCCGACCCGATGGGTACCCCGCGGGTGGAACTGCCACGCGATACTATTCGCCACGCCTGCGGCGTGACTCATGTGGTATCGCTTACAAAACCCATCCCCACGTTCCACCCCCGACCCATTGCCGGGTCAGGCTTTTATGCCGCTGCTTACGCCATTCCTTGCTGGTTAAGGAATCTCATTGATTAATAAAGGGGATGAAGGGACAAAGAGATGCTTCGGATGGGCTCAGCATGACAACCAAATCATGAAACGAGCAACAACAGGTATCACAGAGTTACACAGTGTAACACAGTATTACACAGAATAGCATTCACGAATAACGATACAAGAACAACCAACGCCGTCACCAGCCCCGTAGGGGTGTAATATTTGTAACACCATGATTATTCCAACATGTAAAGCGATGCACGTAATGCATATGCCAAAAAGCAAGGGTGAGGCGTTGCATCGCAACGGAAAAGCATTACAAAGAGTTATTTAAACGTTCTTTCTTGTCTTGATACAAGAAAGAACCAAAGAAAATCAAGGCTGAAAAGCCCGACCCGATGGGTACCCCGCGGGTGGAACTGCCACGCGATACTATTCGCCACGCCTGCGGCGTGACTCATGTGGTATCGCTTACAAAACCCATCCCCACGTTCCACCCCCGACCCATTGCCGGGTCAGGCTTTTATGCCGCTGCTTACGCCATTCCTTGCTGGTTAAGGAATCTCATTGATTAATAAAGGGGATGAAGGGACAAAGAGATGCTTCGACAAAGTCTATTCCTATAAATCGGGACTCAGCACGATTGCGTTATTTTTCGCTTGCGCGCAACATTACAAATAACCTTAACTAAACAACATTGAATCCCAGTTCAATATTTAAGAACGCAACCTTAACAAGGTGCTTGATTGGTTACTCCCACTTAATTGTTTTTACCCTTCTGCCAGCTTTACAGGAAAAACCAAGAAAACGCAAAAACGGAAAGCGTTAACAGGGAATAGGCCAAAAATATTTTTACTGGCACATATGAAACTAAAGAAATTTTTAACTGGTAGGAGTTGTATGCCATAAGCAACACTTTTTCAACGGCATAAACAATTACCGTAGCTGCTGCTACTCCATTTATTCCAAAATACTTAACCAGTAAAAGGCTCAGAATGATATTCATGATCATTTCAGCAATTGAAATGGATAGTACAGCCACGTTTTTACGAAATCCCTGGGTAACCGTTTGCGGGAATATAACCCTGCTTAATACAATTAAGCAGTATATCATAAAAACATTAGCACTTTCCTGGAACTCAGCACCAAAAACAAGGGGGAATAGCCATCGGGATAGAAGGATTGCAGCAATTGAGGTAGGGAAAAGAATGTGCATCAACATTGAACTTTCCAGTTTAAGATTCAAGAGAGTATTTCCCAGCCTTTGCCTGTCGGCAAAATCGGCCAGCATGGAGTTGCTTAACGATGCTGCAAGAATTGTAGCCAATGGGATTTCGCGCGCTCCAAAACGGTAAACCGCAAAGGTTGATGAATCGTAATAGTATCCAATAATTAATTGATCGATATATAAGCCTGAGCTGCTAATAAGGAATTTCAAGGAAAGCGGGATGCCATCGCTTAGGTAATCCTTTAAAAAATCGACATTAACTCTGAATTTTGAATTACGGACTAAAAGCGATATTAACCATATAAAACGAACTGCCGATACCACTATCAAACCCAATACAGCAAATGCCACATCTAAACCAAACAATACAGGCAAAACCACAAGGATTATCTGAATGCCATAGGTAATGACGCCATACGATAGCATGGCCTTATAATTTCCGTGCAGAAAGTAAATGTATTCGGCCATTGTTGAAGGGGTGCTCAGAAGCATGTAAAGTAGCATCAAGGGGAAAAGGCTATGATTAATGGCTGCAAAACCAGTAATAGTTGCGGTAAAAACTGTAGCAAACAGGCAAGCCAAAACAGTAAGCCCAAAAATGACCATAAAGGCATTAAACAAACGGTCATCTTTTGAAATGTCGTTACTACGGGTATAAAGAGGAAGCAATGCTTGAATTAGCCCTGTAACCCAAAATGTAGTAAGTAGCCCGCTAATAAAGAGTACCGCCTCATAGTTTCCTATTGCAGTTTTTCCAAAGCCAAGCCTTGCCATGACTATCCCAATGGTGAGCATGGCTACAAAACGCATTACCTGAAAAACTTGCAATGCGCGTGTAGAATTTGATACAAGGCCTAACATAATTATAACTTACTAATGCGAAGGTATTAAAATTGATGTCAATACAGCGTTTAATCAAATTACTTTTGAACATTTTTGCATTTAGAAAAAATGTTTATACCTTTGCAGCCGCAATTGACATGGTGGATGTAGCTCAGCTGGTTAGAGCACCAGATTGTGGATCTGGGGGTCGTGGGTTCAAGTCCCATCTTCCACCCAAACCCGGCCAAAAGCCGGGTTTTTTATTTTAATAGATTTAAAATTGCATGTAAATTATTTTCAAATTTTCTGCCAGTCATTTTATCCTCTTCAAAACTTCTGAACATACTCCAAGAGGAACCGCTTCAGCTGAAAACGCTATTCCATTCTAGCTTAAACATTTCTTTCATTTCCCCTTGACTTTTCCCTATCCTAAAGGTAAATTTGGGGAAATACCAAACCGTTAGCATAATGTATAATCTGCTTAACCGTAGTAAAAAGCTTTGTGCTTTTACGCTAACAGTTTTAATAGTAACCGAAACATCGTGTAACGGACAGAATATGAATAACCCTAACGATTTCGATAGACAACCAGCTGTAGCAGGACAATTTTATCCCGGCACAAAGGCTCAGCTGGAAAAGGAGGTGAAATCTTACTTCGATAGTGCACAAAAGGTTTTGGATGCTCAGCCCCTAGCCCTAATTGTACCTCATGCCGGTTACGTTTTTTCCGGTCAGGTGGCTGCAAGCGGGTATAGGCAAATTGACAGGGATAAAAAGTTCAAGCATATCTTCCTGATAGGATCGAGCCACACCATGTTTTTTACAGGAGCAGCCGTTTACACCAAGGGTGCATTTATTACGCCACTAGGCAGGGTTCCTATTGACCCTTTGGCAAACGAACTGGTTCAAAACCATAAGGTGTTTACGGATGATGTAAAACCACATGTCAAGGAGCATAGCCTTGAGGTTCAATTGCCATTTCTGCAATACTGGCTAAAAAACGATTTTTCCATTATCCCCATAATTATTGGTGGCGAATCGCAAGCCACTGTTACCCTTTTGGCCGAAGCATTAGAACCATACCTTAACCCCGATAATCTTTTCATAATCAGTTCCGACTTCTCACACTACCCCTCATACGAGGATGCCCGCCACACCGACGACGATATGGCCCATGCCATTGTCTCTAACTCGCCTGTAGAGTTCATGAAAGCCAAAATCCGAAACGAGAATGCTGGTATCGACGACCTGGCAACAGCCATGTGTGGATGGACATCGGGGCTTACGCTTTTGAAAATCACTGAGGGGAAACCTGGCATCACCTACAAAACAATTATGTATAGAAACTCCGGCGATTCGCCTTACGGCGGCAAGGATAGGGTTGTAGGCTACTGGGCTATTGCTGCCATTCAACAGCAAGCCAAAACTGTAGACTTCAACCTAACCGACAACGATAAACGCGAGCTACTCAAACTTGCACGGAAAACCATCACCGAATACCTTTCCGGGAAAACCCCCACACCACCCGATGAGTCCAAACTATCATCAACTCTAAAAACCAATGCCGGTGCTTTTGTAACCCTGCACAACCACGGTAAGTTACGTGGATGCATTGGAAATTTTTCCACCACAACCCCACTCTACCGTGTAGTAATGGCCATGGCCATATCGGCAGCAACTGAGGATTACCGTTTTGAATCGGTAACAGCCGACGAGTTGAACGATATTGATATTGAGATTTCGGTTCTTACCCCAATGAAACGAATAAGCGACATTAAGGAGATAGAACTGGGTAAACACGGAATATATATCAAAAAAGGAGGTCGCTCCGGAACGTTTTTGCCACAGGTGGCAAAGGAAACCCGATGGTCGCTTGAAGAATTCCTTGGCCACTGCGCACGCGACAAGGCTGGTATTGGGTGGGATGGCTGGCGCGATGCCGAAATATTTACCTACGAGGCCATTGTTTTCGATGAGAAGGAACTGGGCTTAAAGTAGATTGCTGTCCATGAGTTCACCCTACCTCCTGATTCCCATTTCGTTAGCCATCACCATATATTATCTACTTGGCAGCCTAATGGTGCAAGCAGGCATTATATCTTTTTCAACCCATCGGAAGTTCTGGAACTTTGCTCTGCTATTTGTATTCCTTGGCTGTGCCATTCTTGGAATTCTACTAATAATCAATATAAACTATAAGCTGGGGTGGAGTTTTGTTAAGGTCATGCTACAGTGGCACGTTCAGCTTGGGATTGCCATGAGCGTGGTGGCATTCATTCATACCCTTTGGCACAGGGGATACTTCAGTAAATACCTTTTGTTTAGGGGTAGGCAAACCAAAACGACAACGGTTAATACAAAGCAGCAACTTGTAAAGTCAGCTTTTGCGCTTGGACTACTCTCGGTATCGCTTCAGGTACTGCTGATTAGGCAGTTCACTAAGGTATTCCAGGGGAACGAGTTCCTAATAACATGGATAATAGGTATATGGATGCTACTGTCGGCTGCGGGTGCCATTGCCGGAAGCCGAACGGCTAACGGGATAAACCCCCAAAAGTTAACCCGAATGGCACTAGGGTTTATGTTTCTTTCAGCCATAATTTTTATTTTCTTATCGGGCGAAATCAGGCAAACCTTTTTCCCGTCGGGAGTGCTTATTCCACCTTACCATGTTATAGTGATGATTGTAGTAATGATGACTCCCACTGCTTTCCCATCGGGCATGGTTTATGCCTTGCTCACCAAACAAATAAAATCGGAATACCCATCCATTTATGCTTACGAAGCATTAGGAAGTTTGGCAGGGGGACTTTTGCTATCGCTTGTAATTATCTGGATTTTTAATACATACCTTGCAGCAATTGCGGTTGGTTTTTTAGCTAGTTTAATCATAGCCTACCCCCTTAAAAATATTGCCAGACTTGCTATTCCAATGTCGCTTTTAACAATTGGCATATCAGTAAAAACATTAAATTTTGACATTAAAGCGGAGTCGATGCTTTTTCCGGGGCAGAAGGTACTATCGGTAACCGATTCGCCCTATGGAAGTATAACCGTGACCGGTTCGGAGGATCAGTTCAATTTTTTCGAAAATGGAACAATGCTTTTTGGCACGCAAAATACCATTTACTGCGAGGAAGTAGTGCATTACACCATATCGCAACGCTACATGCCCAGTAAGGTTTTACTGGTATCGGGAGGTTATGCGGGTCTGATTGATGAGCTGAAAAAGTATAAGCAAGTAAAAAAAGTAGATTATGTAGAACCTAATCCCCATCTTTTAAGGATGAGTGGAAACTATTGTAAGGTTGATTTCCCGGACAATACTAAAATTATCAATAGTGACATTCGTGGTTTTCTGAGAAAATCATCGGAAAAGTACGACATTGCAATTATCACAACGCCCGAGCCAACATCGCTTGAACAAAACCGTTTCTTTACCATTGAATTCCTTGAACTTTTAAAGAAACACTTAACAGCAGATGGGGTTTTAAGTGTTAGCCTTTCAGGTATTGGGAACTACCCATCGGCACCAAGGCAAAAGGCCTACACGTCGATAGCAGCTACGTTTAAGAGCGTTTTCCGAAATGTAGAGGTAATAAGCGGCGAGCGCGATTACCTGCTTGCATCGGATAGCACTATACGTATTGATATGGCTCAATTACTAAGCGAGCAAAATATTGGCGAAGCCAACCTATACGTACGCCCCGATTACATCAACGATGAGCACATTGCTCAGCGTAACCATTTCTTTCATGAGCAAACCCAATCAACCCTGAAAATAAACACCGATAATCATCCTTGGCCGGTATTGCAAAACACGCTAGGGTACCTATCGATGTTTGGCGATAAGATTTGGCTACTTATGGTCGTTGGAGCCGTCCTTTTACTTATCCCTTTCTTTGTTACTAACTACCACCTGCGCGCGATGTACGCTGTAGGATTTGCCGGATCGGCTATCCAAACCCTTTACCTATTAACTCTACAAATTGCAGCAGGCTTACTTTACGGCACGCTTGGCGCAATGATTGCCCTTTTCATGGGAGGACTAGCGCTAGGCTCAATGGCATACGGGAAGGTAATCAGTATAAAACCTAAACACATAAAAATTTCATTAATCGGTTCATTTATTATTCTTTTTGCCCTTTTTATAACTATGATGCATGTGGAAATTTGGCTATTAATAGCCATTGTAAGTGCAGGAATACTCACTGCTTCGTTTAGTGTTGGCTACCTGTATATTAGTATTACCGAGAATTCAAACTCTAACCCCAACCAACCTGCCAAAACCTATGCTGCCGACCTTATGGGATCGGCTGCTGGCATTGTAATTGTTACACTTTTGCTAATACCATCAATTGGATTTCTGTCAAGCATTGCGGTATTATTGGTTTTCATTGGCATTTACCTATTTCTTAAAGTTTAAAAAACTCACACCATGGAAAAGATATCGCGCCGCGAATTCCTGAAGCGGAGTCTTTTAGCAACCGGAGGTTTTATGGCCCTGCGATACTTAAGCCTATCGGCATTTGGGTTGGACGATAAACCCTGGAAGTGGAGCCGCGAGGCAATGTTTTACACACCCACTCCGCGCGGTATGCGTTGCAACCTTTGCCCCAATGAGTGCAATATTCGTCCCGGAGAAACCAGCCAGTGCCGCAACCGGGTTAACTACAACGGAAAGCTATACACCATTGCCTACGGTAATCCGTGCGCCGTGCATATCGATCCCATTGAGAAGAAACCTCTTTACCATTACTACCCGGGAAGCAAATCGTTTTCCATTGCAACGGCTGGTTGTAACTTTGGTTGCCTAAACTGTCAGAACTGGGAGATCTCGCAAAGCAGTCCCAAGGATACCCGAAATGCAGAGCTATTCCCCGAACAGGTGGTTGAACAGGCCAAACGCAATGGATGCAAAAGCATAGCATACACCTACTCAGAGCCAATTACTTTTTACGAATACATGTATGAAACCGCTGGAATTGCTCAGAAAAAGGGCATAGGCAATGTACTAGTATCGAACGGTTACATAAACGAGGAACCGCTACGCGAACTCGCAAAAAGGATTGACGCTGCCAACATCGACCTGAAATCGTTTAGTAATGAAATCTACCTGAAGCTTAATGCAGGAACCCTGGAGCCTATTCTTAACACCTTACGCATACTACTCGAGATGAACGTTTGGGTTGAAATAACCAACCTGGTTATACCCACATGGACCGATGATTATGCCATGATACGTAAGATGTGCCAGTGGCTGGCAAGTAATGGATTTTCCGAAGTGCCGTTGCATTTTAGCCGGTTCTTCCCGTTATACAAACTTACCCAACTCCCACAAACACCAAAATCAACGCTAATTAAGGCAAGAGAGATTGCCCAATCGTGTGGGTTGAAATATGTTTACATAGGCAATACAGCTCTGCCCGGATCGGGCGATACCATTTGCCCATCATGCGGTAAGGTGGTTGTGGAACGCAAGGGATACAATGTAGCACTTGTTAACATTAACAATGGGAAATGCGGCTGGTGTGGAGCAAAAATTAATGGGCGATGGTCATAGCTATTTCAACGCACTGCTCCCCTTGCTCACTCGCGTCTGCAGACGCGTACGGCATACGCAACTCATTGCTGGTGCGGTCTTATAGCCCGTGATAAATACATACTACACTTTTACTTATTCAAGCTGTGCCTCATTGAAAACACCTTTAAAATAACCGCACGAATTGGCTTTGCCGAACTACAACCGCACGGATTACAACCGACCGAAGGGAGCTCACCGAAGGTAAATCCGCGCGAGCGGCCGAGGAATCGTGCGGTAGCGGGGCTATTTTGTGCCATTATTCCCAAACAACTTCTCGTACTCCTGTTTGCTATAAAGTAGACCATTTACATAGTAACCATAATCATTACACTTATTAAACTCCTCCTTTGTTGGGTATGGCTTGTATATTATTGAAAGTTTACTACACCCTACCGGGTAAATTATTAGAAGACTATCGCCCTGTTTAAATTTTTTGACACTAAAAGATTTCTTTTCAAGGGTTGTTCGTTTTGTTACCCTCATATAAAATGATTTTTTATCACTTTTTTTAGTCTTAAGATATAAACCAGCACCTGACGAACCCCTAAAAGTATTATGAACATATACTTTACGGACTTGGCATGCATTTCGCTTAATGTATTCTATACCATTTAGTTCATTAAGGATATCGCAAGGAATAAACAATAAGAACGGAATAAGCCCCACAAATACAAAACGATTTTTCTTGATTTTTAAAATAAGAGAAAATAAAAATCCAACTATCGATATGATAAAAATTACCATTAAAGTACCTATACTGAATAAAAAGCAAGGATTCCATCCAGGGTAGTAATAGCCACTGCATACTAATACGAGATAAATTAAAACAATAAAATATACTGAAATAAATAAAATACGAATTTTACTGTTCATCTGAAATAATTATAAGTTTTGAGTCATTATTTACTTCATAATATTTTTCTGCTTTATCTTTAAAATAATCACCGCACGGATTACAAATCCGAGCAAGCGGAGTTTTCTTTCTTATAAAAATTCCAATTTTTATAAAAATAGAAAAATATTCAAACAGATACAAGAAATTTAGTAAAAAAAATAATCTTCAAATTTAAACAATTTTTTTCTAATAATTTCATAGTTTTTAAAACAAAGACACATGGTTTTAAATTCACCATTATCTTTTGCTACTTGATATATATATTTTTCACCCGCTTTTATTATTTTCTGTAATTCATTAATATTTATTTCCAATTCATTCCGTTCTTCTTCTGTAGTATTATTTAAAATAAAAAAATACCCATCACAATATCTATCGTACTGTGATATCGGGTATGTTCTTTTTAATAATTCGAATTTATGCATTAATTGAGATAGTATTTCATACCATATCTAATAAAATGGACACCGTCTTTTTTATGCAAGTCTTTGTATACATTCAATACGACTAAACTGTCCATTTTGTATTGCAGTTCAGTTCTATCGTTACTCATTGAATATATTATACTATCATTATCTTTATCTTTCACATGTACTTTTGCATAATACGTAATAGTACCATCAGGATTCTTTTTTTCATCAAGAGTACCATAATAACGCCTACTAATTGCTTCTAATGTAAATCCTGCTTTTGCAACAAATATTTGTATTATTTTAAATTTTTTCTCAAATTCTTCTCTTGTCATATGCAATATTTTTTTATATATATTACGAATTGTTGAAATTTTTGTTACAAAAAACACAATTTTTTTTTACAATTAATTTAAATATTGACATGCGGAGAGTGAGAGATTCGAACTCTCGATACGTTTTCACGTACTGTAATTTAGCAAACTACTGGTTTAAACCACTCACCCAACTCTCCCCGCTCGCGCGGATTTGCAATCCGTGGGGTAACATTAACATTTCACCCCCACTGCTGGCGCGGACTTGTAGTACGTGACAATTACTTCCTACACTTTATTACCCTCGCTCCCGCTCGTTTTTAAACGCGTGCGGCATACGCCGCTCCGCCCGGTAGCCTTCAGTAAATTTAGTAAAAAATCCCTTGTTCAGTCACGTACACAAATTCTTTTGTCCGGCTGAAGTGCTGCCTTTGGCTTGGACTCCGCCCAACTCCCTCGCTTGCACGCGTCCGCAGGCGCGCGCCAAAGAGGGGGAATAACTCGGGATGATTAGGAATTTTCGAAATAAACAGAATTCGATGGAGTTAGAAGGAGTTAGGGTAAGTTTGAAGAATTGTGGAAAAGTGAGCGATTAAACTCAATCTTAAGGGTTTTTGTAAAACCATATAAATGTAATAGGTTTGCAGATTATTTTGCGGGAATGGAATTTGAACTCTATACACTACAAAACGGGATACGACTTGCCCACAAACGAACCGATTCGCCAGTGGCATACTGCTGCATAATGGTAAATACCGGCACACGCGACGAGTTCGATCATGAGCATGGCCTAGCCCATTTTATTGAGCATGTAATTTTTAAGGGAACAAAAAAACGCAAGGCATTTCACATCATGAGCCGCATGGAGGATGTGGGTGGCGACCTGAATGCTTACACATCCAAGGAGGAAACAGTAATTCATGCCACGTTCCTCAAGCAAGATTTCGCCCGCGCAGTAGAGCTACTGGCCGACATCATGTTCCATAGCACTTTCCCTGAGAAAGAACTCAAGCGGGAAAAGGAAGTAATTGTTGATGAGATAAACTCATACCACGATTCGCCTTCCGAATTAATTTTTGATGATTTTGAGGAGTTAATTTTCCCCAACCACCCCTTTGGGCGAAATATTTTAGGTACAAAAAAGCAGCTTGGGAAGTTTACCAGAAAACACATTGTCGATTTTATGGGACGAACCTATAACACCGATGAAATGGTTTTCTGCTCAATTGGAAACATCCCTTTTAATCGAATAGTAAAGCTTGCCGAAAAGTATTTTGGTGGCATACACCCAAACACCCGTAACTACAAAAGGCTTCCTATTACCGAATACTTACCACAAAGAAAAACCGTTAAGAAATCAACCTACCAATCGCACTGCATTGTTGGCACTACTGCGTACGACCTGCATAACCCAAACCGTATTGCCATGCACCTGGTAAACAACATCCTTGGAGGCCCGGGAATGAACTCAAGGCTCAACCTGGCGCTCCGTGAGCGGCATGGCTTAGCCTACAATGTGGAATCGTCGTACACGCCATACAGCGATACCGGTATATTTACCATTTACTTTGGCACCGATAAGGCTGATACCGATAAGGCAATTGACCTTATTCTTCAGGAACTGGATGGCCTACGAAATAAACGGATGGGTATACTGCAGCTCTCCAAAGCTAAAAAACAGCTTATAGGCCAACTGGCCATTGGTGCTGAAAGCGGGGAAAACCTCATGATTTCCACGGCCAAAAGCATTTTGGTTTACGAACGCCCCGATAACATTCAGAACGTATTTAAAAGGATTGAGGAGATAACTTCGTTGGAGGTTATGGAGATTGCCAATGAAATACTTAGCCCCAATAGGCTATCGATGCTAATATACAAGTAGCCATGTATACCACAAACCATGAGATTGACAAATACCTCGAAAGCCACACCACCCCGGTGGATGAGGTGCTCCACGAGCTAACCCGCCATACATACCTTACCACCTATAACCCACGCATGATAAGCGGCCCCGTTCAGGGTAAATTCATTGAGATGATTTGCCAGATGGTACGCCCAAATCGTATACTTGAGATTGGTACATTTACAGGTTACTCAACCATTTGCATGGCAAAAGCGCTTCCAGCAGGCAAATATATCGACACCATTGAGGTAAACGATGAGCTGCAGGAAACCATTGAACATTATACTGCTAAAGCAGGGGTCTCCAGCAAGGTTAACCTTATCATTGGCAACGCCCTTACAGTAATCCCCGGCCTCCCCCACACATACGATTTGATATACATTGATGGTGAGAAAAAGGAGTATCCACAGTACTTGAACTTATGTACAGAAAAATTAAACGCTGGTGGATTCCTGATAGCCGATAATGTTTTATGGAATGGCAAGGTAGCTGACCCAACATGCACCGACGAGCAAACAAAAGCAATCCGACAGTTCAACAAAATGGTTCAGGAAAACACCACCCTTGAAAATGTATTGCTGCCAATTCGTGATGGAATGATGATTGTTAGAAAAAAATTCTGATAATTTTGTTAAACCTTTTAACCATTTTAGCGTTAAACTGATAAACACTTTTAGCAGTTAGCAAAATGGCTCAATACACTATTAGGCAAATGGAGTTGCTCTCAGGAATAAGAGCATCTACCATAAGGATGTGGGAAAAGCGCTACAATATTTTTTCACCCCAACGAACCGACACCAATATCCGCCGCTACGACGATAACGATTTAAGGTTTATCATTAACCTATCGTTACTGCTTAAGCGCGGCTTTAGGATTAGCAAGCTGGCAAGCATGTCGCTTGAAGAGCTTTCGGACCTAGCCTCCAAGTTTGTATCGGACCACCGCATGGGCAATATCAACCTTGAACCCATGATTACAGCCACCATCCAGTACAATGAAACCGAATTGCTAAAACACATCAGCGAATGGTCCGAGAAGCATGGAATTGAGTACACATTTGAGAATCTGGTTCTGCCCTATCTCCAAAGGCTTGGCGACCTATGGCAAACCGGAGCAATAACTACAACACACGAACACTTTGCCAGTAATGTAATTCGGAATTTACTTAGCCACCTTTACCGCACCTGCAAACAACCCGAAATTGGGAAATCAACACCAATCATCTTCTTCCTACCCGAAGGTGAATTCCATGAGATTGGACTACTATATTTTGCCTATATAGCCAAAAATGCAGGCTATAAGACCATTTACCTTGGCCAATCGACACCAATCGACGATGTTATTAGGTGCTCCAAGGACTTAGGCTGCAAAATGGTATTTACATCGCTTTCATCGTTTGTTAGTGCCGATATGGACGAGGCCTTTGAACCCATGAAGAAGGCCTTACCCGATGTGGAGATTATTGCAACAGGACATGCTTTTACGGAAAAAAGCGGTCCATCTTACCTTACCTATGTTTCATCGGCTCAGGACCTGATGAAGATAATTGCCCGACTCGACCCAACAATAATTAAGTAACCACCCCAAATAAGCTAATTAACGTTATAAATCCCGCCCCCGGCGGGATTTTTTCTTTACATGCTATTTAGACAAATTCATTCAACGCCAACCAAAACAATCAAGTTGCCATAAACTTATTTAGAACCCATAAAAAGTTTTGTATCAATTGATAAATATCATCTTGATCATCTTGCACACTGTTTAGATTAATTCTAAATTTGTTTCAACAAATTAATTTTAACTAGTCTAAATAAAAACCAAATCATATGTCACAGCAAGAATTCAACCAAGCACTTATAGAGCTGGAGCCAAATCTGGAGCGATTTGCATACAGTCTCACAGCAAACCGCGAGGATGCTCGCGATTTGTTACAGGAAACTTACCTTAAAGCTTTAACCTACAAGGATAAGTTTGAGGATAACACAAATATCAAGGCGTGGACATTTACTATTATGAAGAACACCTTCATTAACAACTACCGCAAATCGGTAAAGCAGAGCACCACCTTTGATGGCAGCACCAACCAGTTCCTAATCAACAGCAAACCCGACAGCTTTGGCCCCGATGCCATGTACTCGCACAGCGAGATTAGTAAAAAGATTAATGAGCTCGACGATGAGTTCCGCATCCCCTTCCAGATGCACACATCGGGCTACAAGTACAAGGAGATAGCCGAAAAGCTAAACCTTAAAATTGGTACCGTTAAAAGCCGAATCTTCTTCTCCAGGCAAAAACTGATGAATGTTTTAAAGGACTTCGAGTAGGATAATTCGGTATCCGTCCCGAAAAGAGCGCTACACAAGTAGCGCTCTTTCATTTTATAAATGAGTTTACTTACACGAACCCAAAAATATCTTAAAGTGGAAATAATGGAATTGCTATATTTGCAGTAAACCATAAGGTGCAATGCAACTAAAACTTATTGTAATCACATTCTTACTTTTCCCGCTCACATTGGCTTCGCAGCCGGTAATTGACGTATACTTTAGTTCCCTTGCACCCGAATCGAAAGGCCCATCGTTTAGCAAGGTGGAGGAAGTACATGAGTTGCTTATTCCCAAAAGCGGAACTCCGAGTTACTTTAAAATAGTAAAACAGTACAACTCATACGGAAAGATTGTTAGCGAAAAACGTTACAACAAAGCAGGTGGAATTATGGGTGAAAGCCAATGGGAGTACAATGCAAAAGGCGAACTCACCAAAAAGGTAAACAGGCAGTTCATGAATTTTAAGGGATGGATTAATGAGCAAATCCTGCTAACCTATAACGACACCTCTGGAGTACTTGAAGAGATATCATTGTTTTTTGAGAATCAACTTAAACAACGGGCACAAGTAATCCCCGACAAAGACCTTAAAATTACCGAAGTACTGGTTTTTAACGAAAAAAACGTGCTAACCGGAAAGGAACGGATTGTTTATCTCCCCCAAAACAATACTATAAGGGTACTTAGCTACAAATCAAACGAACAGTTTATAGGAGCAACCACCTACCCACTCGACCCTAAACTGCCTGAGCCACCTTCAGCCATAAAGCGCGAGTTTAACTCACACGGCGATATTGTGCTGGAAGCACTCCCCAACAGTATAATGGAGCAAGGTTACTTTTACGAGTATACATACGACAGCTACGGGAATTGGACTGAAAAACTCACCTACCAATGCAGGGTAACAAAGAATAATAAGGTTAGGGATAAAAAGCTAGAGTACAAAATCACACGAAAAATAAGCTACTAACCCCTAAAACCTTGGCCTTACCCCATTTGCTCGCCTATTGCAAATCCAAAATATATCTTTTGATGAATTTTATCAATACCAGTTTCTAGCACACTGCCCGATATTGCAAGTGCAAAACTTGTCACTTATCAATCTTCTCAACAAACATCCCTTAATCTATTACATTTTAAAAACCTTAACTGAATTTTCCGAGTTAACAAACTGTGACTTTTCCCTAAAATGGCCAAAGTTTTCTGGCATCCTAACATGAAAGCCAACGGGTAGTTTCACCAAAAGGGATTGATTTATAAACAAGACCCATAAAAAGTTCAAAAAAAATCGTTTCGTATTTTTACGAAATACAAAATATTTGTATACTTGCCAAGAATTTTTTGGAGAAAGATGAAAAGTAATTATACCGAGGAACAAGTAAAACTGGCGCGTTACGCCAAAGCGCTTAGCCATCCAGTACGGGTGCAGATACTCCAGATACTCTCGCAGCAAAGCTGCTGTTACAGCGGCGACATTGTTAACGACCTACCAATAGCCCGCAGTACGCTATCGCAGCACTTAACTGAGCTGCGCGAGGCAGGCCTGATACAAGGGGAGTTCAATCCGCCCAAAATCAAGTACTGTATCCGCCCCGAGGCATGGAATGAAGCCCGTGAAATATTCGACCGTTTTTTTAATAGTAATATCTGGGAGGCGGTAAATACAAATTCATGTAGCACAAATGCTGGAAAATCAAAATAGTAATGTTAAACCATTAAAACTTCAAACAATGGAAATTAAGGTTTTAGGAACAGGATGCCCCAAGTGCAAGGCACTTGAACAGGCTACCCAGAATGCAATTAATGAACTTGGAGTTCAGGCAACCATCACAAAGGTTGAGGACATTGTGGATATAATGAACTACGGAGTTATGCGTACCCCAGCGCTTGTTATTAACGAGAAGGTTGTTCTATCGGGCCGAGTTCCCGATGCAAAGGAACTAAAGGAAATTATAACCAAAAGCCAGCAGTAAGTATGAAAGCGCTAAAATACTTTTTGCTTGCAGTGGCAAGTTTAACCATTGTAAGCTGCATGGGAAACTCTGGCGAAAAAAACAGCATTGCTAGCACTGATGGTAGCGGAAACCCTGTTACCGTTTACTACTTCCATGGCGAACATCGCTGTCCAACTTGCATAGCCATTGAAAACGAAACCAAAGCCACCTTTGAAATAAACCTTAAAAAAGAGGCAGAAGAAGGAAAGGTAGAGCTACAGGTTATTAATGCCGACGAAGGACGAAACAAGCAGATTTGCGAAAAGTATGGAGTATATGGTTCATCGCTGCTGCTTGTAAAGGGCGATAAGGTGATCAACCTTACTAATATGGCATTTGGAACAGCACGTCGCAACCCCGATAAATTCAGGGAGGAACTATCCAACGAGGTTAAAAAACTCATCAAGGGTTAGCCATGGATTTTATTCTGGATTTCATTTACAGCTCAAACATTCCAATACTAACCGCTTTCCTGCTAGGGTTGGCAACGGCCATAAGTCCTTGCCCCCTGGCAACCAATATCACCGCTATAGCATATATCAGTAAGGATATTGAGAACCAACACAGGGTATTCTACAGCGGCCTGGTTTACACCTTAGGCAGAGCCATTACCTATACAGCCATTGGGTTGTTATTCTTTTTTGGTGCGAGCCAGTTTAAAATAGCCGGCTTTTTAAATAAGTACGGTGAACGTATAATTGGACCCGCACTTATTATTATTGGTCTGTTCATGCTCGATATCATAAAGATTAAGCTGGGCGGGGCAGGAAAACTTACTGAAAACTTTGGAGAAAAAGCCAAAATCGGGAACTTTCTTAGTGTACTAATTATGGGAATGGCTTTTGCTTTAGCCTTTTGCCCCTATAGCGGAGTGCTCTACTTTGGAATGCTAATACCTATAACAATATCAAACGCTAAAGGGTTATACTTACCGGTTATATATGCGCTTGGCACAGGTTTACCAGTTATCATATTTGCATACTTTATTGCATTTACAGTACATGGCATTGGGAACCTATACAATAAGGTAAAAACCTTTGAGCTATGGTTTAGGCGTGTGGTAGCCGTTGTCTTTATAGGCGTTGGAATTTACTACCTAAGCATTTTTCTTTTATAGCAATTTTAAACGAACCTTGAAATGGAAAACAAAAAGGAATTACAAGTACTGTTTTGGATAATATTCTTCTTTGCATTTGCCTTTTTCATGCCGATTGATAATGCAACCTTCAGAACAGCCATTGATGCCACACTAGATTTAACGCGTTGGTATGCCCGTGAACACGTTGTGCTATGCCTGCTACCAGCTTTCTTTATTGCAGGGGTTATTTCGGTTTTTGTGAGCCAAGGCTCAGTATTAAGGTACTTTGGGGCTAATGCCAAGAAATGGCTTGCCTACACTGTTGCAGCAGTATCGGGTACCATACTGGCTGTTTGCAGCTGCACAATCCTACCCCTTTTCTCCAGTATACACAAACGCGGAGCGGGTCTAGGGCCAGCCATTGCCTTTCTGTACTCCGGCCCTGCAATCAACATACTAGCCATTATTCTCACAGCCCGCATTTTGGGCATTGAAATGGGTATTGCCCGAACTGTTGGGGCTATAGCATTCAGTGTAATTATTGGCATAGCCATGTCACTAATCTACCGGAAGGAGGAACAAGCTAAACGCGAGGGACAAATGAACATAGTTCTACCTCCCGAAAAACGCCCCATGTGGCAAACTTCGTTCCACTTCTTCACGCTGGTACTAATACTTGTTTTTGCCAACTGGGGAAAACCTACTGCCGACGATACATCGAGTGCATGGTATTACCTATACACCTATAAGTGGTACATTACCGGGTTTTTCGGCCTATTGCTCGCTTACTCTTTAATCTACATCCTTAAAATAAAATGGCAATGGGTAGCTGGAGCTATTGGTGCCACATTGTTGTCAGTAATACTGGCTAATATGTACATCGCCGATCCCAAAGTACTCCCGCTTGTACCCATGCTGGTAGGGATTATTGCTTTAGCCTTTATCACCCTAAAGGATAAAAATGATGACGAGAATAAGGAATGGACAATAGCCTCGTGGGGATTTGCAAAGCAAATCATGCCACTGCTGGCAGTAGGGGTGGTTACTGCCGGATTTCTACTTGGATCGACACACGATGGGCAAACCATAGCAGGGGTTATACCCAACGAGTGGATTGCCTACCTGGTAGGTGGCAACTCAATATTTGCCAACTTTTTTGCATCCATTGTAGGGGCATTTATGTACTTTGCCACCCTAACCGAGGTTCCCATACTTCAAGGGCTACTTGCTTCCGGTATGGGTAAAGGGCCTGCTCTGGCTCTACTCCTTGCAGGGCCATCGCTATCGCTACCCAACATGCTTGTAATTAGGGGCGTGCTTGGCACAAGAAAAGCAGTGGCTTATGTTTCGCTTGTTGTGATTATGGCAACCATTTCGGGCCTTATATATGGCTATTTCTTTTAGCCATGAAAGATTTTGATAACTTCATACGTAAAGTATGTATTGCACCATCACCGGATGCGGATAGCATCTGGTATGGTTGCAATTGATGTTCTAAAGCCAATCAATTTCACATATAACCCGAATCTTCATGGGGAAATGCAAAATCAGAATTGAGTTTTTTTGATTTCAATTTATAACCCTCAAACACAATATAATGATTGGGTTAACCATAGTAGTTTCTGTACTCCTAGTGGTATCGTTGCTTTTCGATACTCAAAAAACCTTTAAAGGAGTTACTCGGGGAGTAAAGATGTTTCTTAAATTGTTACCAACCCTGGTTACAATGCTAGCACTGGTTAGTATTATGTTCTTTATCATTCCAAACGATACTCTGGTAAGCCTAATAGGGAAGGATTCAGGCATTAAAGGCTACCTTATTGCGGCAGTCATTGGCTCGGTATCGCTTATCCCAGGATTTATTGCATTCCCACTTTGCAAGATCCTTATTGTTAACGGAGTTGAATACTCCACGGTCGCAATATTCATCACCACTCTTACAATGGTAGGGATATTAACCCTACCAGTGGAAGCCAAGTTTTTTGGATGGAAGGTAAGTATCCTACGGAATGTTTTAAGTTTTGTAGCAGCTATAGCAATTGGTATTACAATGATATTTCTTTTATGAAAAATATAATAAAATACTTCCTTCCTATTCTTTCCCTATTATTTATAGGATTTTCATATTTGTATGACAATAGAGCTGGGGAACAAATTGCCTTAAATTTCTGGATGTTTTTTAAGGAGATGATACTCTTCCTTCCATTGATGTTCATTCTTATAGGACTTTTTGATGTTTGGGTGCCCAGAGAAAAAATAGAAAAACATATTGGTGAGGACTCGGGCTGGAAGGGAACACTCCTGGTTATTCTTTTGGCATCGCTTCAGGCTGGCCCACTTTACGGAGCCTTTCCCTTTGCCTATCTACTCTGGATTAAGGGCTGTAATATACGAAACATATTTATTTACCTTGGGGCATACTCCACCATTAAAATTCCGATGATAACCTTCGAGATAGGATTTTTGGGACTCAAATTCTCGCTCCTGAGGACTCTAATAACCCTGCCAATATTCATACTCATTGGCTTTGCCATGGAAAAGTACTTAAAAGGGAAAAAGTTTGAAGTTAAACAACCATAACAATAAATTTAGTTATGAAACCAGCACTCCTTGCAGCACTTGTATTTTTTTCAAAATGCATTGTAACTGCTCAAACATCCGATTCCACATTTAAACCAAATGGCAAACCAATAATTCAGGTTTTTGGCAATTTCGATTACAACGCCACCAACAATGCAAAAAAGACCTACGGATTTTGGTTTGGCCGTGCACACTTTGGCTACGAGTACCAGTTCAGCAAGCAAATCTCGGGTAAAATTATTATTGATGCAGGTCGCCCCACCACGGTTGGACAGATTGAAGTGCGGGATACATCGGGCAATAGCCTTGATGTTACCGATAAATCGAAGGAGGGCAGCTACTACACAATGACCCTTAAGTTCGCATCCATTGAGTGGAAACCCAATAGCTTCGTTAGAATACAGGCTGGCGGCGTTTTGCAGAACCATTACATTACTCAGGAGAAGTTTTGGGGTTACCGCTACGTTGCACCTACCTTTCAGGATAAGTATTACGGAATACCCAGTAGCGATTTAGGGATAATCGGATATTTTACCCTTAACGAGATGCTCGGTTTTGATATTGCAATAACCAACGGTGAAGGCTTTCGGTTCGACCAGGATGAATACGGCGATGTTAAGATAGCCGGAGGCATTGATTTTAACCCGATAAAAGGGCTGCAAACACGCTTTTACACCGATTATACGAAATCGGATAACCCGCTAAAACCATCAGAGCAACAGCTATTCTCTATTTTTGCTGGGTATAAATTCGATGATAAATTCAGGATTGGTGCAGAGTATAACTACCGCAAGAATCATTTAAACATCAATAAACATAACCTTTACGGATTATCGGTTTACGGTGGCGTTTCCGTTGCAAAGAATGTGGAGCTATTTGGCCGTTTCGACCAGCTACAGGCCAACACCATAAGCGGCGATGCACAAAGTTGGTATTACAGCGGAATTGGAAATGCTTACATTGCGGGTATTCACTACAACCCGGTGAAGGGGGTAAACATTTCACTAAACTATCAGGGTTGGAAACCCCTAGATAGTAGTGTTGATTTTCAGAATCATATAGTGTTAAGTTTTGAGTATAAACTTTAATTTTTTCTATTTATGGAAGATAACAAAAAATCAGGATGCCTTTGTGGCGTTGACGAGTACATGGTTTTAGCCTGTTCGGGCGCTTGCGATTTAGGACAAATAACCGATTTGGTTGCCCGCAAACTCAGAGATAACGGTGTACGTAAGATGAATTGCCTTGCAGTGGTTGGAGCGGGAATAGAGCAGTCTATCGAGGCCTTCAAATCAAGAAATATTCTTATGCTCGATGGCTGCCCCACCGATTGCGGTAAACGTATATTGGATAGACATGGTTTCACCGATTACAAATACTTTAGGGTAACCGATTTGGGTTACAAAAAAGGTCAAACCCCTGTAACCGAAGAGGTTGTAAATAAAGTGTACGAAAAGGTTGAAGTTATATACTGATGCAAGGTTATGAATAGCTCTAGATGCCAACTATTAATCAGGGAATAATATTGGTTTTCAACACCATTACCAGTAGAACACAACAAATCAAATCAACAACTCATTATTGATAACCCACTGGAATTAACAACATTAATTATTCAAACGCACAAGAAAATGCTTCGCCTATATTTTAAGAATAAAGTAAGAATAATTTTTTCGCTAACTTGTTTAGCTTGCCAGCTTGTGCTACCAACTTTTTCAAATGCCAACACAGGAGGAGATTCAACCCTTTTAGAATTCAATATTACCCTACGCGAGCGTTTTGAGGTGTGGGACGGTATGAATGCCAAAAATTACGGCGATCCCAATGGAGTAGGCTCACTAAACGATAAAATACTGTTTCAACGAATTGTTGCAGGCTTCACGTTCAAACCCACAAGCAAAATCGATTTTGCGGCTCATATTCAGGACTCAAGGGCATTTGGCTGGTCGTTAAGGGACTCGGAGTATCCAGAGCTGTTCAGAGTAAAGCAGAAGAATACGCAAGAACCCTACTACACCATGAACCCCAACGAGGAGTTTTTTGAGATTTATGATTTGTATTTCTCGGTAAAAGAGATTTTTAAGGGGGTAAGCCTGAAAATTGGCCGACAAAAGATTTCGTTTGGCGATAAACGGATTTTTGGCCCTGGGGAATGGGGAAATACTGGTCGTTGGACTTGGGATGCAGTTAGACTATCCTATAGAAACAAGAATAATTCGTTGGATGTGTTTGGCGGAGGCACCAAAACTCACGACCCCGAAAAGGTGGCTATACCATTTACCGAAACCGAACATTGGGGTGGCGGAGCCTATGCGCATATCCAATTTGGTAAACTTGCAGTGGTTGAGCCATTCTACGCAATTAAAACGCAAGGTTCAGCCGATTACATCCGGAAACAAAGTTTTTCTAAACACTGGATTGGTACAAGGGTTTTTAGCGATGAAGTAAATCGCTTTAAATACGATTTTACCCTAACTCAGGAGTTTGGACACGAAAACGGAAAGACCATTAACGCTTTTGGCATAATTGGTTTGTTGGGGTATCAGTTTCATGGCCTACCAGCAAAGCCTACTCTGTGCTTGAGGGAAACTTATGCAAGTGGTGGAAATAATGACGATACGAGGGTTCGGACTTTCGACCCTGCTTTTGGGGCAAAGGATAGCTACTACGGACGAATGAACATCACATCTTGGTCTAATCTCGACGACCGCGAGGTTGTATTGTATCTTACCCCTTCAAAGAAATTTAAAATTGAAATGAACTACCACTTTTTCTACCTCCCATCACCTGACAATAAAACGCTGCTTGGCACAATGAAACTTCAAGCCGGCAAACATCACCTTGGCAATGAGTTTAACTTTTTTGCCAGTTACAATGCTGGCAAACAATTTCAGTTCGTTGGGGTTTTCGGATATTTTTGGGCTGGCGACCTTCAACCCATCAATGGAACAACTGCTCAAAACTCTAATTGGTTTGCCATACAAGCCTTTATTAAACTCGATAAAGAAATACATGCAAAGCATTAAATGAAATTATAAATTTAGTAACCTAAAGTGATTGATAACCTAAAAAACCAAACTATGAAAATCAAACTAACCCAAAATGGCGAATGGCACTGGCTTACTGGTGGGATAGTGGTCTCACTACTATCCATTGCCACATATGTGCTATTCGAAAAGTTAAGCTACAAGGATTACCCCTTTGGCATTACTGCTGGTGTAGCCTACATTGCTGCAAGTTTTAAGTATGTTTTTGTATCGCTTGCCGATAATCCTGTAATTCAGAAAAATTGGACCAGTCCAGCAGCTTTTGTTGAGTTTATAATGCTGTTTGGGATAATTCTGGGCGCATACATTGGTGCAAAGCTTAGTAAAAACTACTCCCCAGAGGTAATTCCTGCTGTTTGGGAGAAATACCATGGCACAAACGTATGGAAACGTTTTGGGGTAGTGTTGCTTGGAGGTTTCTGCTTAGGATTAGGGACCATGCTGGCTGTTGGTTGCACAACAGGTAATATCCTGCAGGGCTGGGCTCACCTATCGCTTGGTAGTATGGTGGCTGGAGCCTGTTTCTTTATTGCCGGAATTATTGTTGCAAAGTTACTTTACCCTAAAGCTGGAGGACGTTAATCATGTTACTACAAATTTTAATTGGATTGGCAATAGGCCTAATATTCGGCTATGCGCTACAACGTACCGGGGTTACAAAGTACCCAAGGGTAACAGGGATGCTTCTGCTAAAGGATTTCAAAATCCTAAAGTTCATGCTAACAGCAGTAACCTTTTCGATGATTGGTTTTTACATGCTTGGAAACTTGGGTGTTATTGAACTACATCCTAAAGCGCTAGATTGGGGCAAAGTGGTTGGCGGATTAATTTTTGGAACAGGGATGGGTCTTCTTGGTTACTGTCCAGGAACGCTGTTTGCCCGTATTGGCGAAGCCAAAAAAGACGCATGGGTAGCACTGCTTGGAATGCTTCTGGGGATTCTATTCTTTGCAGTGAATGTGAAGTTTTTCAAGTCAAACCTGATGACCAAAAACATTAATGGCGATATATCGGCAGTGCTGGGCATAAACCAATGGATAATTGTTCCTATAGCCGCATTGGTTTTTGTTGCCATTATCTACCTTGCCAACAAGGTTGACGATTTTAAGAAAAACTTTTAAGTGGTAAGCCATTAATCCAAAATGTTTACACCGTGTATATGTTGCCTCCAGGGAAGTTCCCGACGAGGAAATTGTGCGACAGGCCATTGTTAAGGAATTAAACAACCCTTAGGATACACCTATTCTTAGAGAAAAAATTTATGCTTAACACTAAAAAAAACAGTTCAATGAAACGACTAGTAATTTATTTAACCATTACCGCATTTTTTATAGCGGCTCTTTCATCAAATACGTTTGCGCAAACCAAAAGCCAAACCAGTAAAACAGAAAGGAAATACAAGGTAACCTTTATTGAGTTGGGTTCAGTTAGATGCATCCCTTGCCAACAAATGCAGCCTATACTAAAATCGGTAGAAGAAAAGTATGGCAAACAGGTAAAGGTAATCTTTTACGATGTTTGGACTGACGATGGAAAGCAATACGCCAAAAAGTATAATATCAACCTTATACCCACCCAAATTTTTTTAGATGAGAATGGTAAGGAATACTTTAGGCACGAAGGTTTTTTCCCCGAAAACGAACTTATTGAAGTGCTCAAGAAAAAAGGGGTAAAATAAAATCCTCCATTCTTTTTAACTCATTTTAACATCGATTCTTGTGGTATTTATGGAAGGAATTGTATGTTTGCAAGTGTTTACTTACTTGATATATGAGGCAACCCACTGAGGTTCGGCAGGAACAGATTAAGCAGGCAGTTCTCGGTATTATTTATACCGATGGATTGAAAAACCTATCCACTCGTATGCTGGCTCAGCGTATTGGCATGAGTGAAGGTGCAATTTTTAGGCATTTCCCAACAAAGCAAAGCATCATTCATTCCATTATAACTGACGTACAAAGAGATTTTATTGAACACTTACGAAAGATCGCCACTTCTAACGAACTGCCACAAAAACGCTTGGAACACTTACTTTGCTTTACCGTTAAGTACCTAACCGATAACAAGGGTATTACCCTACTACTCTTTTCAGAAGCATCACATAATAACGATGAAGAGCTAAAACAGGCCTTGATGCAGATATTTAATACACAAAAAAAAATGGTAAGCAAGGTTGTTCTTGACGGTATTGCTGAAGGGATATGGGACGAAAACATACCCGTTGAAAACGTAGCCATGCTATACATGGGCATACCTGTTTCACTTAACGTTGAACTAATACTCAACAAGGGTGTTTTAGACACGTCGAACTTTTGTAGTAGGATGATGTTTCTCATAAACAAAATGCTCACCAGGTAATTTTTTTACACATCATGTAAGTATATACTCACTTTAATTTTAAAAATATGCTTTTCATAATTGTATTTATAGTAATTTCAATAGCATCGTTCATTTTTTCCATGCTAGGATTAGGCGGAGGAATGGTTTACGTACCAGTACTAAACTGGGCTGGGTTTGATATGGTTACGGTTGCAATTCCTTTGGGTTTGCTTTTGAATGGTTTAAACACAGCATTGGTACTCATCCCGTTTGCCCGTAAAAAGATGGTTGATTGGAAGGGTGGTGCCGTAATGGCTGCTACTGCATTAGTAGCTTCCCCGCTAGGCGCAATGACCAGCGAACATGTTCCAGTTCAATTGCTTAAATTCTTATTTGCTGTAATGGTTGTTGCTGCTGCCCTCCGCACGCTTTGGGCGTCAAAACAGGAGGAGCCCGAAACCATGATGTCGTTAAAGAAACGAAGTATCATAGGTTTCTTTGTGGGTGGCTTTGCCGGTTTTATCGGTGGCATGCTGGGTTTAGGCGGCGGCTTTATCATTGCACCAATTCTCATGATGATGGGCTACAAAACAAAGGAGGCTGCAGCCACAACCGCATTTGTGGTGACATTCTCATCCTTTTCGGGTTACCTGGGGCACGTATCCCAGGGCCATATAAATTGGCCACTCACCATAGTAGTTGTCCTTGCGGTAATCATAGGGTCACAACTGGGCGGTTTATACATGACCCAAAAAGCTAAATCGAAACAGGTAAAAGTTGTATATGCTGTTGTTCTTCTACTCATAGCAACTAAGATGGTTTACGGAATTTTATCTTAAAAATTGTACCCATGAGCCATGATCATAACCACCATAAGGTAAGCGGGAAAAACTTAGGCATTACAATACTTCTAAACCTTTTTATTACAGTTGCCGAATTCCTTGGCGGCATATTTTCAGGAAGCATATCGCTTCTTAGCGATGCAGCCCATAACTTCAGCGATGTGCTATCGCTAATTATAAGTTACACAGCAAATAGGTTATCAGGACAAAAAGCCACTCTTACTCGTACCTACGGGTTAAAACGCTCCGAAATCCTGGCAGCCCTGATAAACTCTGTTACACTACTAGGTTTAGCTATTGCTATTCTTTTGGAGAGCGTCAAACGCCTTTATAAACCCATTCCAATTGATTCCGGTTGGGTGATATGGCTATCGTTATTAAGTATTTTGGTTAATGGCTTAAGCGTTCTTTTCATAAAAGCTGATTCACGCAATAGCATCAATATACGGTCGGCATACCTTCATCTTTTCAGCGATATGCTTACCTCTGTAGCCGTTCTGATTGGTGGACTGGCTATGAAATACCTCCAATGGTATCGGGTTGATGCCCTCTTTAGCATACTAATTGCCATATACTTACTTTTTACATCGTGGAAAATAATAAAAGCTTCCTTGAGAATTTTTATGCAATTTTCCCCTGAGAATATAAACATCAATGAAATTACTAAACAGGTTGAATCACTTGAGGGGGTAAAAAACTTACACCATGTGCACATCTGGCAAATTGATGAGCACGAAATCATGTTCGAGGCCCATTTGGATGTAACTAACAATATCACAATATCGGATTTCGAGAAGATTCTTGAGCAAGTAAAAATTTTGCTTGCAAAGCAAGGCATAAATCATGTAACTATTCAACCGGAGTATTCGGTTACTGATAATAAACAACTAATTCATTAACAATTAAATTTTTACACTATGATTAATCCCAAAGATTGGTTGGAATTTGGTCAAAAATTCCATGGACATAAATGTCCTGCAATGCCTATGGGGCTTAGGGTAGGTGCTGCTGCAATGAATGCACTGGGTGTGGAACGTGCTAAGGATGGCCAGCTAATAGCCCTTGTTGACCTTGGCGATGACCATTGTGCCACCTGCTATGCCGATGGTTTACAGGTTATACTGGGCGCAACCTTTGGCAAAGGCAATATCAAGAAAACCCATAAAGGGAAATGGGCCGTTACTGTTATTGACAAAGCTACCGGCCGCGCTGTAAGGGTTACACCCAAAGCAGAAGCAATGCTTGCCAATAAGCAAACATCATTCTTTAAGGATTACCGCGAAAAGGGAATACCCGCAAGTAAAGTTCCCGATTTGGTGGTTGACCCTTTGGTTAATAATGTAATGAACGCCCCTGATGAAAAGTTAATCAATATTTCAGAGGTCTTCCAGTATGACCTTAAAGAACACCCACACAGTTTTAATAGCTTTGTATGCGAGGAGTGTGGCGAAATGACGGTTATGGAGTACGGACGCATTAAAGGAGATAAAAAGGTTTGCATCGATTGTGCTAACAAGTACTAAAACTACCTATAATGCAAAAACGGTTGGCTAAAACACCAGCCGTTTATTATTTCATTCCAACTAAATAAACATTAACAGGCTGATTGACATGACAATCATGCCACCAATAAGGCCGTAAATGGAAAGGTGGTGCTCGCCATACTCGCGGGCAGCAGGGAGTAACTCATCAACAGAGATAAATACCATTATACCTGCAACTGCTGCAAACAGAATACCAAATGTAACACCATTAATAAACGGCATAAGCAGCAAATATCCAACTATAGCACCAATAGGTTCAGCAAGGCCCGAGAGGAACGATAGCCTAAACGCCTTTCGTTTATCGCCTGTAGCATAGAAAATTGGTACCGAAACAGCAATACCTTCAGGAATATTGTGTATTGCAATGGCTACAGCAATGGCAATCCCCAGGTTAGGGTTCGATAAAGCCGCGGTAAACGTGGCCAAGCCCTCGGGGAAGTTATGGATGGCGATGGCTAAGGCTGTAAAGAGTCCCATGCGCATCAGCTTCCCTTTACGCTTTCGGCCACTCTCAGCATCCTCAACCAGCATAACCTCGTGGGGGTTTTCCTGCTCGGGTATAAACTTATCAATCAGCGCAATAACCGCCATGCCTCCAAAAAAGGAGGCAACCGTAATCCATGAACCTAAATGCAAGCCAATTGCATCGACCAGCGACTCACGCGCCTTGGAAAAAATTTCAATAAACGACACATAAATCATTACGCCAGCCGAAAACCCTAGCGCAAGCGACAGAAACTTAGTATTGGTATGCTTTGAAAAAAAAGCAATAGCACTTCCAATACCGGTTGAAAGACCAGCAAAAAGTGTTAAACCAAATGCTATAAGTATATTTGACATCTCATACTCCATATCTCACGGTATTAAATGAACCTTAGTAAACAAAGTTAACCAAAATTAGTTCATTAGGCACCTATCCTAACTTCCAACTAGTTCATTATAGCTTTTCACCTCCATTTGGATATTATCGGTATTCAGAAACGCCTCAATAAAAGCGGCTGCAAGTCGAGCATTGGTAATTAGCGGGATGTTGTAATCAACAGCTGAACGGCGAATGGTATAATCGTTATCGAGCTCGCTGCGCGAGAGATTTTTAGGGATGTTGATTACCAAATCAACCAGTCGATTCTGAATAAGATTCAGGCTATTAGGAGCATTTTCTGGCTCATCGGGCCAGGAAACGGCAATGGCAGGTATGCCATGGTCGTTAAGGAACGATGCAGTTCCCCTTGTTGCGTAGATTACAAAACCACGCCTGGCCAAACGGGCAATGGGATCGATAAGGGAGAGTTTTGACCTTAAAGGCCCAGATGAAACCAAGATTGAACCCTGTGGAATTCTATGCCCTACCGACAACATCGCTTTAAGCAAGGCCACATTAACACTTTGCCCAATGCAGCCAACCTCTCCGGTTGAGGCCATCTCAACACCCAGCACTGGGTCGGCAAAGGTAATCCTTCCAAATGAGAACTGTGAGGCTTTTACACCCACATGGGCGATATCGAGCATCGATGGTGGATTGGTTTTAGGTGCTACACCCATCATAAAATCAACGGCAACGGCTATCATATCAAAATTCATCACCTTTGAAACAAACGGAAAACTTCTACTTGCCCTGAGGTTGCACTCTATTACCTTTATTTGGTTGTTCTTTGCCAGAAACTGAATGTTAAAGGGGCCTGTAATTTTAAGTTCGGCTGCAAGAGCTGCAGCAACACGCCTAATACGGCGGATGGTTTCCAGGTAGAGGCGCTGGGGCGGAAATACCAGGGTAGCATCGCCCGAGTGAACACCAGCAAACTCAATATGTTCCGATATGGCATCAACAAATATCCGACCATTATTAGCCACAGCATCGTATTCAATTTCCTTTGCCCCTTCGATAAACTCAGAGATTACTACCGGATGGGCTTTGGACACTTCGGCTGCAACAGTTAAGTACTCGTTCAAATCGTCGGCGTTTGAAACCACATTCATTGCCGAACCCGAAAGGACGTAGGAAGGACGAATTAAAACGGGATAACCAACACGATTTACGAACTCCTGCACCTGTTCCATGGTGGTTAACTCCTGCCACTCTGGCTGATCGATACCGAGTTTATCGAGCAAAGCCGAGAATTTTTGTCGATCTTCGGCCATATCAATTGAAACGGGTGAGGTTCCCAGAACCATCACCCCTGCTTTACTCAGCCTTCCTGCCAGATTATTGGGTATTTGTCCACCAACCGATACTATTACACCTAACGGACGCTCAACCTCAACGATATCCATCACCCTCTCAAAGGAAAGCTCATCAAAGTAAAGCTTATCGCATACGTCGTAATCGGTACTTACGGTTTCGGGGTTGTAGTTAACTACAATCGCCTCAAATCCCAAGCGTCGGAGCTCCTTTACTGCACTAACGGTGCACCAATCAAATTCAACAGAACTACCAATACGATATGCCCCTGAACCCAAAACAAGAACTTTGGGCTTAGGTTTTACGGATGTATCGTCCTCATTCCCATGGTAGGTCATGTAAAGGTATGCGGTTTCCGATGGGAATTCGGCTGCCAATGTGTCAATCTGCTTTACACAAGGAACAATCCCACAGCTTTTCCTGTAGTTCCGTACCTGCTGTTGGTACTGCTCAATTTTATTGTTGGATGGATTGTAAATGATACGAGCCAACTGGAAATCGGAAAAGCCATTCCGTTTAGCTTGAACAACAAGTTCCGATGGTACTTGCTCAATGGCTGAGTAACCTGCAAGATGCCTGGAAAGCTCAACTATACCCTGAAGCTTATCGAGAAACCAACTATCAATTCTTGTGATTGCATTAATATCCTCCGCAGTCCATCCTTGCTCAAATGCCTGGGCAATGGCAAAAATTCTTTGATCAGTAGGATTCTCAAGCATCAGTTTAAGGTCCGACGGGTTAAAATGCTGATTTGCTACAAGCCCATGCATTCCCTGCCCTATCATCCTAAGGCCTTTTTGAATGGCTTCCTCAAATGAACGGCCTATGGCCATAACCTCACCCACGCTCTTCATAGCCGACCCAATTTGGCGCGATGCCCCCTTGAACTTAGCTAAATCCCATCGGGGTATTTTTACCACAACATAGTCGAGGGCAGGCTCAAAGAATGCCGTTGTTTTGTGGGTAACGGAGTTTTTTAGCTCAAACAGGCCATAACCTAAACCTAACTTAGCAGCTACAAATGCTAGTGGGTAACCGGTAGCTTTGGATGCCAAAGCCGATGAGCGCGATAAGCGAGCGTTTACCTCAATCACTCTATAATTCTCACTACTAGGATCGAGTGCAAACTGAACATTACACTCCCCTACTATTCCCAGGTGACGAACTATTTTTATTGAGAGCGCCCGTAATTTATGGTACTCGGAGTTTGATAGCGTTTGCGAAGGCGCAACTACTATGCTTTCGCCAGTATGAATGCCTAATGGATCGAAGTTTTCCATATTGCAAACTGTTATGCAATTATCGAACCTATCGCGTACCACCTCGTACTCAACCTCTTTCCAGCCCTTTAGCGATTCTTCAACCAGTATTTGTGGTGCATAAGTGAGCGCATTGGTTGCCAAAGCCTTTAACTCTTGTGGGTTTGAGCAGAATCCGCTACCCTGCCCTCCCAGAGTAAAGGCAGCACGAACAATAACCGGGTAGCCAATTTGATGAGCGGCATCAACCGCTTCAGCCACAGTATTCACGGCAATGCTTCGTGGAGTGCTCACCCCGATTTGGTTTAACTCTTTAACAAAGAGTTCCCTATCCTCAGTGCTGATAATAGTGCTAACTGGCGTACCAAGCACTTCAACATTGAAATCCCGGAGTGTGCCATTCTGGTAAAGTTCCACCCCGCAGTTTAGTGCGGTTTGTCCACCAAACGAGAGGAATATTCCATCGGGTTGTTCCTTCTCAATGATTTGTCGAACCGTTTCGGGTTTTACTGGTTCAAAGTAGATGGTATCGGCAACATCCTGACTGGTTTGAACCGTGGCAATGTTGGGATTTACCAGAACTGTTGCTATTCCCTCCTCCTTTAGTGCCTTTAGCGCCTGTGAACCGCTGTAGTCGAATTCGCCGGCCTCGCCAATCTTAAGCGCTCCCGAACCAAGCACTAAAACTTTGCTGTATTTGCGTAAATGTGGCATATAAATCTATTTTACTTGTTGTCAATTAGGTTAATAAACTCATCGAACAGGAACTCGGTATCGTTTGGTCCTCCCGAAGCCTCCGGATGAAACTGAACTGCAAAAAAAGGCTTGGCTTTATGCCTTATACCCTCGCAGGTTCCATCGTTCAGGTTTTCAAACATCACCTCCCATTCATCGGAAAGGGTCGATGGCTCAATTGCAAAACCATGGTTTTGCGAGGTAACAAAGCAGCGGTCAGTTCCTTTTAGCCTCACAGGCTGATTATGCCCCCTATGGCCATAGGGTAGCTTATAGGTATTTGCCCCTGAGGCCAAAGCCAAAAGCTGATTACCCAGGCAAATTCCCATTACCGGTTTATCCATTTCAATTAGCCGACGAATATTATCAATGGTTTCAATGTTCACCTTGGGGTCGCCCGGACCATTGGAGATGAGAACACCATCGAATTTCTGGCTCAAAAAGTTATAGTTGTAAGGCACGCGAATAACCTGTACATCGCGTCTTAAAAGGCAACGCAGGATGTTGTTTTTTACTCCGCAATCAACCAGAACAATTGTTTTCTTTCCATTCCCATAGGTAATTGGTTTTGCTACCGATACATGTGCAACCGGGTTATCGGCATTGGGATCGTACCAATCCGTATCGCCATCAACAATAATTTTTCCCAACATACAACCCTTTTCGCGCAATTGTTTGGTAAGCTTGCGGGTATCAATACCACTTATTGCCGGAATCTTGTTTTCATTTAGCCATTGCCCTAGGCTTTTGTTCGCATTCCAGTGACTATAATTTTGGCTGTACTCGCACACCACTAAGCCCTTAATGTGAATCCTGCCCGATTCCCAATTCTGTTCAATTCCTCCCAAAGGATTAGGTTCGGGTACCCCATAGTTGCCAACCAAGGGGAAAGTGGCCACAAGAATTTGTCCGAAGTACGACGGATCAGTTAAACTCTCGGGATATCCATTCATTGCCGTATTAAAAACAACCTCACCCGATGTGTTACCGGCATACCCAAACGAGTAACCAGTATAAACTGAGCCATCCTCCAGCACAAGCTTTGCTTTTTGTTGTTGATTCATTCTGGAATAATTTAAGAGATTTATAGTTTGAAGTTCGATAAATCAACTTTAAACTGAACGTTTGCAACCCTTTTCTGTAGGGCAAAAAAAAACCTGCCAAAACTGGCAGGTTATCAATGGAGTTAGCTGAAAGTATTGTTTGTTCGAAACCTGTATGCTTTACTGACAGCAATATTTTTTTAAGTGGAATCATGTCCTGAATGTTCATACAAAACTACAACTTTTTTCTAAAAATCAAAACTTTACAAAAAAGAACAGAAAGAGTTTGCATAATACAACTTTTGATTTTTAAATTTGAGATTCAATTTGAATAAAATGGAGAACGAAGTTAAGCAGGCGTACCTTAAGTATTTTGAAGATTATGTTCAACGCAAGCTCGAAGATACGCTTAATGCGTTTTCTCCTGATTTTAACATGATTGGAACTGGTGTAGATGAGTTCAGCGTAACATATCAGCACTCCACTGAACTATTCCGACGGGAATTCGCCCAGGCGCCCGAACCTTTTACCTATCAGTTTAAAACTTTAAAGGTATGTCCCATTACAGCCGATTCGGCCTATGTAATGGGTTTAGTTGACATGAAGTTCCTGCTCCCAACCGGCGAGTTTGAATACACAAACAATAGAACAACTGCCATTCTACGTAAAGAAAAGGGTGAGTGGAAAATTATTCACGGTCATTGGTCGCAGCCCACAGAAATGCAACAGGAGGGCGAAAGTGTGCCCTTATCGGCTGTACTCAAGCAAAACAGGGAACTTAAGAATCAGCTTATTATCAAACAACAGGAGCTGGAAAAGCAGAACCAGCAGCTAAAGGAAATGAACCAATCGCTTTCAAAACTTTTCTCTATTGTGTCGCACGACCTTAAAAGTCCATTCAACGCCTTTCTGGGAATAACTGACCTTATGCTGATGAACTTTGAGGACGATTTTGAAAACAAGGAGTATTTTCAGCTTCGCCTTCAACTGCTAAACGACCTTGCCCACAACCTTTATGATTTAACCGAGAATCTTCTAAACTGGGCAAAGCTAAACTCCAATGCCATTGAGCCCAAATACAGGGAAATCCCTATAGACTCCCTGATACAAAAGCAGGTAAACGTTCTGCGCCCCATTTGGCAAAAAAAACGAATCACGCTAACAGAAGAAGTTCCCAGTGAACTTATGGTAAACACCGACCCCGATATGCTGGCTGTCATCATTCGTAATCTGGTTTCAAACGCTATAAAGTTCACTTACCCGGAAGGTGAAATAAAAATCCAGGTTAGCAATGAGCCCACCATCCTTTCCATCAAAATTGTTGATAATGGTATTGGTATGACAGCCGAACAGCTTAAAAATCTTTTTAAGAATTATCAATCAAGCAGAGGAACCGATAACGAAAAAGGCACTGGAATAGGTCTGTTTACCTGCAAAGAGTTAACCAACAAGCTAAAAGGCAACCTTAAATTTATCTCCGAACCAAACAAAGGGACAACAGTAATTGTTGAATTACCCAAATAACCATTTCCAGCAATGGCACCGATTCCAAAAATTGTTCGGTGGATTGAACTGGCTGCCCTTTTTGTTGGGCTACCTGTAGCTTTCTACTTCAACAACCTGAAATTACCCAAAAGCATTCCGCTTTTAGTAGTGTTTTTAATTGCACTATTTTATTTACTCACCACCAAATCGTTTAGTAAAAAATCGTTTGGATTTAATGGATACAGAAGTTGGAGAACGCTTAGCTTGCGTATTCTCATTTCACTACTGGCAATAAGTTTACTTAGTTTTATCTTCCTTCCTAGTGAGCAACTCTTTTACTTACCATTACATAGGACAGAGCTTTGGCTACTAATCATGTTTTTTTACCCCATTTGGTCAGCCTTTACGCAGGAAGTTATATACCGTGGGTTTTTCTTCCACCGATACACACCCCTTTTCAAAAATGATAAAATTGTTATCACATTAAATGGGATTCTTTTTGGATTACTTCATATAATTTTTAGAAACTGGATAGCTGTTGCTGGTGCTACCATAATTGGTTTTGTTTGGGCATACAGCTACTTTAAACATCGCTCAATACTAGTAGTATCATTAGAACATGCAATTGTTGGCAATTTCCTATTCACCATTGGATTAGGCTACTTCTTTTATGTACCCGATTTTTAGTGCTATTATAGAACTAGCCATATTTAAAACCATCAATTCAAGCCTGCACTGAATAGTTTTTACCCCAATGAGCGGATTTTCCCGTTTGCCGGTAACTGAATATCTTTATAATGACATTGAAAAAGATAAAGTATTTGCTCAGGATTAAAAAGAGCATTTATCGCATAGTTTACAAAAGGATATGAACTTTTTTTGTTGAGGTTAACTAACTTTCATTTTTTAAAACCAAACACCTTGCAGCTTGTTAATAAATAAATGCCTAAGGCATTTCCATTTAACAAACAAAAAATTAACTTTACAAACAGATTACTATGGCGACAACAATCTTAAAACCAGGCGATTTGGCTCCTGAATTCATTGGGAAGGATCAGGATGGTAAAACCATTAAACTATCGGATTTTAAGGGGAAAAAGTTGATCCTTTACTTTTACCCCAAGGACAACACCAGCGGTTGTACCGCTGAAGCTTGCAGTTTACGCGATGGTTATGATGATTTACAGAGCTTAGGCATGGAAGTGGTTGGCGTTAGCCCCGATTCCGAGAAATCGCATCAAAATTTTATTCATAAATACAACCTGCCTTTCCGCTTAATAGCCGATGTAGACCATGCGATTGCCGAAAAGTATGGAGCATGGGGTGAGAAAAAGATGTACGGTAAAGCATACTTTGGTATTCTCCGCACAACATATGTGATAAATGAAAATGGCACTATCACACATGTTTTTAATAAGGTTGATACCAAGGAACACGTAAAACAAATACTATCCGAAATAAATAAGTAAATGGAAGCAACTGAAAACAAGGAACGCAAGGAAATTAACAAGGAAAAGCTAAAGGCCCTTCAATCGACAATCGATAAAATTGAGAAGGATTTTGGTAAGGGTTCAATAATGAGGCTTGGCGATAAAGCCGTATCGGAAGTGCCAGTCATCTCATCAGGGTCAATAGCGCTCGATGTAGCCCTTGGGGTTGGTGGATATCCCCGTGGGCGAGTGGTTGAAATCTACGGCCCCGAATCGTCGGGTAAGACCACTCTTGCCATCCACGCCATTGCCGAAGCTCAAAAGCAAGGCGGCCTTGCCGCCATCATCGATGCGGAACATGCTTTTGACCGCACCTATGCCGAGAAGCTTGGCGTTGATGTGGAGAATCTACTTTTTGCCCAGCCCGATAACGGTGAGCAAGCCCTTGAAATTGCCGATAACCTTATCCGCTCAGGCTCAATTGACATCATTGTCATCGACTCGGTGGCTGCCCTTACCCCTAAAGCTGAAATTGAAGGCGATATGGGCGATAGCAAGATGGGCCTTCAAGCCCGACTGATGTCGCAAGCGTTGCGTAAGCTCACTGCCACCATCAGCAAAACCAACACCTGCTGTATTTTCATCAACCAGCTACGCGACAAAATTGGCGTAATGTTTGGCAACCCTGAAACCACCACCGGTGGGAATGCCCTCAAGTTCTACGCTTCGGTTCGTGTTGATATCCGTAAGCTGAACCAGCTTAAGGATGGAGAGGAATCGACCGGTAACCGCGTTAGGGTTAAAATTGTTAAGAACAAGGTTGCGCCCCCATTCCGCAAAGCCGAGTTCGATATTATTTTTGGTGAGGGAATATCCAAAACAGGTGAAATCATTGACCTTGGCGTTGAACTGAATATCATCAAGAAAAGCGGTTCATGGTTCAGCTATGGCGAAACTAAACTTGGTCAAGGCCGCGATGCTGTTCGCCAGCTCCTGCTCGATAATCCAGAACTATCAAACGAGATTGAAACAAAAATCAGGGAAACGCTCAAAGCGCAGTAAAACAACACATTAACCACACAATACTGCCTCAAAAAGATAAAGGGCAACGGTTTTGAACCTATCTCAGCATTGCGTTCAATACATGGCCTGAACAAAAAAATCTTTTTGAGGCAGTTTTCTTTTATTTTACCATAAAATCACAATTTACCCAACACCTTTAGGTTTGAATCGAAAAATTACTTACATTTATTTTTTGATTACAAACAGCTTACAACATGAAGAAGATTGTAACTATCAGCGCATTGCTGCTTATAATCCTTAGCTCCTGCGATACCATTCTTAACCGCCACCTCATCAAAGGCAGCGATAAACGCAAAGAGGTTCATGCCCAATTCGAGGAAAGGGTCAAGCTAATTGCTGCCTACGATTCATCCATTTACAAAATAATCAACTCAGAACTTACCACTAAAGAGCGCGAAGGGTTTGAGTTTCTTTACGCATACATGCCACTAAGCGATTTAGCAATGCACTCACCAGAGTATGTTCTGAAGAACGTTCAGCTAGCGCTAAAAGCGCGGAAAGAATTTAAGTGGGCAAGGAAAGTGCCAGCTGATATATTTCTTCACTTTGTCCTACCTTACAGGGTTAACAACGAGTACACCGATAACGCCCGCGAGATTTTCTTCGAGGAACTAAAGGAGCGCCTTCTGGGCCTCAATACATACCAGGCTGCGCTTGAGGTTAATTATTGGTGCCACGAGAAGGTTACCTACCAATCGACCGATGAGCGCACATGTGGGCCGCTAACATCAGTTCGTTCAGCCATTGGCCGTTGTGGCGAGGAATCGACATTTGCAGTAGCAGCCTATCGTTCAGTAGGCATACCAGCACGTCAGGTCTACACACCCCGCTGGGCTCACACCGACGACAATCACGCCTGGGTAGAGGTATGGGTCGATGGTAAATGGCACTTCTTAGGCGCATGCGAACCTGAGCCTGAACTCGACCGTGGATGGTTTGCAGGACCTGCCAAACGAGCCATGATGACACGTACTTTTGTTTTTGGCAAATACAATGGCCCTGAGGAACAACTTAAACAAACCAACTATTACACTGAGATTAACCTTATGC
>JAGPEQ010000003.1:0-13967 GCA_018056955.1 Bacteroidales bacterium | reverse complement strand
GACCGTGGATGGTTTGCAGGACCTGCCAAACGAGCCATGATGACACGTACTTTTGTTTTTGGCAAATACAATGGCCCTGAGGAACAACTTAAACAAACCAACTATTACACTGAGATTAACCTTATGCCTAACTATGCCCCTACCCGTAAACTCACCGTTACCGTAACCGATAGCACCGGAAACCCGGTTGAGGGCGCAAAGGTTGAATACCAGCTTTACAACTACGCCGAGTTTTACCCCATAGCCACCCTGCAAACCAATGCAAATGGCTTGTGTACTTTAACCACAGGGATTGGCGACTTGATGGTTTGGGCACAAAAGGATAACACCTATGCCTTTTCCAAGGCCGACAGAAACCAAAACGATATTTACCTAACACTCAAAAAGGAAATCCCTTTTACTAACCTTTCCTTAACCCTTACCCCACCCGACGAACAAACTATTCCACCATACGATGAAAGTACAGCCGATGAACACAACCGCAGGGTTAAACAGGGGAATGAAATTCGTAGTAATTTCATAAGCACCTTTATTGACTCGGCTTCAGCAGCCAATTTAGCCATGGAAAAGGGTATCAGCATTGATGAAACATGGAAATGGCTTTCAAAAAGCCGCGGCAACTGGAATGAGATTTACAGCTACATAAAGAACTTGGACACTAAAGACATCTCTGTTGGAGTGGCCTTGCTTTCAACTCTTCGGGAAAAGGATTTACGCGATATTACCACCGATGTACTTTTCGACCACCTTTCACGAATCGATTCTTTCCCTGCCCTGCTTGAAAGCCGCATGGTTAAAGAGTTTGACAGCTACATTCTTTCGCCCCGGATTGGCCGAGAATTTATTACACCCTGGCGCAGTTTCTTGCAGGATGCCTTTACCTTTGAGGAGATTGGTTTTTTCCGAAACAATCCTCAAAACATTGCCCAATGGATTAAAGAGTTTGTAACACTTGACACCGAAAGCAATTACTACCGTGTGCCGTTAAGCCCTGAAAGCGTTTACCGGATTCGCCGCGCCGATGAATATTCCATGGCTATTTTCTTTGTAGCAGCATGTCGCAGTTTTGGAATAGCTGCCCGATTGGAGCCAGCATCAAAAAAACCTCAGTACTTCATGAAAGGGAAGTGGATTGATGTAAATATCGCCGATGTAAAAGAGACACAGGCCACAACACCAACCGGGATGCTAATTATCAACCTCGATAAAAACTCGGCTGTTGAACAGCCAAAGTACTACACACACTTCACCATTGCACGGTTCGAAAAGGGAAAGTACTCAACCCTTGATTATGAGGAAAGTCCTTTATTCAACAAATTCCCTGCAGCACTTGAACTCCCAGAGGGTTATTACCGGATAGTAACCGGTAACAGGCATAAATCGGGAGCAGTTAACTGCAATGTTTACTACGTCAGGGTTGAAAGTGGCAAAAAGATACAATTTACACTAACCATCCCATCAACCCAAACCGAGAAAATGGTTTTGGGAACCATTACCACCGATATCACCATACCTTTTATCCAGAACCCCCAAACAATTGAACAGATTACCAAGGATAAACCAGCAATAGTTGTCATTATCGACCCGCTTGCTGAACCTACAAAGCATTTGCTTCGCGATATCAGCAACCTAAGTAGCGAGTTTAGTGGCATAGGAAATAGTATTGCCCTTATTCTGGCAAGTGGCAAATCGGCAAAAACCGATTTGACATCCATTTTCGATGGAAAGCCCTACCCCAATACCATTACCCTCGGGAACGATATAAATGGTCAATTTGAGGCTAAGGTAGGGCAGGCAGTTGGCAAACAGCTGGAATACCCTGTTGTTCTTGTTGTGAACAACAACGGAGAGATAGTATATCATTCATCGGGTTATAGCATAAACCTTGGCGAACAGCTACTTTCAGCACTAAAGCAGTAAACGATGTTTACCCTTGAGGTTTGCGCCAACTCTGTAGAGAGTGCCATTAACGCTCAAAAAGGCGGAGCAAATCGAATAGAACTCTGTGAGAACCTTTACGTTGGGGGTACCACCCCATCGTTTGGATGCATTGCCGAAACCCTTAACCAGCTAAATATTCCGGTTCACGTTCTTATTCGTCCCCGCCCCGGCGACTTTGTGTACTCCGATATGGAATTCCGTCAAATGCTCCGCGATATTGAGGCATGCAAAAAACTTGGGGTAAAAGGGGTTGTTAGCGGTATACTCCGGGCGAATGGTACTCTTGATAAGGAAAGAACTAAAGAACTGGTTTGGGCAGCCAAACCAATGACCTTTACCTTTCACCGCGCCTTCGACATAATGCCCGAACCTTTCAAAGCACTAAATGAAATTATCGAATGTGGATGCAATTTCCTACTAACGTCAGGGCAAAAAAACAAGGCTGTTGATGGTTTAGACCTGATAAGGCAGTTAATTGCCGAGGGAGGTAACAAAATAGCCCTAATTGCCGGAGGAGGGATTAATCACAGCAATATCTTAGAGCTAGCACAGAATGGTGTAAACCAGTTCCATATGAGCGGCAGCGAAATTGTAGCCCGGTACAATACCAACCATACCGGACTTTCATTTGTTTCGGCATTGCTTCCGGAAAATACCGTTCAGCAAACCAATGCCGAAACCATTGCCAGCACTGTGGCAAAACTAAAACAATACTTCAACAAAAAGTAAATACTAACCAATGACTAGAGAAGAACTTGTAAAGCATGCAAAACTATTCCAGCGAGAGGAAATTACAGGCTACCAGGTTTATAAGAATCTGGCTAAATCAACAAACGACAAAAACAATAAAACTGTTTTAGCAAAAATTGCTGGTGAGGAACTTAAGCACTACAATATTTTCAAACAGATATCGGGGGTTGATGTTGCCCCTCAAAAAACTGTAGTATGGTTTTTCACCATTTGCGGGAAAATACTTGGGCTTACATTCGCCTTAAGGCTTATGGAGCGACAGGAGGCAAAAATTCAGGATGTTTACGAACGAGTAATACCCTACATGCCCGAAGCCGAAGCCGTAAAAAAATCCGAAGAGGAACATGAAGACCAGCTAATTGCATTAATTCAGGAAGAGAGACTTGATTATGCTGGCTCAATGGTTCTTGGGCTAAACGATGCGCTGGTTGAACTAACCGGCGCTTTAGCTGGCTTTAGCCTTGCCATGCAAAACACCCGACTCATTGCAGTTGCCGGACTTATTACGGGTATTGCCGCTTCGCTCTCAATGGCAGCATCGCAGTACCTTTCCGTTAAAACTGAAAATGATGACCGACACGCGGGTAAATCGGCAATTTATACTGGTTTGGCTTATATATTTACCGTTGCAATACTGATTAGCCCTTTTCTACTGCTCACAAGCTACATGCTAGCCCTAGCAACAACACTTCTGCTTGCAATAGCCATCATTTTCGCCTTCAACTTCTACATTGCAGTAGCTAAAAACCTCAACTTTAAGCATAGGTTCCTTGAAATGGTTGTTATTAGCTTAGGAGTTTCAGCGCTAACCTTTGGTATAGGCTTGCTGGTTCGAAACTACCTGGGAATTCCTATTGACTGAATTAAACAAAAATTGATATGGAACCAAAAAATTACAAGTTCATTTCGCCTTTCGAGTTAAATGAAAACACCTTCGACCTGCTCGACAATCAATGGATGCTAATACTTGCTGGCAGCAAGGATAAACATAACAGCATGACAGCCTCGTGGGGAGGATTTGGAATACTATGGAATAAACCGGTGGCATTTGTATTCATACGCCCTCAGCGCTACACATTGCAGTTTGTGGAGCAAAACGATTACTTTACCCTCAACTTTTTTGAAGAGAAATGGCGTTCGGCACTGGAGCTATGTGGCAGCAAATCGGGTCGCGATATCGATAAAACTAAGGCAGCGGGATTAACCATTGCCGAATCGCTTAAGGCCATAGCCTTTCAGGAGGCCCGACTGGTGATTGAATGCCGAAAACTTTATATCGATGATATCAAACCCGAGAACTTTCTCGATAAGGAAATCATCAGTAAGCACTACCCTAAAAGCGATTTCCATAGGCTATTTATCGCTGAAATCACATCGGTATTCAAAAAAGAGGGTTGATGGCTTAAAGGAAATGTAACAATACAGCAGCGAGTAATAGCTTGAATCAAAAGACTCCTTACTCATTGGATTCATCGTCGGCATCAGGCTCAAAGCTATCCCAATCAAAGCCCCCGAAACCGGAATCGAATAGTTCATCAATCTCGCGACGTTCCTTTTTTGTGGGGCGGCCTGTTCCGCGTTCGCGGTGTATGTTGAATGCCATGAACGATGGGTCAAGTTTCTGTAACTCCTCGGGAGGAGTTAAGTTTTCCATATACGATTCAACCAACTTGGCGCCAAGCCGGTTTTTGGGTAGGTCTTTCACCCTGAATGTATAGGTCACCGGGGGTTTTCGAACCTTTAATGTATCACCTACATTAATATCCTGCGAGGGTTTTACCTCAATCCCATTACGGGTTACCCGACCTTTGCGGCAATACTCGGTAGCAAGGGTTCTTGTTTTAAATACCCTCACAAACCACAACCACTTATCAACCCTCATGGTCGGCATTCTATCGGCTATTGTAAAGGTTCATGGAGCGTTCAATACCAATTGTGCCAAAGGCAAGCACAGCCTCGCCGGCCAACGTTAGCCGTTCGGGCAGTACCTTCAGCTCCTCATCGGTCCACTCACCCAAAACGTAATCGACCTGGCGGCCACGACTAAATCCATTACCAATTCCAAAACGAAGACGGGCATAATCCTGTGTGCCCAGCACGTCGTTTATATTCCTCAACCCGTTATGGCCACCGTCGCTACCTTTAGGTCTTAACCTTATTGCGCCAAGGGGTAAGGCAATATCGTCAACTACCACCAAGAGGTTTTCCAATGGGATATTTTCCTTTTGCAACCAGTAGTTTACCGCTTTACCGCTAAGGTTCATGTAGGTTGAGGGTTTAAGGAGTACAAATGTCCGCCCTTTGTGCTTGAGCTGAGCAACAAAGCCGTAGCGGGCATCGGCAAAAGTAATGTTGGACGCCTTAGCAAGAGCGTCCAACACCATAAATCCTACATTATGTCGGGTGTTGGAATACTCACTTCCAATATTCCCTAACCCGGTAATTAAATACTTCAATTCTGAACTACTTATTTAGCTTGTTCCTGCTGAGCTTCGCGAGCAGCACGGGTCGATTTAATGGTAGCAATTACCATGCTCTTAGGCTCAACCACAGTAAACTTATCAAAACTTAGTTCAGCTACCATAATGCTCTTGCCAATTCCAAGATGGGTAACATCAATGGAGATGGCATCGGGCAGGTCCTTAGCTAAACCTTTTACCCTAATTTTGCGCACTACCTGCAAAAGTTTTCCACCAGCCTTAACACCCTCAGCCTGTCCAACCAGGTTAACTGGTAAACCAATGGTTATAGGTTTGTTCTCCGAAACCTTAAGGAAGTCAACGTGTAGAATCTTATCGGTAACAGGATGGTACTGAACCTCTTTAATAATAGCATCGTGCATTTTACCATCAACGTTAAGCTTTACAAGGTAAACAATAGGTGTGTAAATCACCTTCTTGAGTTCCTTCTCGCCTAACGAAATCATAATGTTCTCACCAGCACCGTAAATAACGGCGGGTACAAGCTCCGACTTGCGGCTGTGCTTAGCAGCTTTTTTACCGGTTTCGGTTCTAGGGGCTGCTGAAAGTTCAATTGTTTTCATTTACTCTTGATAATTTTTGTTATTACTTAGGTACTACTCAGGGCTGTCCCTCAATTGCATAACCAGCCCCCCATCGTACCCTATCATGAGGGAAATGGGCTGCAAAGATAGTAAAAAAAATATTTAAAACTAAATGATGAACTTTTCGCTGATTGACTGGTAGTTGTAAACCTTATTGATAACGTCGGCAAAAAGCTCAGCAACCGAAAGCACCTTAATTTTGGAAGTATCCTTATCGGTACGCAGGGGTATGGTATCGGTAACAACCAGTTCGGTAAGCTTTGAGTCGCGAATGCGCTCATAGGCAGAGCCTGAAAGAACGGGATGCGTAGCAAAAGCTCGTACCGATGCCGCCCCTTTACCCATCATCAAATCGGCAGCCATGGTAAGGGTACCGGCGGTATCCACCATATCGTCCAGAATAATTACATGCTTACCCTCAATATCGCCAATAACAGTCATCTCACCTACCTGGTTTGCTTTCTCGCGGTTCTTGTGGCAAACAGCCAGCGATGAGTTTAGGAATCGAGAGTATGCGTTGGCTCGCTTTGCTCCACCCATATCGGGAGCTGCAATCGCAATGTTTTCCAAATTAAGACTCTTGATATAGGGGACAAATATTGATGACGCGTAAAGATGATCAACCGGCACATCGAAAAAGCCCTGAATCTGGTCGGCATGTAGGTCCATGGTCATTACACGATCGGCACCTGCTGCAACGAGCATATTGGCAACCAACTTTGCGCCAATGGCAACACGGGGTTTATCCTTACGATCCTGCCTTGCCCAACCAAAGTAAGGCATCACAGCCACCACCTTATACGCTGAGGCTCTATGAGCAGCATCAATCATCAGTAGCAACTCAAAAAGATTATCAACCGGTGGAAAGGTTGACTGAATGATAAAAACAGTACATCCCCTAACCGACTCATCGAATGAGGGTTGAAACTCACCATCGCTAAAAACGGTTAGGGTTGATTTTCCGAGTGGAATTCCAAAACTTTGAGCTATTCTTTCGGCAAGATAACGCGAGCTACGTCCGGTGAAGAACTTTATTTGGTGTTTGCTGTGCATTTTAGGATTTTTTTCCGTTAATGCTCGCAAATTTACAAATTTTATAGCTCATGTTCTATACCTGGCAATGAGTTATTTTTGCTTCCCGAAAAACCTGGTCAATGTAATTAAGCACATCCTCACGTCCTGTGCGGGTTACACACGATGTTGTAAAAATTGGAGGTAGCTCCTCCCACGATTCCTGTAGCACTTTTTTGTGCAGCTCAATGTTCTGCTCAAGCACCATGCTGGAAACCTTATCGGTTTTGGTGAAAACAAGGGCAAATGGAACCTGGTTAACTCCAAGCCAGTTAATAAACTGGATGTCGATATCCTGAGGTTCAAGGCGGGAATCGATAAGAACAAAAAGCAAGTGCATATTCTCCCGCTTGAGTATGTAGTTGAGCACTATATCCGAGAACTTTTCGCGCTCACCCTTCGATACTTTAGCATAGCCATAACCAGGCAAATCGACCAGGTGCCATGAGTCGTTTATGAGGTAATAGTTGATGAGCTGTGTTTTGCCCGGTGTTTGCGAAACTTTAGCCAAGGCCTTGGTGCAGGTGAGCATGTTAATGAGCGACGATTTACCCACATTGGAACGACCGATAAATGCGTACTCAGGCAAATCGGTTTTTGGGCACTTTTGCACACTAGGATAACTAGCCACAAACTTAGCTGTTCGAATCACCATAGCTTAAAATTTTAGTTAAACAATTTGTCCCAGATCGGTTTCAAAGATACAACCCATCGGAAAGAAAATCAACTTTTTGTGAATAAAAAAAATTGTTTTAAAGTTTATATGGTAAATCATCAACTTTATTTATCATTAACATATTTTAACATTCTGAATCATGTTATAAAACATATTAATAAATTTGGCGCATTGATGCGGGGGGGGGGGTAAATTTGCAACACAATACTACAATAATAATGTAAATGATTTGCATTATAGTATAATGTTTGCCAGATATTGATAAACAAAAGAATAATAAAAGAACATCACTTCAAATATTGTCATGTAAATCTATCTATTTACTAGAAATCTTTGATACGTATTCTCTTTTTAAGCAAAAACCTTGATAGGAATTTAAAAAACATTGAATATATGACAGAATTAAAAAGAGTTTTTCCTGGATTTGTTATACAAAATTCTGTAGAGGGTTATTTACATTCCATCTCGAAAAGAAGCAAAAAAATCTATTGGTTAATCATAATGATAATAATAGGAACTCTAGCATCTATGCCATTTATTTTGGTAGACGTTACTATTCGAACATCAGGATTGATTAAGCCAAGCATTGAAAAGCAGAATATTGTCTTACCATATGGGGGTAAGGTCATTTACACTAAACTAAAAAATAATTTAAGGGTAAGTGCAGGCGATACAATCCTAGTAATAGACACCATACCCATTAGTTCTAAAATTAAAACTTTAGAGTTTAATCTTGGTGAGTTAAAATCATATCAGAACGATTTGGGTTTACTTATTGAGCATAATTTTTTACTACAAAAGTTCAATCCAAAGAGTTTGGTAACTTCCAAATATATGCTTGAGGTAAGTAGTTTTCAGCGTCAAATATCAACACAAAGTAATCGGATTGAAAAGTTGAAAAAAGAACATAGCCGAAACACCCTTTTATACAAGCAAAAAATAATTGCCGAGGTCGATTATGAAACAAGTAAGTACAACTTGGACAATGAGATTTTACTTCGAAATCAATTTATAAGCCAGCAGTTAGCCAGCTGGCAAGCAAGCCTAGCCGAGATTACCAACCAAATTCCAAAGATTGAATCCGAAATAGAAACAGCATATAATGAACTTAGCAAGCATTTTATTACGGCGACTTTGAGCGGAACTATTCAACAATGTAATGAGTTGCAAGTAGGTAGTATTATTTATGCCAATCAAATAATTGCAGAGTTGTCGCCCGATTGCGAGTTAATTGCAGTTTGCTATGTGCAACCCAGCGACATCGGTTTTATACGGGTTAATCAGGATGTGAAAATACAGGTGGATGCTTTCAATTATAACCAATGGGGTTTGCTGCCTGCAACCATAAAGGAGGTTTCTGATGATATAGTAAGTGATGGGCAGAATAATATGTACTTTATTGTTAAGTGCAAATTATCAAAAAACTATTTAACACTTCAAAACGGTTTTAAAGGATACATAAAAAAGGGTATGACAATATCATCAAGAATAATAGTAACAGAGCGTAGTGTATATGATTTACTTTTTGATAAAGTTGATAGATGGTTTAATCCATACACTGAAATGAAATAGCGGAAATGAGAGTAAAACAAAGAGATATTACTGATTGTGGTGCAGCCTGTTTGGCTTCAGTTGCAGCGCATTATAAGTTGAATTTACCTATAGCAAAAATTCGTCAGTTCGCTGGTACCGATAGAAAAGGCACCAATGTTTTAGGAATGATAGAGGCGGCTCAAAAAATGGGTTTCCATGCAAAAGGCGTTAGAGGCGATTTCGATAGCCTTTTCAAGATACCAAAACCTTCAATCGCACATGTGGTTGTTAAAGAAGTTCTACAACATTTTGTTGTAATAACTAAAACAACCAAAAAATACATTGAAGTAATGGATCCCGGCGATGGTAGGTTCCATAAAATACCGCACGAAGAATTCAAAAAGTCATGGACAGGTGTATTAATCCTTCTTGTGCCAGGTGAAACATTTAAACCCAAATCCGAAAAAGTTTCATCATCTTTTAGATTCTGGAATCTTATAAAGCCTTACAAGGGCGTATTAACCCAAGCAATTATTGGAGCAGTTCTATATGCGGTTTTGGGCTTATCAACTTCAATTTATGTGGGGAAAATAGTTGATTATGCTATTCCAAGTAACAATGCAAATTTACTGAATCTTTTAGGGATTGCAATGCTAATAATAATTGGGGTAAGGTTCTTGCTAAACATATTCCAGTCGGTTTTTGTTTTAAAAATTGGGCAGAGGATAGATGCTACGCTAATTCTGGGATACTACCAGCATTTGCTAAGGCTGCCTCAGTCCTTTTTCGACACAATGAGAGTTGGCGAAATAATATCAAGAATTAATGATGCAGTGAAAATTCGGTTATTTGTGAACGAGGTAACCGTTAATCTAATTGTAAACGTTTTAATTCTAATTGCATCGTTTATGCTGATGTTCACATTTTACTGGAAGTTGGCTGTAATTATGCTTTTGGTAATGCCGCTATATATCATTACCTATATGATAATTAATAGGCTAAACCGTAAGGTACAAAGGAGCATTATGGAAAATTCAGCAGAGTTAGAATCGCACTTGGTTGAATCCCTAAATTCTATATCAACTATAAAGAGGTTTGGGCTTGAAGGTTACTCCAACTTAAAAACCGAAATGCGATTTGTTAATTTGCTAAAACCATTATATAAATCCGGAATTAACTCAATATATTCCAACAATGTTTCAGGTTTAATATCACAGGTAATTACCATTGTTCTGCTTTGGGTTGGTGCTGGTTTTGTTCTAGAAAGCACAATTACCCCTGGCGAACTTCTTTCATTTTACTCCTTAATAGGCTATCTTACTTCTCCAGTAACCAGTATTATTGGTTTTAATAAAACTTACCAAGATGCTAAAATTGCATCGGATAGGTTGTTCGAAATTTTTGACTTAGAAGTGGAGGATGAAAAAAACAAAATAGAATTCACCGCTGAGCACGTTGGCGATATTACCTTTAAAAATGTTGATTTCCGCTACGGAACAAGGGTGGAGGTTTTTAAGGCGTTAAACCTGCATATACCAAAGGGAAAAGTTACCGCTGTAGTTGGCGAGAGTGGTTCAGGGAAAACTACCCTAACATCGCTGTTGCAGAATATATATCCATTACAAAGCGGAAATATTTACATAGGAAAGTTTGATTTACGGTACTTTACCAACGAATCGTTACGCGATGCAGTGGTGGCTGTACCGCAAAATATCGACTTATTTGCAGGAACAATAGTTGAGAATATTGCAGTGGGGGAGTTTAACCCAAACATTCAGAGGATTATTGAGATTTGCACCCAGCTAGGTATGATTGAGTTTATAGAGAGCCTACCCAATAGGTTTAATACCTACATTGGCGAGCACGGTACATCATTGTCGGGCGGGCAAAAGCAGCGCATTGCCATTGCCCGTGCACTATATAAAAATCCTGAGATACTAATACTCGACGAAGCAACCTCATCGCTGGACTCCATTGCCGAAAGTTTTGTGCAGCATACCGTTGAGTTGATGAGGCAAAAAGGGAAAACCGTAATTGTTATTGCCCATAGGCTATCAACCATTGCTATGGCCGATAATATTATAGTTCTTGACAATGGCAAGGTCGTAGAGCAAGGAGTATTTAAGGAACTAATACATAGTAATGGGCAGTTTTGCCGCATGTGGCAACATCAAACAGTTGAAAAACATATAATTGAAAATTAAAAAAGTTATGAAATTTTTTGAGTACTTAGTGCGTATCGAAAAAATGCACTGCTTAATTAAGGAACAGCGAACCGGCACTCCTGATGAGTTTGCTGCAAAACTAGGAATAAGTCGAACAAGGCTTTACGAAGTTATTGATGAGTTAAAATCGCGAGGAGCTCCAATTGTGTACTCTAAGTCACGTGAAACTTTTTTCTATGAGTACTCTTTTGATATATCGTTGAAATGCACCATGAAACCCCTTAGCCGAAAAGAATTAGTTGAAAAAAATGGGGGCGCTTCACTTCCGTTCCTGTTTTCCGGACGGAACGCACCTAACTTTGCAACTGTAACGTTACAAAAACACAACCAAATTTGGATGGCAAAATTACTAACCTTTTAAAACTAAATTAAAATGGAACAACTATCTTTGAACAAATTTGGCGTACAACAATTAAATGCCAAAGAAATTGTTGAGATTGAAGGGGGTAACCCTTTGTTGTGGTTATTAGCAGGAGTTATTGTAAGCGAACTTCTAGACAGGAACGCACCTGCAGATTTTTGGGAAGGATGGAATGATGCTAAACAAAATAAAAAATAAATAGGTATGAACACACAAAAGAACCCCACATTGCAAAAAATTAAAGCAAGAGAAATGCAGTATTTGGAACCACTTAATGCTACAGATATGTTAAACATTAATGGTGGGACATGGTTATCATACTGGCTTGGTTATATATTATCTTCAATAGATAACAATGTACCAAATGAAGATCTAACCAGATATGGAGGTGCATATTTAGAAACGATAAGCGGTCGAAGTTCAATTATGTAATTTTTTTCATTTCAGATAATTCTTCATTATTTTTGAAGAATTATCTGATTTTATAAACCAAAACCCACATTGTAAATGAAAAATAAATCACTTCAAATTATCATCATATGCCTGCTAATAGTAGCAATAATATTTTGGCAAATATATTTTTACGAAAGAAATTTTTACTCCGTAATATTTTTCTTCATTACTATGTTAATTTACTTAGGCGTGTCACTGTTTAACGCAAAGAGAGCCCTCTCCTCTGTAGTTTTTGTTGCAATTGGCATAGTCATTAGTATTCTGTTAAGACGGAATTTTGATATTAACGAGTTATCGTGGTCTTTATTGGCATTATCATTAGGCGTATTGGTTTCATATTTATCATATAAGAGCGTAAATCGATAAAATAAAAACTGAAAATGCCACGTTAAGTCACTGCTGTAAAAAAATAAAAAGGAACGAACCCTCGCTCGGCGAAGTTTAGAGTAGCGTAACTTCGACGAGCATGGGCACATATGAGTTTACAACACTACTAGGAATAAGTCGAACAAGGCTTTACGAAATTATTGATGAGTTAAAATCGAATGGTGCGCCAATTGCATACTCCAAAACAAGCACAACCTTTTATTACGAGTACCCTTTCGATATTTTGGTGGGTTGTACCATGAAACCCCTTAGCCGAAAAGAATTAGTTGAAAAAAAATGGAGGTGTTTCACTTCCGTTCTTGTTTTCCGTACGGAACACTCCTAATTTTGTAACTGTAACGTTACTCTGCTAACCTCGGCAGGATAAAGAAAGAGGGTTTGATTTTTTAAACAATAAAAAATATTTTTGCTATGGAACTTGAAAAGTTTGGAGTAGTTGAAATTAATGCTACGGAACAACAAGATGAAAATGGTGGCTTTTTATATACATTAGCAGGTGGTTTAATTAGCAATGCAATTGGTGTTGCCGCTTGTGTAGGTGTAGTAGTTGTTGCTGGTTATGCTATTTATGCAGGTTTTGAATATGGTTATCAAGTTGTACAAAATTCTTAAAAACAATGGAAAATTTGAATAATATTGGCATGTCAGAGATTTCTATGGAAGAATCTTTAGAAATCAATGGAGGAAATCCAATTGGTGTTCTCATAGCAATTGGGGGCGTATATACTGGACTGTTTGCGATTGGATTTGCTGCGGGTGTTATTTATGGTTTAGTTGAAAAGGCAACAGAGTAAAAAACATTATGGTTCTCCTTTTTTTAAAAGGAGAACCTCTTATATGCTTTATATTATGAAGATACCATTAAAGATATTTGGGATTAAGTTTATTGATATTATTATTAATATCGTATTTTTTTTTGTTGGTCTTTTTGCAATTGGGTTTGCAATAGGCGTAGGGTATGCTTTAATAGTTAGTTTTTATTAACTATTTTAACAACCATCCCTCATAGGTGTTTTATTACATTCGTATATAAGGGAAAAGTCTACTTTCTGGGATTTTCCTATCTTTTTTATTTCTCTCTGTTTACACTAGTGCATTGGACATGGAAATATAATTATTAAAAAGTTAATAGTTTTTAATTAGTTAAATCAAATTATTACTAAAATTTCGATTGGTAATAAAGATAATTCGTTAAATCTTTCTGCAAGTAAAAGCCTTAGAGTGCAATATTGCATTAATGCTGATTTTATTTAGCACTTCATTATACCTTGAGGCATTGTGAAATAATGTAATTACTCAGCAAAGTTCAGTTTAGCAAAACTTTATTGTAAATAATTTTTAGCTTCTGACAGTAGGAAATAAAATTCTGCTCGAGATAGTTTACATATACCCTAAACGGAAAACTTACCGATTGTAAAGTATGTGGGCAGAGTCCGCCACTTATGGATTAAAAAAATCGCAGATTTTGAGCGAGGGAAGAACTGTATATATACTAATCAATATCTT
>JAGPEQ010000014.1:31274-42338 GCA_018056955.1 Bacteroidales bacterium | reverse complement strand
TTTAATCAGGCCTTAAGGAATGTTGCACAACTTCAAAAACCTACATTTACTCTTGGTATAGCAGGAGAGGAAATCCCTTTCCTTGCAACGCACTTCTCTCCAATTATTTTTCTGTTTACTCCCCTATACTTTACCAGGGTTTATTCCGACAACGATTTACTGATATTCAAAAGAAAAGAGCGTAAGGCTATTCTTTGATTTTATTAAGAACTAACGATATTTTTTCCTCAAGGGTCAACTCACCAGCTATCCAGTTAATGGTAAACCCCTTACGTTCCATCCCCCGGAACCAGGTCATTTGCCTTTTAGCAAATTGCCGTATGGCTATGTAAAGCTTTTCAAACATTTCGTCGTAGGAATGTTTTCCAATCAGATATTCGGTAATATACTTGTATTCAAGCCCATAGTAAATAAGATCGTCGGGAGTGAGACCTGCATTCAAGAGCGCCTTCACCTCATCAATCATGCCAGCATTTAAGCGCTGAGCAAGACGCTCCCTGATACGTTTCATCTCGGCAGCACGCTGGTGTTTCACACCAAAAATTATGCTCCTAATTTGCGGGAATGGCTTAGGATCAACAGGTTGACGTTGGTAGTACTCCTCTATCTCAATCGCCCTGATTGTCCTTTTACGGGTATCCAAATCGGTGGTATTATGCAATTTTTTGTACGATGCAAGAATGGTAGCCAGCTCTTCATCTGTCTTAGCTTCCAGCTCTCGTCGGAGTTCAGGATTTTCAGGAACTGGCAATAGCTTATACCCTCGCAGCACCGCATCGATATAGAGACCACTCCCACCACAAAGTATTGGTAGGCGGTTGCGTTTTTTTATATCGTTGTATGCATCAATAAAATGCTGTTGATACTCAAAAACGTTAAACTTATAGCCCGCATCAACAATATCAATAAGATGGTAAGGGATTAACCTCCCTTCAACAACATAATCGTCCAAATCCTTTCCGGTTCCAATGGTCATACCCCTATAAACCTGTCGGGAATCGGCGCTAATTATTTCGCCATTTACCCGGGCGGCCAGGTGAGCAGCGAGTTGGGTTTTACCACTTGCCGTTGGGCCAACTATGGCAACTAAATCATATTTACTATCCAACATCTACACAACAGTAGTTAAGCAGGTAAAAATAGCTAAATTTGCAGACCTAAAGGTTGTGAGCAATGGTAAAGTTACGCCACCCTAATCCGACAAACAAGCTGAATGAGCTAAACCGTTTGGTATGGTTTGGTTTATTACTATTTGTTTCGGGTACAGCAGCCATACTTATTGCAACCAACTTCTTTAGCCAGCCACTACTAATCGCAAAAAACTATATGCTAATTGCAATTATTGCTATTCTGCTGATGCTTTACGTTTACCGGCTAGTAGGAATTACCCGTAAACCACTTAAAACCCCTGAAACACATGGAAAACAAGAATAACATAGTTATAAAAAACAAAAAGGCCACGTTTCAGTATGAGATTATTGAAACCTTCACCGCAGGAATAGTGCTGAAAGGGACCGAAATAAAATCGATAAGAATGGGTAAAGCCAGCTTTGTGGACTCTTACTGCCACTTTATAGGCGAAGAGCTTTGGATTAAAGGGCTCCACATAGCTGAGTATGCCTGGGGTACATACAATAACCACGACCCCAAGCAGGAGCGTAAACTACTGCTCACCCGAAAGGAACTTATTAAGCTGAAACGACGTTCGGAAGAGAAAGGGTTAACCATCATTGCCCTAAAGCTATTCATCAACCAGCGTGGGCTTGCAAAGGTTGACATTGCCCTTGCACGCGGTAAACAGTTACATGACAAGCGCGAAGACCTTAAACATAAAGATGCCCGGCGCGAAATGGACCGGGCTATGAAACGTTAAATCGCCAAAACAATTGATACTATTTCAGTAAGCTTAATCCCTCCTTAGCGCTTGCGCTTGTAGGGTCGTAAAGTAAGGCCTTTTGGAAAAGTATCTTGGCTTCCTTTGTTTTCCCTAACTGGTAATTAGTCCAACCCAGCATTAGTACGCTGTAATAGTCAAAGGGGTAAAGATTTACTACCTTTTCAAAGTAAGTGTAAGCCTTTTTAAAATCCTTATTCTCATAGCTTATCATACCCATACGATACAACACAAGAGTATTATTAGGGTCAATGGAAAGTATCTTGTTATACTGCTCAACTACTGAACCCCAATTACCCATTGCTGATGCGGGGAGTACAATTCCCAACCGGGGTTCAATGGCATAGGGCATAAGCTCTATAGCTTTTGAGTAGTAGCCTACCGATTCGCTAAATTGACCTTGCAGGTATGTTAACCATCCCAACCTTAAATTAACCTCATACGATTTTTCATCGTACATGGCCTTTAGGGGTTTTGCAGCATCGGCATACTTGCCTTCCTTTTCCTTAGCATAGCTTTCAGTGAATGCTACTGATAGTTTAGCAAAATCTTGAGCCGCTAAGTTTACCGACATAGTTGTCAGCACCAGTAAGATTAGATTTTTGACCTTCATAGCTATTGAAATTTAATGGTTAATGTAGCATTTACTCCAAATGCATTAAGTACTAGCTTTGATGTTTTAGTATAATTCACCAAATCCCAGGAATAGTTGTTTATCTCAGAGTAATGACCCCCAACCCTTAAAAAAAACTTTTTAGCAGGGATAACTAAACTACCATAAAAACTTTTAGAAGGAATGATAAATGAGTTGTTCAGTTCCCTGCCTAAATTACGTGAATACAAGAAAGAATTGCCAATCATCATCCCGGATTCAACCCATAAATATTTAAATACTTTGAAACCAACATCAAAATTCGACTGATAAGTACCTCCCCAGTTTTTATCCAATTGGTAAAAACCACTAACCGTTGAATACAGGTTTAAATTTGAAAAAGGCAAATAGGTGATGTAAGCCTCCGTAGCAAACTGATTTGAATTTGCAAAGTTGCTGTAGTTGAAATTAATAACCCCTCTCAGATACCAACCTATTAATGTAAAGTTTAATCCAAATAACGATTCGGTTGATAAATTTATGGAAGAACTCCTGCGCCCAAAAGTAGAAACGTTCGATACATCGGTAAAAAATACCCAGTGGGTATACCCTGAAAACTCAAAACCTTGAGTAATTTGGCTTTTGTAACTAAAATAAAATTGATTTTGTTTGTATGTATCGTAATTGCCTGAGGGATCGGAGGGTGAGTAAAAAGTAGCTACTTTACTGGTATTAGAGTACTGGAAAAAACCGTTAGCCCTTTCTGAAAAATTGAAAGCTAATCCTGCATTTAATACAGCCAGATTTTCAATGGCCTCAAAGTTTAAGGGGTTGGTGTGATATTTTTTGACATCGTATCCTGTATATGAATAGCTTAATATTAGTTCAGGAGCCTTAGCCATGGGTAAGGATTTTAAATGACTATTTTTATCGTTCTCGGAAAGGGTGCGGAGAAATTGAAGTGCATCAGCCTGCCTGCCTGCCAGAAGGTAGCAATAGTACAAATATTCGTTTGTTACAGTATCGAAAGGATTTTGCTGTTTAGCGCGAGTAAAATTTCGATACGCATAAGCATACCTTTGATTTTCATAGGCCAAAATACCTAACCTCATCCTTAGGTAGTAGTAATCATTCCCCTGATTTAAAATTTCTTTGGCAGTCCTTTTTAAATTCTTATAATCCTTACCAAGGAAATATTGATAGTTTAACCTATCAAGCGATGCAATATCGGTTTGTGCACCTAGCCTGTAGGTTAACACCAAAACTGAAACTATAACAATTATAGTTCGCATTTCGCAAGGGTATTATTTTGTTCCTGAATAATTTCTACTTTACCGTTTGCACGAATTTCTAAATCAAATCTTTCTGTTAGAACTGTTCTATTTAGAAATCTGCCCTCAACGGTTGTTTCGAACCTAAAACCTTCGATGTCAAATTCGCTTCCAATTCTTTTAACCTTTACCCTGTATTCAGCTTGCAATAATTGAATGAATGGCGCAATAAAATCATGGAGGTAAAGAGCTATTCCACCAAACCATTTATTTACGGGTATTGAATCAGATACCTTTATCCCTTCAAAATAGGTTAAGGGTATCCTATATGCAGCAAGGTAAAATTTGTATAATAGTGATTTTTTACTTCCCTCAAAATGGGTAAAGTAGAAATACACATCATCAAGCTCAAAGAATGCTTTAGAATTTGTTTTATTGCACTTTATAAATAGCTTATTTAAATAGGTAATACCCACTTCCCACGTTATATTTTCAGTAATATTTTCATGTTGAACTTCCCAGCTAATCAACTTGCCAGGTTTAAAGTTTAGCATAGAATTAAGCAATGGATCAGATTCAATATTGCAAACATTTTGGTCAGTAGCGGGATAATCGAATGTTTTGAGTTCAGTATCATTAACAATGTATGATGATAACGGGTATTTAATGGTTTTGGAGCCAATGTACTCGGTTGCCTGAATCTGAAAATGGAGGTGGGGGTAAGCTGAACGCCCTGAATTGCCAACCTCACCTACTTTTGTTCCAAACTTTACTTTATCGCCAACCTTAACGGTAATTGAACCCTTTCTGAGGTGCGAAAGCTTGGAATACAAACCAGCTGCATGCCTAATTATTACGGTATTTCCCCAATTCTTATTAATATTTATTTCACCTACAGGATTATCATCAACACCGTCGTCAACCTCAACCACTTCGCCATCGGCAGGAGCAATTACATTTTTCCCGTAACAATAATAATCGGTTTGTAAATGACCATCACTTTTAAACTGTTTACCATCGGAGTCTAAAACAATGAAATCCCATGCATGCGCCCACTCCCCTTTGTGAGTATAATTGCCATGATGACCTTGATTTACGGTCCAAACTCCGTAAAAAGGTAACCTAATCCTAATCCACCCATAATTGGGAAAACGTTTAGCAAACGATTGATAGGAGTAAAGATTTAGTTCGGGTTTCCCTTCCTGCACCATCACTTCCCTTAACCCAGAAACCGAAATCCTAAAACGCATGGAGTAAATAAACATAAGTACAACAATATTAAAGGGTAGCGAAAGGATTGGCAAGCCAAGCGTTTTAAAAATAATTGCTAGCCCAATAGTTACCATTGCAATTACAGGTGTAATGGCCACAGCCCACCAGTACGAAGCCGTTGAGGGTATATAGTAATACCCCCCAATGGCAATTGCGCTAAGAATAAAGTTAAACCCAATATAGCTATACCCCAACGTAGTCAAATCTAGACCAAAAGTTAAATAGGCAATATAAGCCACGCTGTACCCAATAACCGATAACGAAAATGCAATTCGTGAGTATGCCATCAATGTCAATGCTACCAAAACCCCGGCTAGCACATTAAACTGAAAGAATATAGAGCCCAACGATATAAAATAACCATTAATGAAATTGGATTTTACATGGTTAAGCCACCAGTCGTGAATGGCAATAAAATTAAAACCGCCAACATCAAAAATTCTATTGAGTAGGTAGACACTACTCTGATTTATTTCGGTTGATGTCAGCTGCCAAGTAGCACTTAGCACTAGCCACATGCTTAACACAAATGGAAGCGATAGGTAAGGTAAGTAGTACTTTCCTAAAACTCCCTGTAGTGTAATATTAACAAGTAATGTAAAAAATCCGGCAATGGCAGCCAAAAGCAGAAGTGTAATGCTAATATCATAGTAAAATCCTAACCCAAATCCAACCAGTAAAGCATTAAAACCATATAAGCCCTTAGCGGTTGTTTCCCTATCTAGTTTTATCAGATAAGATGTAAGTGTGGCTACTAATGCTGAAACCAACCCAGCAATACCAATCGAAAAATCGATAAACGTTATGAGTAACAAAAGAATGGCTAAAGAGTATTCGCTTGAAAAAAAGATTTGCGAGTAACTCCTGATTAGTCCCTTAATGATTGTATTTAATCCGTTTATTGCTCTCATAAACAAGTATGCTGATGGTTTACTTTAGGTGATCTGGAATATTCTCATTTGAAACAATGCTATCAATGCTCTCAGCTTTACGGATAATATGTGTTTTTCGGTTTGTATCAATTAGTATAACGTTAGGCCTGGTGGTAATAAACTGTAACCACTGGGTGTTATTGTAGGCACCCGTTCGGGATATCAAAAAGTGCTCACCTGTTTTCAAGGGAGGAAACATAATTGATGGGCGCAATACATCAATATTCATACAGAGAGGGCCATATATTACGGTTTCCTCAACTAAGCCCGAATGAGACTGTGTGGGATTTATCTTGTGGTCGTACCAAAACGATGTAAAAAGTAAGTTAACACCAACATCTACAATTAAGGCCCTGCGTCCATCGGTAAGCCGTTTATTTGCTAAAACTGTACCTGCTATACTTCCTGCATCGTCAATCAATGCTCTCCCTGTTTCAAGAATTACAGTGGGTAATTTATCGGGTTTAATTTGTGAGTTGATAATTGCTGAGGTTATGGCATCAGCATACTCATCGAACGAGGGGGTTGTATCTTCACCAGAAAGGTATGCACCTCGCAGGGTGTTACGCGATGCAAAACCACCACCCATATCGATATATGCTATGTAATGGTTAAACTTTTGCGCAATACTGGCCGCTAGTTCCGACAGCTTTGCAGCAGCAATGCGGTATGCATCGGTTGTCATTATATATGTTCCGATATGGGTGTGCAAACCCATTAACTTAAGCTGGGGATTTGCCATTATTCTGTTAATTGCGTCCCAAGCCTCGCCATTTTCATAGTTAAACCCAAACCTATCCCATTTGGGATAAATACCTACATCCATGTTGACCCTAATAGCAACCCGGGCATTAACACTATTGGCTTGACATACCTTGGCAAGAAGGAAAAGCTCATCGAAATGATCAATGTGAATGTAAGCACCCTCCTTAGCTGCCCTTAAAAGTTCGGCCTCTGTTTTTCCTGGGCCGTTAAAAATAATATGTTCACCGGGAATGCCATTGAGTCGAGCCTTTTCGTATTCAAATCCCGAAACCACTTCGGCCCATGATCCTTCCTGATGAAAAACCCTGCAAATGGCATCCAGGTAGTTAGTTTTATAGCTCCATGCAATTTGCACTTTTGGGTAACGCACGCTAAATGCGCGTTTTAAATCATTAACATTTTTGCGAATTACCGATTCCGAAAAGATATAAAGTGGGGAGCCATACTTTTCAATTAGTTCGTCAACTTTTATACCATCAATAAATTGCACAGGTGCTACTGCAATGCCTACGCCATGCTTTGAGGGCATTCCGGGCGTTAGCTTTGTGATGGTTGGACGTTCAAAATTTTTCTTTTCCATTAGTTTAACCTTTTAGTATTCTACAATTCTCCACTGGTTACCAGCTTTGAAAACATGTCAATATCTACTATCATATCCCATGAGTAACGGATAAACATTTTCCCAATTTCGTAAGACGTGTAGGGCTTAACATCTATTCCCATGGCAAGCTTTACTAATGCTTCGGGTAAATTTTGTCCGGCACCAACAGCAAGGTAAACCCAAGCCGGAATTCGAGGATTTATTTCAAGGATATATAGCTTGTTATCGGCTGTGCGAATAAGCTCCAGCTCCATGCCACCCCTCCACTTTGTTTGTGAAATGATTTTATGAGTTAGCTCAAGCATTGAATCGTCCGCGATGGTTACCCCTCCCCAGGCTTTGCCTTTGTCTGTAATATACTGCTTACGCATGGCAACCGCTGAAATCACCTGCCCATTCCCATCGCCAAGGGCAATTACGTTCACTTCGGTTCCTTCAACAAATTCCTGCACAATTACAGGATACCCCCACTTAGCTGACACTTTCAAAAAATAGGCTTGAGCCTGTTCCTGAGAGTATGCCTTGTAGGCATCATAGTATTTTCCCTTTACCATGACTGGGTATGTATATGAACGTAAAACATTTGCAAGGTCATTCATACTGTACGCCTCTTCGCTTTTTGGAACATTTACGCCATACTTTTTACCGTACTCTGGCAAGCTTGATTTATGCCGCTCCTCAAACTGCTCCAGGGTAGGAAGAAATGTTTTAATACCAAGCTGGTTAATTTGTTTTTCAAGCTTTATAAACGAGAAAAGTTCAGCATCGAAATTGGGAATAATCAGATCGATGTTTTCTTTAGCATTGATTTCCTTGATTCTTTCAAATAATGCCTCTTTACCTTTTGAGGGGTAAGGAATCATGTAGGTTTTATCCACCCATTCCTTCATGTAGATTCCGGGTTCTAGGTGATCGTAAGCCAAACCAACTATTCTGGTATCAAAGTCAGTCGACTCTTTTATGCCTCTAATTACTGGCATACCAGGCCCCGGGCTATCAATATTATTGAGGCCGGTAATGGCTATTGTTATTTTTTTACGCTCCATGGTCCTACTCCTCAAGTAGTAAATTATTCCGCTTTAAATCGCTAATAAAATCCTGTAAATACCTTTCCAGGACTAACTCGTCAACTTCATACTCTGAAAGCAACTTATCCTTAATTTCATCTTGCGATTTTCCGGATTTTAGCATTGTTAAAATTTGAAAGCCGGAATCGTTAAGTGTGAATGTGTCTCCTGTAATTGGGTTGAATATAAACCCGTTCTCGCTTATGGCTATGCTTTGATTTACTTTCATGGCAAGGAGTTTTATGTTAAATTACTATATTTTTTGTTACAACCCATTTTAAAAATACCCTACTTTAAAAATTAATATTTTTCAATTTGGCTTTAATACACTATTTTTGAATGTCTTAAAATATTCCAACGCATTGAAGATATGAAGTGGTTGAAAATAATAGCCTTACTCCCATTTTTCTTTTCATCAGTTTCATCGTGGTGTCAGGTAGATAGCATCGGAGCAAAAAGTGGAGGCATGCAGAGAGCTATGGCTGACTCATTACTAAATGCAAAAAGCTACACTAAGGCAATCCCTAAATACAAGGAACTACTTGTCCAATTCCCCCGCGATCCTGAAATAAAGTATGCATTGGGTGTATGTTACCTTTACGGGACAAGAGATGTAGAGATGGCGCTGAAATACCTGAAGGATGCATCAACTTCCGATCTCAATACAATGGTTTACTTTTATCTTGCCGAGGCCTTACGACAGTCGTACCAGTTTAACGAAGCCATTGACTACTACCGCCGATTTGTTGTAAGCGGAGGATCACCCGACATTAAACTCGATGAAGTTGAAAAACTTGTAACTGCATGTGAGAACGGCTCCTTCCTCACCCGTTACGTTTATAGCCCTACTGTTTTCGACCGAAAACAGGCTAGCCCCAGTAACTTTCTGAACTACTACTCATCGCTATTGCCCGAAGGTTCTTTTACTCCAGTCCCCGAAAACCTTCGCACAGTCACCGACAAGCAAATGGGTTACACCTCTGTAATGTTTTACCCCAAGAATATTAAACCCGGCGATTACCTTTACTACTCCAGCTATGGCAAGTCCACATCGTGGGGTACCGATATTTTCCGCATTCAGCTACTTGATAACGGGAAGTGGAGCAAGCCCGAGAATTTAGGCGATATTATTAATTCCTCGTTAAATGAGGAGTACCCATTTATTATGCCCGATGGCGTTACCCTTTACTTTGCATCGAAGGGACATTACGGAATGGGTGGCTACGATATTTACAAATCGGTTTATAACGCCGATAAAAAGCAGTGGAGTACCCCTGAGAATTTAGGCTTTCCGGTAAATTCAACGTACGATGATTTTTTATTCCTAACTAGTAACAACGACACACTTGCATGCTTTACCTCGAACCGACTAAGCATGCCCGATACATTAAATGTTTTCCTTATCCGAAACGACATCAACCCTACCCGACGCACTCCAAACAGCTACAAGGAATTGCTCTCCATAGCAAGGCTTAATCCTGTTGAGTCAAAACCTAGTGCCTCACCTAAAGTACCCAGTTCAAAAGTAGAAACCGATAAACCTAAGGCTGAAGCCGTTGAGAATAAAAAACCAGCAAAGTTCAACTCCGTAGAAAACGACCCTGAGTATAGTCGTGTTTTAGCCAAAGGCTTTGCTGCACAAAAACTTGCCGATTCGCTTAAAATTAAGCTAGAGGACTTGCGAGGCCGTTTCGATTATGTAACTACAGCCGAGCAACGGGTTAGGCTCGAAAAGCAGGTAACCAAGGTTGAGGATGATATGCTTGCTGCCCAAAAGGAGGCCGATTTGCTTTTTGCCCGTGCCAGCCAAATTGAGCAGGAATACCTTACCGGTAAACGCAAACCAAAGGACGAAAGCAACACCTCGTTTGTTGCCGATAACCCCGATTTTATCTATCAGGCACAGTTTGCCTCAACCGTTTTCCGCACCGACGAAATCAATAGACTTGCCGACGCCGAAAAGTTAACACCACAGCTTATCCGTTTCAGAAATTTTGCCCTTGAGAGGAGGGATGCCTACAATAGATGCCTCTCAGCTAATGACAACAATAATGCTTGCACAGCTGAATATAATCAGCTGGTTGCAGCCATGAAACAATACTCCGACCATTTTAAAAAGTATTGGGATAAAAAATATCAAATTTACTCCGATTGCATTGAAGTAGCCCGTGTAAAAAGTGGTAACCGCGATACCGAAGTTCGAAAGCTAACCACCGATGCCCAAAACAACTTTAGGGCCGCAATGGCCATTCTTAACAACCTCGATTCAACCGGCCAGGTTGAAAGCGTTTTTGAGGCTTCACTTTTAAGGGACTTAGGGTTAATGCAGTTTGACCTTGCCTTTGCAAAAATTTGGCGATTACGCCTTATGGAACAACAGCTGCTAAGCAATGTCATTAAGCTTGAAAGAAATATTTTTGGCCAATCAAGCCTAAACCTAGCTCAGGAGGAACAAAAACCTACCAAGACCGTGGAAGAGGTTGAAGTAGACATGCCTAAGCTAAAAAGTGAACCGGCCATTAAGCAGGCCACACCAACCATTGCCATAATTGACGAAATACCCGCTGACTTTGGCGTTACCGATAAACCCTACTATTCCGACGAAAAGCCAATACCCATTGATGAACCACTTCCCAGTGGGGTAATCTATCGTATTCAGATTGGCGCTTT
>JAGPEQ010000014.1:28416-31174 GCA_018056955.1 Bacteroidales bacterium | reverse complement strand
CCATAATTGACGAAATACCCGCTGACTTTGGCGTTACCGATAAACCCTACTATTCCGACGAAAAGCCAATACCCATTGATGAACCACTTCCCAGTGGGGTAATCTATCGTATTCAGATTGGCGCTTTCAGCGCCCCACAAAAACCTTCATTCTTTAAGGGTATGGTTCCTGTTTACGGATATAAAACCGGAAACATCATTCGCTACTACATAGGTAACCTTACCCGCTACTCCGATGCGGAAAAGGCGCTTGTTACAGTTAAGCAAAAGGGTTTCAAAGATGCTTTTATCGTGGCCTGGCTCAACGGGACACGTATTACAACCCAACGCGCTCAGCAACTTGAGGACGCAGTACAGCAGGTTCAACAGTCAAAGACTGACAGCCGCTTGTACATAGTAGAAGTAGGACGATACAAAACCCCTTTAACCGACTCGGAAATCAATACTGTTCGAAACCTCTCGCAGGGAAAGGAGCTAACCCGTAAGGTTGATTCCAATGGCGATCACATTTACATCATTGGAAATTTTAACAGTATCGATGAGGCCAACCGCGTAAAGGAAAATCTGATTGCAAGCGGAATGCTCAAGGCGGTTGTTATTGATATTACACCATAAAATAGCTATATTAGCCTAATAAATGTTTACGTGATATGGCAGTTAAGGAAAAGGTTCAAGGTAAAGGAAAACTTCTGCCTTCGGCAGAACTTGAGTACATTTTAATCCTTCACAACGACGATGTTAATACCTTTGATTTTGTAATCGATACCTTGGTTGAGGTTTGCAACCACGATCCTCATCAGGCAGAGCAATGCGCCCTTATTACCCATTTCAAAGGCAAGTGCGATATTAAGCATGGCGAATTTGAAATGCTTGAGGGTATGATGAACGAGTTGCATCGCCGAGGGCTTAGCGCTACCATTGCATCAAACTAATAGCTAAACTATGTTCTGGATTATTGCACTTATCATTTTAGGTCTGTTTTTGCTGGTGGTAGAATTCTTTATGATTCCCGGTGTTACAGTTGCTGGCATTGGAGGTTTTTTAATCATTATATACGCTGTTTACTCTGCCTACGCCGACCATGGAACCACAGCAGGACATTTAACGCTCCTTTTTACAGCAATTGCATCAATTGCAACTCTTGTTTTATCATTAAGGGCAAGAACCTGGAAACGTGTTTCGCTCGAAACAAGTATCAGTTCAAAAGCTGTTGAAGAGCTAGAGAACGAAATACAGGTGGGCGATGAAGGGGTTACAATCAGCCGTCTTGCACCAATGGGCAAAGCCTCCATTAAGGGTAAAACCGTCGAGGCCTCAACCATAGGTGAACTTATTAACCCAAACACACCCATTGTTGTAGTACATGTTGAAACTAATAAAATTATTGTCAAACCTAAATAACTCTAAACTATGAATGAAGTTGGTGCACTACTTCTGATTATTGCCCTGAGCGTTGTAGGCTTATGGATAATCTTTTACTTTGTACCTCTTGGACTTTGGTTCCAAGCGCTGGTATCGGGAGTTAGGATATCGCTCCTGCAACTTATTTTTATGCGCTGGCGTAAGGTTCCGCCACGGGTAATAGTACAGGCCATGATTGAGGGGACAAAGGCAGGCCTTACCCTTAACCGTAACGAGATGGAGGCTCACTTCCTGGCTGGTGGTCGGGTTTCCAAAGTTGTTCATGCCTTGGTATCGGCACAAAAGGCCAATATCCCCCTCGATTTTAAAATGGCAACTGCCATTGACCTTGCCGGCCGCGATGTATTTGAAGCTGTTCAGATGTCGGTAAACCCAAAAGTGATTAATACACCCCCAGTAACAGCCGTAGCAAAGGATGGTATTCAGCTCATTACCAAAGCCCGTGTTACCGTGAGGGCAAACATCAAGCAGCTGGTTGGTGGAGCTGGTGAGGAAACCGTTTTGGCCCGTGTTGGCGAGGGTATTGTTACCGCCATAGGTTCATCGCTTAGCCACAAGGAAGTGCTTGAAAACCCCGATAAAATATCCAAAACCGTTCTCGATAAGGGGTTAGATGCAGGAACCGCTTTCGAAATCCTTTCGATTGATATTGCCGATATTGATATAGGCCGTAACATTGGAGCCGTACTGCAAATGGATCAAGCTAACGCCGATAAAAATATTGCACAGGCTAAGGCCGAGGAGCGCAGGGCAATGGCAGTGGCCCTTGAGCAGGAAATGAAAGCCAAAGCCCAGGAAGCCCGTGCAAAGGTAATTGAAGCTGAAGCTGAGATTCCTAAAGCTATTGCCGAGGCATTCCGTAGCGGTAACCTTGGTGTGATGGACTACTATCGTATTAAGAATATTGAGGCCGACACCAACATGCGCGATAACATTGCCAAATCGGGCAACGAGCCTAAAAAGAAATAACTATAAGTAAACTGATAATCAATAGAAGAGAGGGAGCAATCCCTCTTTTTTTTGTAATTATTTTGCACATAAAATAAGATTTTATACTTTTGCGTTGCTTTTAGCGGAAACAAGGCTGATTAAGTAAGCCCGGAGAGGTGGGTGAGTGGCTTAAACCAACGGTTTGCTAAACCGTCGTACTCCGCAAGGGGTACCGGGGGTTCGAATCCCCCCCTCTCCGCTGAAAGTTTAACGTTCGGGGTGTGGCGCAGTTGGTTAGCGCACCTGCTTTGGGAGCAGGGGGTCGTGCGTTCGAGTCGCACCACCCCGACTGGTGACAAGGAAGCAAACCGCTTCCTTTTTTTGTTTTTCCCATGCTGGTTAGCGCA
>JAGPEQ010000014.1:0-28316 GCA_018056955.1 Bacteroidales bacterium | reverse complement strand
TGTGGCGCAGTTGGTTAGCGCACCTGCTTTGGGAGCAGGGGGTCGTGCGTTCGAGTCGCACCACCCCGACTGGTGACAAGGAAGCAAACCGCTTCCTTTTTTTGTTTTTCCCATGCTGGTTAGCGCATCCCGCCTGTGGGCGGGAGGGTCGACCTTTCAACTCGCACCACCCCGACCAAGATAAAGAAGGAGGCAGTCAAGCCTCCTTTTTTTTTTGTGAGTTCTTCTCCCTCATTCATTTTAGCCAAATTCTAGTATTTCAGTTCCCTTAAGCTTTGTCTTTTGCCTCTCTCTTCAACCAACAACTATCAACCATCAACTAACAACTAATCAATCAGTTGGTTAGCGCATCCCGCATGTGGGCGGGAGGGTCGACCGTTCGAGTCGCACCACCCCGACTGGTGACAAGGAAACAAACCGCTTCCTTTTTTTATTTTTCCCATGTTGGTTAGCGCATCCCGCCTGTGGGCGGGAGGGTCGTGCGTTCGAGTCGCACCACCCCGACTGGTGACAAGGAAGCAAACCGCTTCCTTTTTTCATTTTTCCCATGCTGGTTTGCGCATCCCGCCTGTGGGCGGGAGGGTCGACCAATTTCGTTATTCGTGATTCGTTACTCGTTGTTCGGGAGTAATGGAAAACTGATGGCACTGATTAAGCAGGTTTAGTCTGAATATTACTCATTATTGGCTACTTTTTAATTGATAGTTTAATATCACCAATCTATGTCGACAAATAATAAAACAGGCTTTCCTTTTGTCATACTGAGCGAAGCGAAGGATATATTGAATAGTGTGCAGTGTATAGTGTTCAGTGTACAGGGAAGATGGAGAGTGGTGTTTGGTTTTTAGTGTTTCGTGAAATGCTTTTTTTCACTATCAACTATCAACTCTTCTTGTCATCCTGAACGCAGCGAAGGATCTCTAATCGACCCTAATGAGATGTTTCGCTAGTGCTCAACATGACAATAATTCCACGAACAATGAATAACGTTTCCAGCCCCGTAGGGGCTAAACATTTGTAACTCCATTACGACTTCCACACGTATAGCGATGCACGCAATACTTTTTCCAGAGAGCAACACTAAATCGTTGCATCGCAACGGGAACGCATGCCAAAGAGCGATATATCCGTTCTTTCTTGTCTTGATACAAGAAAGAACCAAAGAAAATCAAGGCTGAAAAGCTCGACTCATTGTCGGGTCAGGCTTTTATGCCAATGCTTAAGTTATTCCTTGTTGGTTGAGGAATATCAATAGAAGGAATGAAAGTAAAATGAGATGCTTCGGCTGGGCTCAGCATGACAAAGGGAGTGAAGAAGACAAAGGTATTGACTCCCAATTGGTGAGATGTCATCTGATTCTTCGAACGATATGTGCTTTTCTTATCCCCGCTCCTTCCTCTTTTCCACCTCGCGGAAAACTCGTAAGAAGTTTTCGCCCCAGATTTTACGGATATCCCTTTCGGAATATCCCCTACGGAGGAGCTCCATGGTTATGCGGTACATCTGCGAGGCATCGGCACAACCATCAACACCGCCACCGCCATCAAAATCGGTGCCTATTCCCACATGGTCAATTCCCATTACTTTAACCATATGATCGATGTGGTCAACCACATCGGCCACGGTAGCCAACGATGCCGGGTATTTCTCCTCAAGCTCATACCACTCCGTTGTAGCCTGTTTTTCCTGTTCGGGGGTTAAGCCCCTGAAGTTATTCCACTTCCTACGAAGAGCACGGTAAGCGCTATCGCGAGCGGGGTTGGGTTCACCCTTTTTTACATACTCGCTCAGGATACACATCTGTACCACTCCCCCATTCCTTGCAATGGAACGGAGCATGTCGTCGGTTAAATTGCGGGGATTATCGCAAATGGCGCGGGAGCAGCTGTGGGAGGCAATAACGGGAGCCTTTGAAACCTCCAGTACATCGTAGAATGCCTTATCGGATATGTGCGACACATCCACTATCATTCCCAGGCGGTTCATTTCCGCAACTACCTCGCGGCCAAATTGGCTTAGCCCATTGTGGCGTGGGCCATCAGGATCCGTTGATGAGTCGCATATCTGGTTATTCCGTGTATGGCAAAGGGTGATGTAACGGGCTCCCATATCGTAGAATAGCTTTACCTGGCTGAGATCATCACCTATGGGGTAACCATTCTCAACCCCTATGTAAATGGCGCGTTTACCCTCCTTTTTTAACCTATACACATCGTCGGGTTTAGTTGCAATTGATGCACGGTTACTGTGCTTGTTAACGGTAGTGTAAATAGCATCAAATATCTCTTTGGCTTTTGCATTAACCTGAGCGTACATTTCAGGTGTGCACTCGCGTTGACCAATGAATACCGCAAAAAAGGCAGCATCTAACCCACCCTGCTCCATTTTTGCCAAATCCACCTTGCTGCCAATTGCGGTGTTGTTTTGGCCGGTAAAGTCAAAGCCGGTACGGAGAAAATTTAAAGGGGTATCGGTATGGGTATCAATGGTAACCATCTTGGAATGAAGTGCTTTGGCACGCTGTTCGAGCTTTGCATCATCGGTTACTGTACGATTGGAACACCCCAAAAAAGCAAAAGCTAAGAAGATTAAGAAATATCTGTTCATATGGATTTTTTTTAATAGACTAAACCACTAACCATTAGTTTAAAAGTTTACTCATAAAAAAAGGCAGCGCTTTTGCTGCCTTTTCTGTTCTTTTTTACTCTGCCTGATCCTCAAAGGTGTAGTCGGTAATGTTAAACCTTTCCAGTATCGATTTATCGTTGATCTCCTTGGAAAGCGAAGTGATAGTTTCAGCAGGTACCTGGAAAAGATCGAGTATAAGCAGGCCATCGAGCGCGTTGTTAAATTTAGGATCGACGTTGAAACCAATTATTTTGCCATTCAACTTAACATACTTTTTCAGCAGCACGGGCATGCGGTAATCGTATGGTTCAACCTCCTGGATGAACTTATCGAGTTTCCCAAGATCGTCGCTATTGTTAAAAATGATATCGAACTCCTCATCTTTAATAGGCACCTTGAATTTATTGCGCGATTTTATAAATCGGGCAAAGTCATGGTCGTAGTAGTTCGATTTCATGAAGCTAATAATTACACCCTTGGAGTAATCAGAGAACCGGTTCGATATACTTACAGGGCCAATAAGGTAGCGGTACTCCGGGTTTTTAATAAGGAAGTAAAGAATCCCTTTCCAGAGTAGGAACAACGGTAGCGGCTTGCGTTGGTAATCGGGCACAATGAACGAACGGCCAAGCTCAATGCACTGCTCAAGAATTGGGGCAAAGGCTTTATCAATTTTAAAAAGCGTTTGGATGTAAAATCCTTCAATGCCGTACTTTTCAATTATCTCTTTCCCTTTCCCGGCACGGTATGCACCAACAATACGTCGCTCGTCCTCATCCCAAATAAATAGCTGCCAGTAGTAGAGGTCAAACTCGTCCACGTCAATTTTTCGATTTGTACCCTCGCCCACATCGCGGAAGGTAATTTCGCGCAGGCGACCTATTTCAGTCATCAGGTTAGGCATCTCAACTGAAGGGGCGCAAATAACCGCATAGTTTTTGCTACGGAACAACAGGTAATTTTCAATCAGTTTTGAAACCTCATCCTCTATCACTTCCTGTGGAACAGGAGGAATGATAGGTTCGGGTTCAGGTTCCGATTTTAGCTTATACTTAAAGAACTTATCCACATCGATGGTTGATCCCAACGAGTATGTTTTAACTCTAAGGAACCGACCAAATTTCTCAATATCGCAGTAGTTATCCTGTTCCTCAACGCTAATTGGGTATCCGATACGCACCCTGATGGTTTGGTTCTTTTTGTTAAGTAACTCCGAAGGTAACTTGGCAGTACGGAGTAGCGGGTGTATTAGTCCAAGCAAGTGGAACAGGCGGCTATTCTCGCCCTGAAAGTAAATGGGAACAACCGGAACGCGTGCATTCTTGATGAACTTAATCATTGATCTTTGCCAATGTCTGTCTGTTACACCGGTTTCATCTACGTTGTCGTAGTAGGTTGACACCTCGCCGGCAGGGAAAAGACCAAGTGCACCACCCTCCGATAGGTGTGTGTAAGCCGCTTTTAACCCGCTTATATTGGAATTTTTTTGATAACCACCATTTTCAAAGGGGTCAACTGCAAATACAAATTTTTCAACCTGGGGAATACGCTTGATCAAGAAATTTGAGAGCAGCCTAATGTCATCGCGTTGCTGCTCAAGCATAATTTTTAGAAGCAGAATACCATCCATTCCACCAAACGGGTGGTTCGAAACCGAAATAAAAGCTCCATTCTTTGGAATTCGCTTTAGCTCCTCGGGGTTAACCTCGAACTTAACCTCAAGGATATCAAGCGCTGCATTGAGAAATTCAAGCCCCTGAAGGTTTGCCACGTTAGCGTACTTCTTGTTAAGCTCATTGAATCGGAGTATGTACATCAGTAAACGGGCAAACCCATCACCAATGATTGGGCCAAGGTTTACGGCCTTTTTAATCTCATCCGCATTGACAATCTTATTTCTACTTTCTGTCATTGGAATTGTGTTAGGTTAAACCATGCTATATCGTTTCCACCATGCGCAAAGGTAAGAAAAAATGCTAAAAAACATTTTTTAGATTCTAAATTACCTATAAACCTATCAGGGACAATCATTTATTTATTGATTTTAAAAATATTAAGTCGTTATTGAAGGAATTTTCAGATTTGAACCTATCAATATTGAAAAGTGTATTAAATTTGTGAATGGCAATAGAAAAACACAAAAACCATAAAAATAGATGATCATGAAGAAGCTATCACTTATTATCGGACTGGTAACCATAACCCTATGGGGCATGGCACAACGTAACCTGGTTAGGCCCGAGGATGTAAAGGCATTTATGGCTTCAACAACCTATGTGGTACTCGAAAACAATCCTACATCGCAATTTAATATCGAAATCCGTGAAGCCGTTGAACGTTCATGGAAAATCACCCCTTACAAGTTCATTACCGCTAAGGAGTTTAACGATATGCGCAAGGATATCGACAAGTCATTCTTGGTGCTAATCCAAATGCGGTTCGACAAGGACAAGATTGCCCCTACCTACAATTTCCTGAGCGTATCGATGGGTGCTGCCGTTTCAAAAATTACCGATATGCCCGATATCTGCTCCGTTCCACTTAGCTACAAGGATTTATCCGAGGACACATACACTTACAAGCTTGAGGGTATTATCCGTTTCATGCAAAACTATATCACCGCCATTAATGAGAATCCTAAACTCATCAAGAAGGATGCCTTTAAGTTCTACAATAAGAACATGAAACAGGTAAAAAGTAAGGAACTTTGGGTAACAGAGAGCGCACTCGACAAAACGGTTCGTCCTCTTGCTGAGATTAGGAAGGTTTACAAGTTTAACATCAAGGTTGTAAACCCGGAGGATATACAAAAGGCTATCCAGGAAAAGAACCCAAATGTGCTTTACCTGCATAAGGTTGGCCCGGAAGGCAGTCGCCTGCAGTGGCGTGTTTGGAAAATGATTCTGGGCGCCGGCGACGACCAACTCTATTACTACGATATGCATACCATATCCAAATCAAAAGGCGATGGTTTCCTATCCAAAGACTTTGCAAAAATCAATAAGTAGTAGAATCTGAAAATATTTTTTACCGCCGACGGGTATTTGCCTGCCGGCGGTTATTTTTGCAGCTGAAAATGTAAACACAATGGCCGACGAAAAAATTATCTTTTCCATGGTGGGGGTGAGTAAAACTTTCCCTCCCCACAAGAAAGTGCTGAACAACATCTACCTGTCGTTTTTTTACGGCGCTAAGATTGGTATTATTGGTTTAAACGGTTCGGGTAAATCGACCCTGATGAAGATTATTGCAGGGGTTGAGAAATCGTACGAAGGGGAAGTGGTATTTTCACCGGGCTACACAGTGGGCTACCTGGAACAGGAACCTCAACTGGATGAAAATAAAACAGTCCGTGAGGTTGTTGAGGAGGGGGTTCAGGAAGTAGTTGACCTGCTCAAGGAATACGAAGCGGTAAACGCTCGCTTCGCAGAGCCTATGAGCGACGATGAGATGAACAAACTCATTGAAAAACAGGGTGAACTAACTGACAAGTTAGAGCATCTGGATGCCTGGAACCTGGACTCGAAACTTGAAAGAGCTATGGATGCTCTCCGGTGCCCGGAGGGCGATACACCCGTTAAGGTGCTATCAGGGGGAGAGCGCCGCCGGGTTGCCCTTTGTAGGCTTCTGCTTCAGCAGCCCGATGTACTGTTGCTGGATGAGCCAACCAACCATCTGGACGCAGAGTCGGTTCAGTGGCTCGAGATGCACCTACAGCAGTACAAAGGAACTGTTATAGCCATTACCCACGACCGTTACTTCCTCGATAACGTTGCAGGTTGGATCCTGGAACTCGACCGTGGCGAAGGAATTCCCTGGAAAGGGAACTACTCCTCATGGCTGGAGCAAAAATCGTTACGCCTGGCACAGGAGGAGAAGCAGGAGAGCAAACGCCGTAAAACCCTTGAGCGCGAGCTGGAATGGGTGCGTATGTCGCCTAAAGCCCGTCATGCCAAGTCAAAAGCCCGCCTCTCGGCATACGATAAGCTCCTGAACGAGGACGTAAAACAGAAGGAAGAAAAGCTTGAAATTTTCATTCCCAACGGGCCTCGACTTGGCGATTTGGTAATTGAAGCTAGCAACGTTTCCAAGGCTTTCGGCGATAAGCTGCTTTTCGAAAACCTTTCGTTTAAGCTTCCACCAAACGGAATAGTAGGTGTTATTGGCCCCAACGGTGCAGGTAAAACCACACTCTTCCGCCTTATTATGGGGCTTGAAAAGCCCGATAGCGGCGAATTCCGTGTAGGCGAAACCGTAAAGCTAGCCTATGTTGACCAGCAACACAAAGCAATTGACCCCGATAAAACGGTATTTGAGGTGATATCGGGCGGCGCCGATAATATCTTGCTGGGCGGCCGTCAAATAAACGCCCGCGCATACGTGGCACGTTTCAACTTTTCCGGTGCCGATCAGGAAAAGAAATGTGGCATGCTATCGGGTGGGGAGCGGAACAGGCTTCACCTTGCTCTTGCCCTTAAAGAGGAGGGAAACGTAATTCTGCTCGATGAGCCTACCAACGATATCGATGTGAACACACTGCGAGCCCTTGAGGAAGGATTGGAGGACTTTGCCGGCTGCGCCGTGGTAATCTCGCACGACCGTTGGTTCCTCGACCGTATTGCTACTCACATACTTGCCTTTGAGGGTAACTCCCAGGTTTACTTCTTTGAAGGAACCTACTCAGAGTATGAGGAAAACAAAAAGAAACGGCTTGGCGACGATACACCCCATAGGATTAAGTACCGCAAGCTAATGGAATAAACTAAATACCGGCTTTAAGGCCGGTATTTTTTTTGTGAATTAGGCATTCTGCATTTAGTTAACTTCAACTTTAACAGGGCTACTTAGAATAATTAAGCCTTTAAGGTTAATAAACTTTTTTCACATTAAACATGATGTCAAAATTCTATTAATCCAACATTTAAATGCAATTTTTATTACAAATGCAGCAAATCGTTCTAACTTTTCGTAATTTTGGTATAAATACTTTCATTATGGAAAACATTACTTACACAAGTAAGGATGAGCGCACCTTCAGCATGCTCTGTCATCTTTCAGCACTCTCGGGATTAATAATTCCTTTTGGGCATATTATTGGGCCACTTGTTGTTTGGTTACTAAAAAAAGAAGAATTCCCTGAGGTCGACCGGCAGGGTAAGGCAGCGTTAAACTTTCAGCTATCGCTTACCATTTACTCAATTATAGCAGGTATTCTTGTAATCTTTTTGGTTGGTTTCGTGCTACTGGGTGCCATCTTCCTTTTAGGGCTTATTTTAACCATTATAGCATCGGTAAAATCGTCGAATGGCGAGCGTTTTGAGTACCCACTTTCCATAAATCTCATAAAGTAAAAAGTCGGCTAGAACCTAATCTCAATCCCAAAATCAATTCTGCGGAGGTCCTGAAGTATTTTAGGGCTTCCCCAGTTTGCATTTATGGTTTGCCCATAGTATTCGGTGTTGAGTAAGTTCTCGATGTGCAGGAAACCCGATAGTCCTTTCCGGATATTATTCGCTTTTACATTAAGATTTACCAAAAGAACTGGATCGAAATTAACAAATAGCCCATAACGTTGGCAGTTGTTATAGAATATAATTGCTCAAAAGTTTCAGGTTGATTTTGTTGATATTACACTTCATTTTGACTTAAGGATTTCACTCAAATCTATCAAATTTTACTTAAGTTTACAACATCAAAAATCACCTAATATGGCATTTAACAAAACCCTCCTTCTTTTTTTTATTACTGGTTTGCCCTGTTTTGTTTTCCCACAAAACAACGAGTATTACTTTAGGTTTCTTGAGTCTAACCGCAACAAGGTAAACACCAAAATCACCCAAACCGTATCAATTGATAATATCAAGGGAGATACTATTTATGCCTATGCCAACCAGCAGGAATATGACGCTTTTCTAAAGTTAGGGTATAAGGTTGAAGTGCTTCCCCATCCATCGAACCTAAGTGCCAAGGCCGTTGTAATGGCAACAACCATTGAGGAGATGGCAGGATGGGATAGGTATCCCACCTATGAGGTTTACAGGGCCATGATGAAAAAATTTGAAACAGTCTACCCTACCCTCTGTAAGCTCGATTCTATTGGAACTACCGTTCAGGGACGCAAACTATATATTTTAAAAATTTCCGATAATGTGGAAAGCAATGAGCCTGAACCCGAGGTCTTTTATACCAGCACCATGCATGGCGATGAAACCACTGGATATATCCTACTGCTTAGGCTTATTGACTACCTACTATCGAACTACAACGCCCTGCCCCAGGTTAAGGAACTGGTTGATAACCTGCAAATCTATATCAACCCTAATGCCAACCCCGATGGAACGTACTACGGCGGTAATTCAACCGTTGTGAATGCAAGGCGTTCCAATGCTAACGGCATTGATATCAACCGCAACTTCCCTGACCCGCGAGCCGGCCAGCACCCCGACAACAACCAGTGGCAACCGGAAACACAGGCCATGATGAACTTTGCGACGCAGCATCAATTAGTGCTTTCGGCAAACTTCCATGGCGGTGCTGAAGTGGTAAACTACCCCTGGGATACCTGGACGTCGACACAGGAAAAACACCCCGATAACGATTGGTTTGTAACCCTTTCAAGGGCATACGTTGATACTGTTCACAAATACAGCCCATCAACATACATGGATGGATTTGAAAATGGAATAACCAATGGGGGCGATTGGTATGTGGTTACTGGTGGAAGGCAGGATTACATGAATTACTACCGCCGCTGCCGCGAGATTACCATTGAATTATCCAATACAAAACTACTTGGCTCTGAACTGCTACCAACACTTTGGAACTACAACAGCGCTTCGCTTATCAACTATCTAAAAAGTGCCCTTTATGGGTTTGGAGGAACTGTTAAGAATACCTCGAACGAGCCCATCGATGCTGAAGTAATAATATTGAATCGCGACAGGCTAAACTCATCCGTTAAAACTAACCCTTCAAACGGACAGTACTTTAGATTGTTAGAACCAGGTACCTACCAAATTGTAGCTATTGCAAACGGCTACAAACCAAGCTTAATTGAACAGCTAACGGTATCGGCAAATGAATACCATACGGTAAATTTCACACTAGAGCCCGACAACGAAGTTCAAGCAACCGAAAGTTTTGAACAGGGTGTACCAGAACGTTTAACATTTACCAATGGAACCTGGATTGCAAGTAATACTGCAGCAAACACTGGAGCCTATAGCTTAAAATCGCCCTCTACTGGTAACTCGCAATCAACCGAATGTATCCTAAACATCGATGTCAGAAAACCCGGACTAGTTAACTTCTATCATAAGGTTTCTTCCGAAACAGGTTACGACTTTTTTAAGTTTTATATTGATGGTAAGCTTCAAGGCATTTGGAGTGGTATTAGCAACTGGGAAAGGTTTACTACAGCGCTTGATGTTGGAGCGCATTTGCTTAAGTGGGTATACATAAAGGATGGGGATGGAACGGCAGGTTCCGACTGCGTTTTTATCGATGATTTATCGCTACCCAAGTGCAATGGCCAAATAAACCTAACTACCACTATCAACTCAAATGCTTACGAGAATCTAAAAATCGTCCTTGGCGATAGCATCAGAACAACTAACACTAGCGGGATGGTTGCATTCTTGAACTATCCGCTCGATACAACTGTAAACCTTGAAGCCTACTCCGAAAGCAACCTTTTAGGTAGCAATCAGGTTGAATTATCGTGGCAAAGGGTTAACTACTGGGCTAACCTCAGCTCTCACTTCCAGGTCACTTTTGAGGTTAGCTCTAAGGGAAGCCCATTGCAAAACGCAATCATCAACTTTAATGGAGAACAGAAACAAACCGACCTTAACGGTAGAGCACTATTCAGCAATGTTCCATTTGGTTTACAACACCCATACTCAGCAATTAAAGATGGGTATAACCCCGCCTCTGGCACGGTAAGGGTAGCCAGCGATACCCTATATTCAATCTCCACTTACCCCACAAATGTTGATACAAAACCATTTGAAGAGTGTTTTTCAGTTTACCCAAACCCTATAGAAGGAAATTTTTGGGTTGATATAGCACTTACTGAAAGAACATTCATTCAGGTAAAACTTACCGATTTAACGGGTAAAACCATTGCCTATATCCATACCGGCAATGCTAATCCGGGAGTAACACGATTTTTTGGCGATAGCAAGGCAATGAATATTCAACCCGGCATTTATATTTTTGCGGTTGATTGCAAAAAGTTTTCTTTACGTAAAAAAGTAGTTTTTATTAATTAAACCCGATTTAACCATGCGCCTTTCAGTATTTATTTCAACAATCTTGGTATTAGGACTTATTGAAACCTCAACCGCACAGCTAAACCGTTCCATACCCTCGGAAAAGCCAAAGCTCATAGTACAACTAGTAGTCAGCCAAATGCGATTCGATTACATCTCGCGCTACTGGGATAAGTTTGGCGATAACGGGTTCAAACTCCTTGTTAACGAGGGAACCTACTGCCGCAATGCTCGTTATAACTACCTACTTACTCAAGCTTACCCAGGTTTGGCAACCATTGCCACAGGAACTAACCCATCGGTCCATGGAATTATTGCCGATAAATGGTTTAACCGCAATACAGGAAATGAGGTTGAGGCAACTGCCGATGATAAGGTGAATACCGTTGGTGGCAGCTTTTTTAGCGGTAAATACTCTGCAAAGAATTTGGTCACCAGCACCTTTGGCGATGAGCTAAAGCTGAATAATGCAAACTCCAAGGTAGTTAGCATTGCCCTTGATGCAGGGTCGGCAATCCTTTTAGGTGGGCATAGCGCAAATGGTATGTACTGGTTCGATACCGAAAAAGGTTTATGGGTTAGCAGCAGCTACTACACCGACGCACTTCCGGCGTGGGTAGATACTTTTAATAGCAAAGGTTTTGCTAAACTCTATACCGACAGGGAATGGAAGGCTTTACAGCCAATTCAGAAATACGAAGAAGCCGACACCGCTGCTGTAAAGTCAGTTGAGAAGAAGATAAGTTTAGCTGAAAAGCTAAAAGGTATGATGGATGGCATTATTGGAAAACCCCAACCCAAAACCGACTTTAAGGTTTTACTTGAAAACCCCTACGGCAACCTACTCACCAAGGACCTCGCCATAGCAGCGGTAGTGGGTGAAAATCTTGGGGCCGATGAGCATCCCGACTTGCTTTGCATTACCTTTAGCGCTAACCGATTTATTGGTGGCAAATTTGGCCCACACTCCATTGAGATGGAGGATACCTACCTCCGCCTCGATAGGGAACTTGCCCATTTCCTTGAGTTTATCAACTCAACTGTTGGTAAGGAGAACTGTCTTTTTATACTAACCTCCGACCAAGGTGTAGCCTCAACCCCCGATTACCTTGAAAAATCGAAGATTCCTGGTGGTTACTTCGACCCCAAAAAGGCTATGATACTACTAGGAAGTTACCTCAATGCACTCTACGGACAGGGAAACTGGATTACCGGCTATCACGATAAACAAATCTACCTGAACCGTAAACTTATTGAGGATTCCAACCTTAACCTTGCCGATTTCCAGCAAAAGGTTGCTGATTTTATGCTAGAATTTAGCGGCGTTTCCAATAGCACCACCGCGCATAACCTACAAAACGGCAATTTCGCAAATGGAATCATGGTTAAGTTCCAGAATAGCTACAACCAACGTCGCTCCGGCGATGTAATCATCAACCTTGAACCCGGATGGGTTGAGCGTAACGGGAAAGTAACCTCGGCAAACTCACCCTACGACTACGATTCACATGTCCCATTAATATTCTATGGATGGAAGGCAAAACGCAAATCGGTACTTAATCCGGTTTACATCAATGATTTGGCACCAACTCTCTCCATACTTCTTGGGATTACCTGGCCAAACGGCGCAACCGGAACGCCCATTAAGGAGATGATTGAGTAGTTAACCAAACATTCGCGGGTTTGTCTCAAGCCCATTACCAACCACTACAAGGTTAGCTCCGGCACTAAGAGCATCGGTAAACTGCTGCTTACTGCGTATGCCTCCACCAACAATGAGTGGAACCGAAATGGCTTTCCTTACAGCCTCAATCACCTTAGCAGGTACTTCGTTTTTTGCCCCACTACCCGCCTCAAGGTAAATGGCTTTTAGTCCCAGAAGTTCGCCTGCAATGGCGGTAGCCACTGCTATGTCGGGCTTACTTGCGGGAATGGGCATGGTTTGGCTCATGTATTGAACCGATGTGGCGGCTCCCCCATCAATTAGAATGTACCCTGTTGGGATTACCTCAACGCCACTCTGCTTTACCATTGGGGCTACAGTTACATGGTGGCCTATCAAAAAATCGGGATTACGACCCGATATTAACGATAAAAAAAGGATACCATCGGCAACGGGTGTAAACTGCATGGCACTTCCGGGGAATAGCACCACAGGCAACGATGTTTTTCCCTTTAGGTTGCTTACAAAGCTATCGAGCGGTTTGGAAACCAAACTCCCGCCTACAAGAAACATCGACGCTCCAGCCCGTTGCCCATTGGCAACAATGGCATCAAAGTCCACCTGCGACTCCTTGTCGGGATCGAGCAGTATGGCAAGGCCACCCTTTACTATTTTATCGTATAGCGTTCCCATTCAAAATACTATTCATACCCACCCATGTAAGGCAATACTGATTGATAAAGGTAAAAAAAACTTTTATTGTTTTCCACCCTGTACCATTTTGTACTTTAGCAAAAAGCCAGCAACGTTTTAGCGTTTCGGATTCAAATATCACCTCAATATCACGACTAAACACTAAACTTTTTGGCCATGGTAGCTTATAGATGGATTCCTTTGCACACCAGGTTAGGGCAAAGTGCTCATCGGAGTATTGAATTGATTGTAAAGATTCATGTTCAGTAAGGTATTTCCCTGAAACCCTTTTGAAATCACGACCTAAGTGCTCTACATCAACACCAACTGGTTGATTGGTAGAGTATGCAATGGCTACGAGACCATCGGTGTGGGTAATGGAGATAAAAACATTTGACTCAGGAATAATAGGCCGCCCTTCCTGGTCGTAGCTGTAACTTGCAGGTAACCCCTCGGACTGCAGCAGGGCTGCTGTTGCAAGCTGTTCCCTTTGGCGCGATTCACTCTTTGGTAAAGGAGCCGAAAAACCCGTAAGGGTTATCAGTTCCTCAACGCTTTCTGTGATTAGCCATGTGGCTATCCGTATATCGTCATGTGATATGGAGTTAGCCTTGGGCATAAGAACTCTACTTCCACCTAATGGTTTCAATCAAATGAATCACATCTGCTTTAAAAAAGTCGATGGCTGGGGCAAGGGAGTCCTTATTGGGCTGGCAGCGGAAGTAAAGTGCTCCACGTAGGTAATGCCTGCTTGAGTCAGTAACGTAAAACTGCACTGAACTGGCAGAGTTCCCTTTGATGTCGTACAGAATGCCATAAACCCTCTTATCGGGATTTGAGAAAAGCTGCTCATCAATGGCGTCGGCCTTGTAGGTATGCTTATAGGCTAAGTTACGTGCATCTTCGGTTAACTGGCTCAAATTGCCCGAAATATCCTTATAGCTCAGGTGTATCTTGGCCTTATAGGCCGGAAAACTCACGCTTATCCATTCACCCTCACCCTGTCGGTTTTCTTCCTTTACAATGGAACCATAAACCGGATACTCAAAAGTAAAGGGGTAAATGGTATCGAATAATCGGTATTGTTTTTCGGGGAACGATATACGGAAATACCCACGCGGTTTAGGAACTGGACTTTCAGTGCAAGCCACAAGCACGACAAAAAGAAGCAAAAATATCAATCTTACCTTAGTTATTCTCATTGGGACTAATATTAACCTTAACCCGTTTAATTCTGCGGTTGTCCACTGCATCAATAGTGAAAGTGAACTGTTTGCATTTTACCACTGAGTTCACCTTAGGGATTTGCCCGGTGTTTTCCAGAATTAAGCCTGCAATTGTTTCGGCTTCGCCACGAATATCGTCAAAGATATCATCATCGCACCCAACAATCTTACAAAAGTCGTTTAGCATCACCTTGGCCTCAAAAATGTAATTGTTATCGTCAACCTTTGTGTAAAGCCGTTCCTCTTCGTCGGATTCATCGGCAATTTCGCCAACAATCTCCTCAAGTATATCCTCAAGGGTAACAATTCCGCTTGTGCCGCCATACTCGTCTACCACTATAGCAAGGTGTATATGTTTCTGCTGGAACTCAGTGAGCAAGTCGTTAATTCGCTTGCTTTCCGGTACAAAATAGGGTGGTCTGATGAGTGTTTGCCAGGAAAAATCGTCGCTCTTGTCAACGTGGGGGATTAAATCCTTAACGTAAAGTATTCCCTTTATATCATCGAACGACTCATTAAAAATGGGTATTCGGCTATAGCCCGATTCAATAACCACCTCTTTAAGCCTACTATAGGAGGTGTTGTAGTCAAGTGCAACCACGTCGAGTCGGGGTTTCATAATCTCACTAACCATGGTGCTGGTGAACGATACTATTCCCTCAAGAATTTGTCGTTCCTCGGCTAGACCATCGGAAGTAAGCTCTATGGCATCGCCAAGCTCATCCATTGAGATTTTTTGGGGAGTGGCCATCCGCCTACTTATAACCACCGACGACTTAATGAGTAATTTTGTAATTGGCTTAAACATTGAAATGAGCAGCCCAATGAAGGGCGCAAATCGCTCGGCAAATTGTAATGACCTATTTGATGCCAATATTTTGGGAAGAATCTCACCAAATAGAAGCAGTATGAAAGTAATTATAACCGTTTGAAACAGAAAACCGACCAAGGGTGCATGGCTAAAATCAAGAACCGATAGGGTTATAAAGGTAGAAAGTATTACAATGGCTACATTAACTAGGTTATTTGCAACCAGTAAGGTTGCCAGGAGTAACTCGGGGTGCGAGATGTTTTTTAGGGTTTTTGATTGCTTTTTCCTGCTCTCAAGCTCCTTAAAATCCTTTGGTGTTAACGAAAAGTAGGCTACCTCGGAACCGCTGAAAAGCGCCGAGAGAAAAAGTAGTATAATTAACACCAATAGGCCAAAATAGAATTCAAGTGATGGGGTTTTTACAATAACTCCCTGGGCAATCTCATTAAGGAAACTACTAAAACTTTCCAAAATTAAAGTGGGTATTGGTTTGCCCTGTAAAGTTAGCAAAAATAATAAATAGCGCAAAGTATTTAACTTTGCGCTACTCTTGGAAAAACTAATATAAGAGGTTAAAATTTAGTTATGGCCAACATCGCCCAGCGTACAGGATGTAAAAGTATTGCCAGATCCTGTATAGGTAGAGCTAAACAGATAAATACCCCAACCCCCAGAGTAACTAAACTCGCAGTTATTTAATGAAAAAGAAGTGCTCGAAGCTTTTAGGGCAGCCCTATCGCTGGAGCTACCTTTGCCTGCATACTTGAACTTGCAGTACTGGAAACTGGTATTAGAGGTGTTGTTATCCCAAAGGTGTACACAATCCCATGCGCCGGCAGCCGGCGATGAAGCGCTTGAAGTAAACTCAATGTAGTTGCTTGAATTCCCATTGGCAATAAGAGTGGAATTGTTGTAATAGCCTATGTGGAACGACCCATTGGCATCAAATTTCAGTATAGTGCCCGGTTCAATGGTAAGGGTACCATTATCAAAGTCAATTTCACCTTCAATGTAGTAAGGTTTATCGAGCTTGCGCCATGTTATGTTTCCAGTTGCATCGCCTGCGTATATGTTTACACCCTTATCGGCCAGACAGTTAAAAACATTACCGGTTCCAATAGTGTGCATGTACTTTGCCGACATACGTAATGGATGATCCCCACAATTGCTAAAAGTATTGTTTGTAATACTAGTAAAGCTCCCTTCTGAGTTCACAAGTATCCCGTAAGTCTTTGCGTAATCAATAGTATTATTCTGAAACGTAATTGCACAGGTTTTAACATTAACAGCCCCCTCACTACTGGTTCCTGCATAAAGGATGTCGCAGTACTGCATGCTGGAGTTAAGGCTATGGTCCCAAAATGTTATACCCTCCCACGCACCTGCGGCTGGAACGGCTGCGCTACTGGTAAAAATTATCCTGTTGTTGGAGGTACCATTTGCTACCAGTGTTGAATTGTTGTAATAGCCAATATGAAGTTCTCCTCCAGCACTAAACTTAAAAATAGCTCCGGGTTCAATGGTTAGTGTACCATTGTCATAATCAATATCGCTATCTACAAAGTATGGTACGCTATGCTTCCGCCAGGTAATATTGCCGGTTGCATCGCCACTGAATACGCTAATACCCTTGTCGGCTGGGCATGTAAATGTGTTCCCAACACCAATGGTATGCATATACTCAGCAGAAATCCTGAGAGGATGGTCACCGCAATTTGCAAATGAATTGTTAGCCATCTCAGTGAAAGAGCCCTCGTAGTTTAGCATAACGCCGTAATACTTAGCATTGGTAACCTCATTGTTGCTAAATGTAATAGCACAGGTCTTTACATTAACTGCCCCTTCGTTTGATTTTCCAGCATACTGAACTTTACAGTACTGCATACTCGAATTTAAGCTGTTATCCCAAAAAGTTATACCTTCCCATGCCCCTGCTGTAGGATTAGCAGCAGTTGAAGTGAAAACTATAGGTTTTGAGGATGTACCATTAGCAATTAGGGTAGCGTTGTTGTAATACCCAATATGCAAACTTGCTCCTGTTTCAAATTTTACTGTAACGCCGGGCTGTATGGTTAATATTGCACCGTCAACTCCAATGCTGCCGCTAATTACATAGGTTTTCCCCGACTCCCAAGTAGTATTCGTTGTAATGTCGGAGTTAATGATGTTAGATCCACCATCATCGGTACCATCGTCAATAAGATCGCATGCTGTAAAACTACCTAGCATGACAAGTAATGCAAATAATAGAGACTTTGTTTTCATCTTGATTTGATTTTAATATTAGTTTTGATTAAAGAATGAGAAATTCTTTAAATAAAGTTAATACTATAAAATGGTATAATTCAATTTTTTTTGACACGACAATTTTGTTTTTAACACACATTAACCAAATAATCTTTATAAAATGGGTTCAAATAGATTTTTGATCTTTGAAATATTATTTAACATTTACCGTTTAAACCAATGTTAAGTTTTTCATTCTTTTGTATAAACAAACCTAACCAAACAATGAAACGTAAATACTGGTTTATTTTAATTGCAATTGCAGTTGTTGTTATTTTGCTTACAGCAGTTTTAAACTCAGGTTCAAAGGACAAAGCAGTTCCCCAGTTCACCCGTGCCGAGGTTGGAGAGTTTGAAATAGTGGTTAACGTTACAGGTGAACTTACGGCACAGAACTCTGAGGACATTACAGCACCAACCGAGTTGCGTGGCCGATCGTTCCGAGTTACCGATGTAAAAATCCAGGACCTAGTCCCTGAAGGGACTGTTGTGGACTCCGGCGATTACGTGGCCACCCTTGACCGATCAGCTTTGAGCAACCAGCTCAAGAATACCGAAGATGAGCTGGAAAAGAGCCAACAAGCCTACCTAAAAACCCAGCTCGACACCACGCTCCAGCTCCGGGAACTAAGGAATAATCTTATTAACCTGAAGTTCGATATGGAGGAGAAAAAACTTATTCTGGAGCAGTCAAAGTATGAGCCTCCAGCCACACAGCGTCAAGCACAAATCAACCTAGAGAAGGCTGAAAGGGCATACCAGCAAGCCCTATATAACTACAACCTGAAGAAAGATCAAGCCGAGGCCTCCATGAAGGAGGTTTCCATAAACCTTGAACGCCAGCGCCGCGAACGGCAGGATATGCTCGATGTTATCAGTAAATTTGTTATTAAAGCACCCAAACAGGGCATGGTGATATACTACCGCGAATGGAGCGGACAAAAGCGTAAGGTTGGTTCAACCGTAAGCCCCTGGGATCTTACCGTTGCAACGTTGCCCGACCTCTCAGTGATGAACTCCAAAACGTATGTCAATGAAATTGACATAAGTAAGGTAAAGAAAGGGCAACCGGTTAGAATTACTGTAGATGCCTTCCCCGATAAAAAATTCACAGGCGAGGTGATTGAGGTTGCCAACATTGGCGAACAACTACCCAATACCGATGCAAAAGTGTTTGAAGTGACAATTAGGGTAAATGAATACGATCCCATTCTCCGCCCATCAATGACTACGGGCAACCAGATTGTTACTAACACTTACGATTCGGTTCTTTTCATACCACTTGAGGCTCTTCACGCTAACGATAGCATTAGCTTTGTTTACACCCGTAAGGGTAAACGTCAAGTTGTTGTGGTGGGCGATATGAACGAGAATTTCATCATTGTTGAAAAGGGGCTTAAACCTGGCGAAGAGCTTTACCTTTCAACACCAGAAAAACCCGAAAAATTTGAGTTCACCGGTTTTGAGCTAATCCCTGAAATCAAAAAAAGGAAAGAGGATAAGCTGCGACAGGAGGCTGAGTTACGCCAGCAGCAGCAAGAGCTTATGAATAAGCGTAAAAACGGTTTCGGTATGCCCGGACAAGGGAATGTTATGATTATTTCCACTGATAAACCTGCCGATAATAAAAATAGCAGCAGTGCACCTAAAAACACTGCAAAAGATCAAAAGAAAACAAAACCCTAACAGCTATGTTTCAAATCGACAGGCTATACCGGCGATACTCACACGATATAACCATTGCCCTTGAGGCTATTATGGCCAACAAGCTAAAATCGGTACTTACCGCACTCGGAATTATTTTTGGGGTTGCTGCGGTTATCAGCATGCTGGCCATAGGTAATGGTGCTCAACAGGAGATACTGGAGCAAATGAAAATGGTTGGGGTTAACAATATCATAGTAAACTCCATTTTTGAGGCTCCTGATTCCCAATCGGAATCGGAGAACGGAAATAAGCAGAAACAAAAATTCTCCCCCGGCCTCACACTTTCCGATTTAGAGGCAATCCAGCAGGTAGTTCCCTCGGTGGTTCACATCAGCCCTGAAATCAACTTAAATTCATATATCCAGTACAATGGATTACGGATGCAGGCAAAAATACTTGGCGTTACCAACGACTACTTTGCTCTTTTTAACCTACCGCTCGATGAGGGAACCTACTTTAGTGCCAATCAGGAAGAACATGGAATCCCGGTTTGCGTTATAGGGGCAAACATCAAAACAAAATTTTTCAGTACCGAGAATCCTATTGGAAAATACATCAAGTTTGGGAATGTATGGCTAAAGGTCATTGGAGTCCTCGCCAAATCGGATATTAAGGTTACAGGGTTCGAAAATAGCGGCATAAACGTGTATAACGATAATATCTACGTTCCAGCCAAAAACATTTTGCTGCGATACCAAAACCGGGCTTTGGTAAACTCTAAGAAGTTAAATCAAAGTAACACCATACGTGGGTTTGGATTTATAATTTTCGGTGGAAGTACTGAAACACAAGCCCCCAAAAACTACCATCAGCTCGATAGGATTATACTACAGGTTAAGGGCACTGAGGATATTGCATCAACTTCGGAGATACTTAGCAGAATGTTACTACGCAGGCATTCCGGGGTAAAGGATTACGAGATTACCGTGCCCGAACTGCTGCTAAAGCAGCAACAGCGTACCAAGGATATCTTCAATATTGTTCTGGGGGCTATTGCAAGCATCTCACTTATAGTAGGTGGCATTGGAATAATGAATATCATGTTTGCATCGGTCATGGAACGCATCAAGGAAATCGGAACCCGTTTAGCCATTGGTGCTAAAAAAGCCGATATTGTTGCCCAATTCCTTGCCGAGGCAGTGCTTATAAGTGTTACAGGAGGTTTGATTGGTGTCATACTTGGAGTTATCCTATCCAAGCTGATTACGCATTTTGCCGGAATACTTACCATTGTAAGCTTCTCATCAATAATAATTGCATTTGGAGTATCGGCTGCGGTAGGTGTAATATTTGGCCTATCGCCTGCCAAAAGGGCTGCAGAGAAAGATCCAATTGAATCGTTACGTTACGAATAATGTTACCATAAAAAAGTTGATATGAAAGGAATAATTGCATTTTTTATCCCATTGCTTTACGCAGTAAACCTTTTTGCCCAAAAACCATTAAACAGGCTTACATACGATGAGGTGTTACAGCTTGCCAAGGATCAATCGCCACAAGCCATACTGGCCAAGCATCGGTTTAGGGCAGCCTACTGGCAATACCGAACCTACGTTGCAGAACTTAGGCCAAACCTTACCCTTACGGGAACAATACCCCAGTTCAGCCGTTCGCTTATACGTTACCAGAACCCTGACGGGTCATATACCTACATTGAGGAAAACTCAAATACCACCTCGCTAGGATTATCGCTCTCACAAAATATTGGCTTAACCGGTGGTCAAATCTTTGTCCGTAGTAGCCTGGAGCGTACCGATTTGCTGGGCACCGATAAAACCACCTCCTACATGAGCGTACCAGTTTCCATTGGTTTCTCCCAGCCGCTATTCGCTATGAATCAGCTTAAATGGAGCAAGCGCATTGAGCCAATTAAGTACGAGGAAGCCAAACGTGCCTTTATCCAAAGCATGGAGGCCATATCAATGGAAGCCACGCGGCTATTCTTTGACCTTGCCATGGCTCAACAAAACCTTGAAACCGCCAAGCTAAACTACTCCAATACCGATACCCTGTATAAAATTGCTCAAGGCCGATACAACATTGGAACCATTGCCGAGAATGAGCTGCTACAGATGGAACTGAGTTTCCTGAATGCTGGAACAGCGCTAAGCGAGGCAGAGGTTGACCTACAGCTAAAAAAGATTAGGCTTAAATCGTACCTGGGCCTCAACGATAGCTACGATTTGGAAATTGTGCTCCCCGACAGTATTCCAACGTTCGACCTCGATTTTAACCGTGTGCTCACCCTGGCCAAGGAGAACAACCCTCAAATCCTTAGCTACCAAAGGCAACTTCTGGAGGCCGACAGGGATGTAGCCCAGGCCCGCGCCGAACGCGGCCTTAATGCCAATCTGTTTGCCACATTTGGTCTAACCCAAAGGGCAACCGAACTAAAGGATGCTTACATCGACCCACAGGATCAGCAAACCGTGAGGGTTGGAATTACAGTGCCCATACTCGACTGGGGCTTAGGACGTGGAAAAGTAAAAATGGCCCAGTCGAACCGTGAGGTGGTTCGTACAACCGTTGATCAGGCGCTTACCGATTTTGAGCAGGACGTATTCCTTAAAGTGATGCAGTTCAACCGTCAGGACGATCAGGTGCAAATAGCCAAAAAAGCCGATTTGGTATCGCAAAACCGGTACGAGGTAACCAAGCAACGCTTCCTCATAGGAAAAATTGATGTGTTAACCCTAAATGTAGCCCAATCGGAACGCGACCAAGCCAAGCAGAAATACATTAACACCCTTAGCGGTTTTTGGCAATACTACTACCAGATGCGCCGCCTAACCCTGTACGACCTTGAGAAAAATCAACCCATTACAACCGATTTTGAACTATTATTGAGATGATTAACAGGATTCTAACATCGGTAAGTATTGAATTGGGTTTGATGGCTAAAAATTTTTTGATAAAAATTTTGCAGGAAAAATGAAATGATATATTTTTGCAGCACCAAACAACAAGCACAACGGTGCAAGTTAAGTTTGAAATACTGCGGAAGTAGCTCAGTTGGTAGAGCATAACCTTGCCAAGGTTAGGGTCGCGAGTTCGAGTCTCGTCTTCCGCTCAAGTTCTTTTGGAAAGTTCAAAGTACTTAGGCTTTGAACTTTTTAAGTTTAAATACCAAGCCATTCTGCCCGGATGGTGGAACTGGTAGACACGCAGGACTTAAAATCCTGTGGCCATTGCGGCTGTGCGGGTTCAAGTCCCGCTCCGGGTACTCAAAGCCACGCCTAAAGCGTGGCTTTGGTGTTTTAAACCCCTTACTTTTAGGTTAGATTGTTGAATTTTTGGTCTTTTCTTTAGGCCTTTTAGGTTTAACTTTATACCCATAGACTTGAATCATTCTATACAGTCGCAATTTTTCATCTAAAACATAGTAAAAGGTGAATGAGTAAAACCTTTTATCCTTATTTTGTGGAACTCGTTTCAACTGCTCATACATAATATAAGCCATTTCGTCGGGAAAGTACGCTGAGATTGCAGTCCCAAAATAGCATCGCTTCTTTAAAGCCAAGTTATCAAATTTTACTCCTAGTAAATTTTCAAATTCTCTACACTTAATCGGCTTATTGTATTTAGCAAAAACCAGGTTGCCAAGTGAGAAAAATATAGTGTCACGTTCCTTAAGAGTAAACATTACAATTGGAGTATCAATATTTCTCAGCAAATTTTTATTGTAATACTCGGCACCCTTATAATTGTTTGGCAAAACATAAAGTTCAGTTGGTATAAATACTTTTAACTTCTTTTTGCGCAAGGGCAGTTGGGAAAACACGGATTGAAAACCGATGCTGCAAATTGCTATGAGTAACGTACAAAATTTAAGATTCATATCTCTATTCTTTTAAATAACTACTTATGATTTCCATGAATTTAACTTTTAGCGATTCAGGCTGAATCACTCTAACATCAGGGCAAAACGACAGTATTGTTGACATTAACTCGTTATTAATTATCACCTTGATCCTAACCTCTAACCTGTCATTCTTGTAATTATGCTTTTGTGATGGATGTAACGGCTTAGATATAACATAAGGGGCCCTTTGCAGGTTAAAGGAAAGTACAACCTCTACCGGTTCTTCGCCTTCAGGTCGGGTAACTCCTATGACATCATAGAAGTATTCATTCCAATCAATACTTGTTTCAATGTAGGGGACGTTAGTGGTTTCTATCTTTTCAATTCTATCCAGCGCCAAATTCCAATATGGCTTTTCATTTGACTCATTATACCCCAAAACAAACCATCGGTTATTGTACTCTTTTAAGTGATAGGGGTGAAAGTTAAATTCATAGGGTATTTCATCCTTAAAACTTTTATATCGAACCCAAAGCACGCACTTATTTACTATTGAGTCATACAGAACCTTAAAATGTGACAAACCCTGTAAATCTCTATTAAAATCAAATGCAACAATAGGTTGCTGAGTATTAACTATACCTAGCTTATTCTTTAGCAAGGCTTCAACCTCATAAACCCAATCGAACTGTGGCAATCCATCAAACTTACCTAGAACCTCAATAGCGGAAATAATACTGTTTATCTCCTCCTGGGTAAGGGGCTTATTGTTTATTGAGAATTTGGAATTCTCATACCTATAGTAAACTTGTTTGCCATACCGTACCCTTCTAATTTCAGCCCCAAACCCTTCGCTGCTCTCCATAAATTTTATGTCCTCTAGTATTTGCCTTTTACTTACGGAAAGGTTTGGATCTATTTCCTTTAACTGCTCGTTTACTGTCTCCACTAAATCGTCAATGAAATACATTTTGCCAATATTCCGGAAACATTTATCTAAAATGTTGTACCTAATGTAAGCATTCTTGTTAACGGGCATAGCTGTATAGTTTATGGTAATAAATATACTAAATTTTAGCAAATTCCTTTTTTATATGATTCTTGAAAATGAATAAAATATTTTTTTAATGATAAATCTTTTTTATTGAAGATAGGCTTCAAAGCTCGCCCTTTACTTTGCATCAAATAAAAAAAACATCTCATTGGATAAGCCCTTTTATACTGATTTACCGGCATTTAATTTTTTCATTGATTTTTGAAGATACACTGCAACGCAAATGCAGTATAATTATAGAGGGACCTATTAAAACTATAAAGCTATGAACAGAAAAACTATCAAACCATTTAATTGCGCCCTCTTTGAATAGGCGCTAATTAACAGAACAAAAGATCTAATTCAAGTAGTTCAACAATGAAATGAAAATGAAATGCAGATTGAGTGCAAAACACAAACTTAAAATTGCAAAAAATTTAAACCTTAAAGCTATGAGAAAAATATTATTAACATGCCTGCTTTTGCTACCGGTAGTAGTAGTTAAAGCACAAATTGGAAAGACACTTGATGAGGTTAAGAAAAAACTAGGTGAGCCTACACAATCATTTTTCACTGACAGGGGAACCTACTGTTTGGAATATGGAAATCTAACCTCAATTGTTGACGGACTCCCCATTAATGGCGCTTATTTCTACTTTGATTCCGATTCGTTAGACTCTAAGTGTACACTTACCCTTAAGGTTTTTACTATCAACCATTTACCTGCCATTACAAATTTGCTGAGTAATTTATTCGTAAGAATTGGAAATCTAGATTGGCTTGATTATGAGAATGGTTTTCATCATAGGGTTGTTATAATGAATTCGGTAGTCTTTGTACTTCATAGTGAATTATTGGTTGAACAAAAAAATTAAGCACTATGGGAGCATATGCTAAAGATTTAAACGAGGGTACCTTTTCGCAGGATACTGACAAGTACAAAAATAAACTCATGGACCCACGCTGGGACGCACGCCGTAACCAAATCCTTAAACGCGATGGATACCAATGCGTGGTTTGCAAGAGTTCTGAAAATTTGGAAGTTCATCACAGGCAGTACCATTACATTATTGATGCAGGTTGCTATCGCAACCCATGGGATTACCCCGACTACCTTTTAATTACCCTTTGCAAAACCTGTCATGCCGATGGCCATAACCATTATAAAATTCCAGTAGTTTTTGTTAACGATAAACCAAAAAACTTATAAGAATATGGGACTTTTCAATTTATTTCGAAAGAAGCAAGGGCTACAAAACCAACAGCCCGCACTAAACGATGCACCAAATAATGTTTCAAACCCAAGGGTGCCAAAAAGCGTATTCATTGAAGAAACTGAACCCGAATTCGTAAAACTAAAGAATAGCGAAAAAGTTGGCATTGAGCTAGTTTACGACTACCTGCAAATTGATTTTGAACGTAAGGGTTACGAGGATGCTTTAGTTAATGCCGACGAAAGCTATATGAACGATAATGTCGATCTGCTAATCTACGATTTAAGCATATTGGTTCAAAAGGTTGATAACTTTTACACCAAACAGCTTAAGGAGTTAGAGTTTCACATCGAATCGCGGAAGCGAATGGGACTTATTGACCTGGTTGAAGAGCTTAACTCACAACGCGACGTGCTACTGTACCAAATGGAAAAACTAAAAAAAATTATGAGCGATATTGCCGTTGGTAACGGCGTTACCAAGCGATTGGAATCGTCATACCAAAAAGGCTTTCTACGTGGAGTTTCCTCTTTGACAAAGTCAAGGTTTATGGGTAACTAAAACCAAAAAGATCTGATTTTAACCATTAAAACGATAATAATGATGAAAGATTTTTGGCTAAAAATAAGTTGTTTTTTTACCGGTTTTAACTACGAAATAGTTAAAAATTCAAGCGTTGCTGCTGCTAAAACGGTAAAAAAGAATATGTCGGCTCTAATACTTATATCAATGCTGTGGGCTTTTATTGGGTTTAACTTTACTGCACGCTACCTGCATGGCTCTATCTTAACTTCTGCCATTGTTGCATTGATTATGGTTATAGTGGTGATTCAAATTGAAAGGCAAATACTTATGAGCGTGCATGTCAATAAACTTGGATTAGGAATGAGAGCATTGATCGGTGTGATAATGGCGATAATTGGATCGTTTATAGTTGATCAGATTATTTTTAAAGATGATGTTGAGCAATACAGAATGGCAACCGTTCAGGATCGTATTAACAACATTTTACCCATTAAAACCATGGAGCTAAAAAGCCAAATCAACCAAATTGCTAAAGCAATTGAAGAGAAAGAGGCTGAACGCAATGCTTTGCTCGAAGAACTTGGACGTAAACCAACCATTACAACGCCAACTTCCGTTGGTAAATATGAAAAGGATAGCACCGGAAAAATGGTAATGGTTAGGCAGGAGGTTACCTACCAATCGGTTCCAAATCCTAAGGCAAACATTGTAACAAAAATTGATGAACAGCTTGCCATGCTACGTAATGAACTAACAAAAAAGGAGGATATGCTTCTTAATATACGTGCCGATATGGAAAACGAAATAAAAGGTAAAACCGGGTTCCTTGATGAAGTTGGTTCGCTTTTTAAAATAGTGATATCATCGCCATTATCAATCTTTATTTGGGCACTCTTTTTCTCGTTCTTCTTATTCTTGGAACTATTCATACTTATCAATAAGATAAGCGATAATGAAACCGACTACGAAACCGTTCTTGTTTATCAAATGGAAACCAGAAAAAGGAAAATAAAAGAGATAGAAAAAAACTAATGTAAAATTCACAAAGCCAAACCTCCATGCATCAAAAATTTTCAAAATAAAAAATGGAAACATGGAGGTTTACTTAATAACACTAAACTAAATTGCTATGGACACAAATAATAACATCGACTATGTATTTGAGATTCCAGCAACAGAAATACCCGATACAATTGCTGTTGAAAAAGAGTATAAAATCATTAAGACTCTAAAATGTAGAAATTGCAATAAAAACACATATGAATTTATTCAACAAGTTGCAATATCGGAATCAAACGACGGTAATATTACCGGAGATATACTAACATGTAAATGTAAGGTGTGCGGGGATCAAATTAATGTGAAATTCAAATTCAAATTCCTAAAAATTGAATCTGAAGAGGTTCGAAACTATATCAATGAGTATAAACTTGCTTACGATTTACTTAGAGCAAAACTAATTCTTTTGTTGTATGAAAGGGTTAACAAAAAAATACCCGATATAAAAAAATTATTCGACAATGAGGATTAAAATATTAACACTACTGCTATGCATAATAGTTTGCGGCAGTAACACACTTTTCGCCCAGGATGGTTTCTGGAAAAGTGAAAAGTCAAATATAAGCTATATGCTTCCGTTAATGTCAAAAGACTTAAGGGAATTAAAGCTAGAGCCAATTGACAATGAAGGTAAAATAAGCTATGCAATATGGCTACACAACAGGGTTTTTATTAACTACTACTGGATTGCTGAGCCACTAAAACCTGAACTAAATTTATTAATGGCGGTGGAGGTTTTTAACCCTGAAGCTCAGGTAATTTCCAGACAGTTTTTTGAAAATTACGAATTAAAAATAGAATACGTAGCATTTCACAATACTGATGTTGAGAGTAAAATTAAAAAATAATTTGACGAAACTGAAATAGATTATAAAATTGTGTTTTCGGATTCTTTGAAGAACATAAAGGGCTATGGACCAGAAGGGAAAGTTTGGATAATAATAAATGCCGACCGCTGGTGTGTTACTACAGACTTAGAGAAGTATGCGCTTTTCATTAAGCTTGATTACTTAAAACACTTAAATCGTATGTTACGGATTTCCATTATCAAAACGCAAAAAATATTATTGATAGAGTAAGTAAAGAGTTTATTGAGCCCTTATTTGCCGGGATTCCAATGAGTATAAGTGAGTAAGTGGCTTTTTTGTAAATGGTAAACCTATGGATTAGCGCCCCAGGTTTGGTAAGTCAGCTGCGGGTGGAGCGGGTTGGGATGACGCCAATACTTTGGGGCACTTTTCCACCATTTTACATTTAGAGATACTCCCGGAATTGAACAAACTTGAAAGCCTTTGTAATTTTACCATCGGCTCCAACAACTACATCTCGCACAGTAGTTGAGGCAATACACTTTATACCTTGCATCTTTAGCTTTTTTATTAATGCATAACAAAAC
>JAGPEQ010000002.1:107519-121529 GCA_018056955.1 Bacteroidales bacterium | reverse complement strand
CAGGCCGTGAGTATTTACAACTCCAAAAGATTACATGTATCTTTGGGCCTTAAAACCCCTGATGATGTTTTTATGTGTGTCGCTTAAATCTATTTCTAACCTGTAGACTTATTTCAGGACTAGACATATCTTATCCTTTCACTTTTCGCTTTTCACTTTTCGCTTTTCACTTTTCACTTTTCACTTTCAGTCTTCAGCCTTTATCCTTTACCCTTTATCCTTTAACCTTTATCCTTATTAAACCTTACTTTCTATTTCTCATCCAAAGATTATAAAACCAAAAACTAAAACTATGAGAAAAATACTTTTCCTTATGCCATTAGCAGCAATAGTTTGCGGGTTTGCGTTGGTTAAAACCGAAAACCCATTCTTTACCGAGTATAAAACACCATTTAAGGTACCGCCTTTTAACGAGATAAAGCTGGAGCACTACGTTCCCGCTTTTGAAAAGGGTATTGAAGAGCAGCAAAAGGAGATTGACGCCATTGTTAACAATCCTGAAACACCCAATTTTAAAAATACCATTCTTGCTCTGGACAAGTCGGGTAGGTTGCTAACAAAGGTGAGCACGGTTTTTTACAGCTTAAACAGTGCCGAAACATCGCCTGAGATGCAGGCTATAGCCCGCCAGGTTGCCCCAAAGGTTACGGCACATCGCGACAATATAAGCCTAAACGACAAGCTGTTCAAGAGAATAAAGGCGGTTTACGATAACCGTATGAACCTTAAGCTCGACAGCCTTCAGCTACGAACCGTTGAAAGGTATTACGACGATTTTGTTCGTAATGGTGCAAACCTGAACGACGACGATAAAGCCAAGCTGCGCGAGATAAACCAGAAGCTTTCGCAGCTGGGATTGAAATTTGGGGAGAATCTGCTCGACGAGACCAACAAGAATTTCATTCTGGTTATCGATAAACCCGAGGATCTTGAGGGACTTTCAAAGGATATTATTGATGCAGCTGCCATTACCGCCAAGCAGTTTGGCCATGAGGGGAAGTGGGTATTCACCCTTCAAAAACCCAGCATGATACCGTTCCTACAGTACTCCAAAAAACGTGAGCTTAGGGAAAAACTTTACATGGGCTATGTAATGCGCTGCAATAACAACGATAAGTTCGATAACAAGGCCATACTACTTGAGATTGCAAACCTAAGGGCTCAAAAAGCAAAGCTGTTAGGCTATGAAACCTTTAACCATTATGTTATTAGCAATAATATGGCCAAGACACCCGATGCTGTTTACAGCTTCCTGAACCAGGTAATGGAACCAGCATTGAATGCTGCCATTCGCGATAGGGATGCCATGCAGGCAATAATTGACCGCGAGGGTGGCAACTTCAAGCTTGCTCCTTGGGATTGGTGGTACTATGCCGAGAAGCTAAAAAAGGAAAAGTACGATTTGGATGAGGCTGAGCTTAAACCCTACTTTAAGCTCGAGAATGTTCGCGATGGTATGTTCTACGTTGCCAACAAGCTTTACGGTATAACATTCACCAAACGTACCGATTTGCCCATTTACCATCCTGAGGTTGAGGCTTTTGAGGTTAAGGATAGTAAGGGTCAACACGTGGGATTACTATACCTCGACTACCATCCACGTCCGGGTAAACGCGTGGGTGCATGGTGTGGGCGTTTCCGTCAGCAAACCTATGAGAACGGCAAAAAGGTTGCCCCAATAGTAAATATTGTAACAAACTTTACGCGTCCTACGGAAACCACGCCAGCTCTGCTTACCTGGGACGAGGTTGAAACCCTGTTCCATGAGTTTGGGCATGCCCTGCACGGCCTGTTCACCGATGGGCCTTACGATAGAATAGCCGGCAGTGTTCCACGCGATATGGTTGAGCTTCCCTCGCAAATTATGGAACACTGGGCAGGTGAGCCGCAAGTCCTGAAGTTCTACGCTAAGCATTACCAAACCGGCGAGGTTATGCCCGATGCGCTGATTGAAAAGTTGCAACGCAGCTCAAAATTCAACCAGGGTTTTGCTACCGTGGAGTACATTGCAGCTGCCATTCTCGATTTGGATTGGCATAGTTTTACTGAGCCTAAACAGGTTGATGTGCTTGATTTCGAGAACCAATCGATGAGTCGTATCAAGCTAATCCCAGAGATATACCCCCGTTACCGTACCTCATACTTTAACCATATTGTTGGCGGATACGCATCGGGGTATTACGTTTACCTATGGGCTGAGGTGCTCGATTCCGATGCCTTTAACGCATTTGTTGAAACGGGCGATATCTTCAACAAGGATGTTGCTGCCAAGTTCCGTAAGTATGTGCTTGCCGAGGGGGGTAACAACGATGGTATGGTTCAATATCTGAAATTCCGTGGTAAAGCGCCATCAATTGATCCGCTTTTACGAAACCGGGGATTTAAGTAGAATATGAATAGGGGTTGCAAACGCAACCCCTAATTTTTTTTCTTTAAGCGTTTATTCTTATATTTACAAGGTGTTTAAAGTGTTTGCCCGTTTATCAGTGTTTCTAACCCATGTAATCTTTGTAAAGCTATGAATCGATTTTTTTTACTTATTCTTAGCCTTAACCTTTTAGTTGTTATAAGCGGTTGTAAAAAGCCCAAACGATACGATTTGATTGTGGAAAACGCCACCATTTCTACCGATAGCGGTTTGGTTGATGGAAAAACCATTTTAGTGATGGGTGATACCATTGCTGGAATAATAGATGCCGGCGAGCCTGTTCGCACCCGCAAGGTGGTTGATGCCGATGGTGGCATAGTTATGCCCGGTTTTATTGATAGCCATACATCAATTGCCTGTTTTTTCAAGTCGAACGGCAAAGCTTTTGATACTCACCCTAAAAGCCTGACAACCTTTTACCGAAGCATTGTATCCAAGCATTTTTTACCCTATGGGGTAACCACTATTTTTGATGCTGAACCCGATTCCGCTTGGGTTCCTCAAATCGTAAGCTGGAAGCCAAACCCAAAACTTACCGATGTTATGGTTGCACGGTCGGTTGAAATGGGAAAATCTGCATGTAATCCCAGCCAATCACCCTACGTTTTTATTAAGGGTATTTACGATAGCAAAAACCAGGAACACGCGGGGGATAATTGCTTTTGGATTCTTACTGGAGTTCAAAATGGTTTGAACTATCCTAAAAATATCGAGGGGATACAATCAATTATGAATTCGTTACTCCTGTTAACTGGCTCATCCGATAAAGTGTTAAATAGGATTGCGAATATTTATGGCATTAGGCAAAATATACCCGATGAGCTGTTGGCCATTGAGGGGATATCGTATTTGGCTGAAAATAGCCCTGTCTTGCTCGATTCCGTTGCCGCTATTCTTGGGTCAAACAATGCTTCGGTTTCCACAGGGCTTTACCGGATAAAACATTTTGTAGATTCGGGCTTTACCACTTGCGGTATTGAGCCAACCGAAGCAATTAAGCAACGCTTAAAGTATGGATTTGCTCACCTTATGGAATATGTAAAAGCCCTGCATACAAAGGGGGTTGAGCTACGCATTGGCTATAACATGCCATTTGACGGCTCAGCCTTTGCAAAGGAACAGAACCTTCTACTAGAGTCGGGTTTTCCAGTTAACGAAATTGGTAAAATATCATCGTTTAATTCTGCTAAGGCTTTTGCCATTCATGGCAAAAAAGGTAAAATAGCCATAGGCTATACTGCCGACCTGGTGGTATTCCTAAAAAATGACGCTGGAAATAGTTTCGATTTTACTAAGGTAAAGAGAGTAATTAAAGGCGGAAGAGCTGAAAAAATGAAGTAAGGGTAATTTCCAATTGTGATTGACTTAAGTATAATTAACAATAAATTTAAACAAACAATGATGCACAAGGAATTCATTTACCACCCAAGAGATTTTCGAAAAATAGAACTTTGGAAGAATGTTAAAGATGAGGAGTGGTACAATCCTCAATGGCAGCTAAAAAATTCAATCCGGAGTGTTGATCAGCTAAAACATGTCATTAAATTAAACGATTATCAGGAGCAAGAGATACGACGTGTTGTTGATGAGCTGGAACGCCAGGGGAAGGATCCGCTCCGAATTACTCCTTACTACGCTTCGCTAATGGATGAAGATCCATTTCATCCCGATATTCCTTTAGAGGAAAAAGGAAACAAAAGGCTCGATCCAATTTTTTGGCAAAGTGTTCCTACACCAGCCAATCTTTTATTTCCAAATACCGGGAGAGAGGCATCAATGAATGAGGGGTCAAGAAGTTACGGTGCAGCCTATCAGCGTTACCCCAATAGAGTGGCACTTTTTGTTGCGCAAAACACAAGTTGCGCATCCTATTGTGTTCATTGCCAAAGGGCAAAATCGCTTGATGCTACGTGTGATGTGAATATTGAACTTATTAACAAGGGCTTATTTTATATCAACTTCAATAAAAATATTGATGAGGTATTGGTTACTGGTGGCGATGCTTTGCGGGTAAGCAAGAAACGCTTGCAATACGTTTTAGAGGAATTGAGTAAAATGGAACATATTCGTGCCATAAGAATTGCTACAAGAGTTCCAGTGGTTTTACCTATGGCTGTAACTGACGAGATTCTAACATTAATTAAAGAATCGGCCAATCGTTACACAAAGGGTCAAGAGAAATACGTTTACTTCATGACCCATGTAAATCACTATAAAGAAATTACTGCTGATTTTGCAGCGGCCATTAAGCGTATAAATAGTTATGGTTTTACTGTTCGTAAACAAACTGTTTTCTTGAATCATGTTAACGACTATTTTGTTACCCTTGCCAAAACCTTTCGCCGAATGTTTTGGGTTGGGGTTCATCCATATTACCTGCTACAGTGCCATAAAGAGAAAGGGATTGTTCATTTTATATCACCCATACAGGTTGGTCAAATTTATATGAAACACATGCAGGGATGGTTATCGGGTATTGTTAGACCAAATTATGCTGTAAATATTGAAGGAGGAGGCGGTAAAGTCCTATTAATGCCCTTAAACTATGATAATCTAAATATTGACCTGAAAATTGAAGATAAAATTTCGGAGAGTAAAGCAAAGGTTTACACCTGGGATGATAAGGAAATATTTGATTACGAGGCACTAGGACGTGCAACACCCGATGAGTATAACAAAGCATTAAGAATTATGGATAAGTTTATTGGTAGGAAGGGGGTATTTGTACCTAAAATAATTCTCATTGATAACAATGGAAATTACATAGAAACAACCAACCGCACTAAACTTCCAACATTTGAAAAGCAAAAAAAGGCTGTACTGCTTGGTTATGAGACTAACCAATCAGGTATGCCTATAACAAATCCTGCAAAGATTAGTAAAAAGCTCGATGAGCTTTATCAAAAATCTACTTTTTCAAAAAAATAAATCTGATAGTTTCCTCCGCACTATAGGTCATGCTGAATTTTCAGCATGGCCTCTTTTCTTTATATTTGCATTTTTACTGCAATGAAGAATAACATATTAAACCATAATCTAATCCGCCTTTACATTCTCAAGGTCTCCCATTGGTTTATGCTGGTTATGCCCATAGTTGTTTTATTTTACAAGGAGAATGGGCTTAACGTAAGTCAGGTATTTATCCTTCAAAGTGTTTATTCACTTTCCATTGTATTGCTCGAAATCCCATCGGGTTACTTTGCCGATGCACTAGGGCGAAAAAACACCATTTTCATTGGGGCGGTTTTGGGCTTTATTGGCTTTGCAATCTATTCAATTTCCTATGGTTTTTGGGGATTCTTAATGGCTGAGGTTGTGCTTGGTTTTGGGCAAAGTATGATTTCGGGTGCCGATTCGGCTCTGCTTTACGACAGCCTTGTTGACGCTAAGCAGCAAGATAGGTATATAAAGCACGAAGGTAGGATGACCTCAATAGGTAATTTTGCTGAAGCTTCAGCAGGTATTCTTGGCGGATTGCTTGCGGCCGTTAGCATACGTTACCCATACTACGGTCAAACCCTTGTTGCCCTTTTAGCTGTTCCGGCTGCCTTTACGCTTATTGAACCCAAAACCGAGCATAACCGATTGGAACTGGGCTGGAAGCAAATAGTTGATGTTGTAAGGTTTGCTCTCGTTAAGAACTTGCGCTTACGCTGGAACATATTGCTTTCATCGGTGGTGGGAGCATCAACTTTAACCATGGCCTGGTTTGTTCAACCGTGGCTGATACGTGCTGATACGCCAGTGGAGGCCTACGGTGCCATTTGGACAGTGCTAAATCTGCTAGTGGGTGTTGCTGCCATGTTTGCCTATAGGGTTGAACTCAAATTGGGAAGGAATAGAACCACTGGAGTTTTAATTCTTTTTCTATTTCTTGGCTTTGTAATGGCGGGTTTTATTAGGAGTTACTGGGCAATGCCATTTATTGTGATTTTCTACCTGGCTAGGGGAGTAGCTACCCCTATACTAAAAGATAGCATTAACAGAATTGCTCCTGCTCCAATGAGGGCAACAATACTATCGGTTCGAAATTTTATTATTCGGATAATATTTTCGGTTTGGGGGCCCTTTTACGGTTGGCTTACCGATAGGTGGAGTTTAAAAGTAGCCTTAATAACCGCAGGATTTATCTTTATTATCCTCTCAACCCTTACATTTATTGCACTTTTCAAAGTTGAAAGGGAAAATTAAAACTCTAGCTCAAGCCCATCGTAGGCAAGGCATACATTTTCGGGTAATGTTTTCGCTACTTCGTTGTGAAATCCCATTTGATGGCCAATGTGTGTGATGAAAGCTTTTCGGGGGCTGAGCTGAGCAATCAATTCAAGAGCCTCAGGCAGTGAAAAGTGCGAGATGTGTTTTTGCGTCCTTAGTGCATTTATTACCAAATACTTTGAGCCAATAATCTTTTCCTTCTCATCCTCGGGAATAAAGTTTGCATCGGTAATGTATGTTAAATCGCCAAATCTAAACCCATATATGGGTAACTTATAGTGGTAAACCCTTATTGGGATGATGTTAATGCCCATCACCTCAAATGGTTGACCATCGATGCTATGCAGTTCAAATTCAGGGATTCCTGGGTATTTATGCTCAGCAAAAACATAGCTATATTCCCTTTTCAGCTCATTAAGCACCCTTGCTTCGCCCCAAATATCCATGGGGCGTTTCTGAAGCCAGTTGTAGGCCCTAACATCGTCAAGGCCGGAAATATGGTCGCGGTGCTCATGGGTAAGCAGTATGGCCTGAAGGGTTTTTACCTTGGCCCGGAGCATTTGCTGCCGGAAATCGGGGCCAGCATCAATTGCTATGTTTATTCCTTGATGTTCAATGAGTGCAGATGTTCTAAGTCGCCAGTCGCGTGGGTCGGTTGATTGGCAAACCGGACATGGGCATGCAATAACGGGCATACCTTGCGAAGTTCCTGTGCCAAGAAAAGTTATCTTCACCTACAATGCTTTTGATTTGATTGACAAAAATATCAAATAGAGCAAAACAACCACTGCCATCACAGCGGAAGGTATTGCCGCTTCTTTACCAAAAAGGGTAAGGGCAGTGAAAACCGAAAAACCAGAGCTCTTAATCCCAATAAGCATTACCATTGGTATTCTTTTTTCTTGAGAGATATTCAGGTGTCGTGCCAGGATATTGGTAAAATGCCCAAGTCCAAAGATAGTAACAACCAAAATACCTGTAATGCTAAGTAGTAGAGCAGGGGAAGAAAAGAAAACCTGCCTGTTTAACCCTACAGCCACAAAAATTAGTATTGCAAACCCCCAGTCCACAACTTTACCTCTAACCTTTTCAATAAATGGCTTAATGGGTTTCCAAAGCAAAAAGCGTGACACTACCAACGGAGCAACCACAAGCTGAAGCATCAGCAAAAGTAAGTCAGTAGGGTTGATTCCCGATGAGGTAGCAAAGAGTTTTACCATTAAAGGTGCAATTAGGATAGAACCCAGAAATGCTCCTGTAACCGAAATAATGGCGTAAACCACGTTACCTCTCAGAATAAATGAGAAAGGGATTATGGCTACACCCGGAGGGGTGGCTGCAATGATTACAAATCCGTAAAAAAGTTCTTTGGTAGGCATCAGCCAGTATGCCAGTGGTAGCATAACAGCTGAGAATGCAACGTAATTTAAAGCGATACCGGTTAGCATTGGTTTGAATATATGTGGTTCGCTCCTTAGCTGCACAAGGCTCATGCCCGTCATGGAGAATGTCATGGTTAATGCTAGTGCAGGGAATGTCAGAAACTTCAAGGAACCTGCATGCTCACCCACAATAATCCCTGCAATTACAGCAAAAACCAATATTGCATTCCGGTTCAATACTATAAGCTTTAGATATCGGAACATTTGCATTACCTTCGTAAAAAATTTTAGTAAATATAGATAGAAGGATTGAAAAAATGGCTGAAGTTAAAGGAAAACTATACCTAATTCCTACACCCATCAGCGGTAGCGAACCCGAAAATGTTTTACCCCAGCGTGTTATTGACATAACCAGGCACTTAAGTTACTTTGTGGTGGAGGAGCTAAGAACTGCACGCCGGTATTTGTCGCGTATAAAGGTTCAAAAACCGATTGATGAGCTTGTCTTTTTTGAGCTGAATGAGCATTCCCAGCCCGAGGCGGTTGAGGCCATGCTTACACCCTTACTACAGGGTTACGATGTAGGGCTTATGTCAGAAGCAGGTGTTCCCGCTATTGCCGATCCTGGTGCTATACTTGTTGCTGCTGCTCACCGTAAGGGAATACGAGTAATTCCTCTTGTTGGGCCAAGTTCAATCCTGCTAACTCTAGTAGCAAGCGGCCTTAACGGACAAAACTTTGCCTTTGTGGGCTATCTCCCAGTAAAACCCGACGAACGACGCAAGCGAATCAGGATGCTTGAACAGCGCTCGCGGTCTGAGGGGCAAACACAGCTTTTCATTGAGGCTCCTTACCGTAATATTCAGCTCCTAAAGGATTTAATTAGTGTTTGCAGTGAACAAACAACCATCACTATAGCTACGGAGGTAACATCAACTGATGAATTTATTGTTACCAAAACAGTAAGGGAGTGGAAAAATATCCCACTCCCCGATATCAATAAGAAAAACACTGTATTTGCTTTACTGGCTTAAGGCTATTTGGGCTTAGTTGATGCTTTGCCCTTGCTGCTGAAATAAATGTCAAAGATAAGTGGTGTGAAAGGCGGTATGTTACTGTTGCCTATGGAATCGTAACCGCAAAACGATGGGATTATTGCTCGTCCCCATTCGCCTTTTTTCATGCCTAAAAGCGCTTGGCTAAACCCTTTTATAACATCATTGCCTCCCACAGTAACTTTTAGCGAGTCGGTTGAGCTAAACTTTCTGCCAAGCTTTTGGGCCACGCTATCAATGTTGGTGTCAAAAACAAATCCATCGAGAAACATTCCCTTGTAGTAAACATAGGCAATAGAATCCTTTGCAAGTGTTACCGTATCAACGGTAGGCGGGGTTAACTGAATATAGTAGATGCTATCGTTAATGGGTTCAAGTCCAGGGTAATTCTGTGCTACATAATCATTAATCAAACTTTTTTCGTATGCTCTTGGATCTTTGATTACCTTATGGAGTTCAATATCGTAAATTAGCGACTGGTAGCCCAATCCGTTGGTTGCACTTGAGGTTCCGTAGCCAAGGTTATACGGAATGTAAAGGGTGGCTTTGCCTCCTTCCTTTAGATAACCCAACCCCTCATAGACCCCTTTGAGTAGTGTTCTGCTGTATCCGGTTATTTGCACGGGCGCTTTTTCATACTTTACAAATACAGGTGTGTAATGATAGTTGATATCAAACCTGTCGTATTGTTTTATAAGCTCACTGTTATCGGTAAACCAAACTAATCCATCAAGTGTTTTTTCAGTATAGGAGTACAGAATCCAATCGCCTTTTTGCGGCGTAAGGCCATTACCTTCGGCTTGGCTTACAAAGTATAAACCACTTGGTTTTTTAGCATCGGCGGGGATATTGTTAACCTGAATCCATGCATTAAAACGAGCCATTTCATCACCTTCGGGGTCTTTAAAATCCTTATCGCACGAAATGGCTGAAAGTGAAAGGCCTGCAATAATCAAAAGCAAATTTCTATTCATAGTTTCTATTCAATTTACTGCAAATATACTATTTACCAATTCAATTCAAAGTTAATTGGTTTTAATACTATCAAGTTTAACAGTTATTTCCACCGGGGTGTAGGGTGAAACTTTTGGGGTTCCTTTTTTCCCATACGCTAAAGGCGATGGTGCAATAATATTTACTGTTCCACCCACCGATGCCAGGGTAAACCCTATACGAACAGCATGAGGAGTTAGGTTGCTGAGCGTAATTGGCTCGGTTGTGGTAGCAAAACTTTCAATTTCTTGTCCGCCAGTTAGTTTAACTGTATAGCTACCAAACACCTTGTCGGTTTCTGTTGGTCGGACTATACCGGTGTCAACCACTTGCTGGTAGTAGAGTCCACTGGAGTGAAGCGTATATTCTGAAAGATTGAAAGTTCTAAATAGATTTTGCTCGTTTACCTTTCCGGGGCCATTCAAGTAGATAACCTCAACATCGAAAGCTAATGGTGACCATGGCATTACCGGGCCAACATAGCTATCGCCAAATCCGAGGTTCGATGGAAAAAGGATTGTTGCCTTTTGGTTTTCCCTGCAAAGTAACAAGCCGTACTTCAAGCCATCGAGTAGGGGAGTTGAGCCTATAACAGCCCTTAGCGGTTCAAACTTGCGAACCATGGTATCAAGCTTAGCTTCAATGGCAACCGATTTAATATTGGAGTCAAAAACTAAAATGGGTGAAGTAATGGTGTAGCCCTTATACCAAAAAAGAATGGTATCGCCATAGTTTACTTCGTAACCATACGATTGTGATTGGGGTGAGCAGTAAACCCCATTACTTTTTGTGTAACTCCATTTTTTACTGCTTATGTAGCTTTCGATACTTTTTTCCTCAGCGTATCGTTTATCGGTTTCCAGTGAGTTGTCGCACGAAGCCACGATGGCCAAAAAGCTCGAAAAAAGAAAAAAATGCGTTAATCTCATTGTGCTAATCCTTTCTTAACCTCCAGTATTTCAAGTTCAAAAATCACCGATGTAAATGCGGGTATCATACCGTTTGAATTACCCTGTTGCCCAAAAGCAAGGTGCGATGGCACAATAAGCATGGCCTTTTCGCCCTCGCGCATTTTACCAATGGCTTCCTCCAGGCCCGGAATCACTTGCCATTTTTGGCCGTAAACAAACTGGAATGGCTCGCCCCGCTTGCGGGTGGAGTCGAAAAGTTTTCCGTTTAGGAAACGTCCCTCGTAGTGTATTGTTACGGTATCGCCAATTTCAACGCTACTGCGTTGAGTTTTTACTTGATGAATTATGTAAAGCCCCGATTCAGTTGGCTGTGCATCAACTTTTTGGCCATCGAGGTATTGCTTTAGTATAACCTTTTCGTATTCGCCAAAGTCGTTTATCCAGCTCATGAATGCTTCCATCTCTTTTTGGAACTCCTCGGCAGTTTTAACCTCAAGTAGTTTGATGTCAACCCTCATGAATTCACCAGGGTTGATAAACCTTGGAAGCGATGTTCCAAGGGTTTTGGTAAAGAATGGCTCAGCTTGAATGTAGAACGATGCACTATCGCCAGTATTTAGCATCAGAAAGCATTCGTCAATGGAGCCTTCATACTCAGGCGCGGTAAGCTGAAACTGACGTACACCCTGGAAGAAAAGGGAGTCGTTTATGGTGCGGTATGCAATTACTGCTGTTACGTAATTACTTATCGATGCAGGGGTGTCGCTTTCGCCAAGCGTAATGAGCTTGTAATGAATTCCACTATCGGTTACGCTGTAACCGGGGAATAGTTTGGATTTATTTGAACATGCCGCAAGGGTTAAAAGTGCCATAACGGCGGGGACAAATAAGCGATTCATTGCCATGGAGTGCAGGGTTTTAGTTTTGTTTAAGGTTATAAATTTCATTGTAAAAATAGAAAATATTTCAATGCTGAACATCAACCAGTTCAACCTCATAAACTATTGAAGCCCGGGGGGGGATTTTATCCATATCGCCTACCAAACCATGTGCTAGGTGTGGTGGTAGAATAAAAAGCGCTTTTTGCCCTTTCCGCATGAGCATAATACCCTCCTCCAGTCCTGCTTCAACTCCTCCATGCCCCACTACCATGCTTTTAGGTTTGCCCGGTTCTGATTTGTAGCATTCTGTCCCGTCCAGAAGCGAAATGCGGTAGTAGTAATTGACCAAATCACCTTTTTTGGGGTATTCACCGTAACCCGTACCATAAACATATACAAATAGTCCGCTTGGGTTTTCTTTCATGGTTAACCTATGCCTATCGATATAGGCTTTTATTAGCACCCTATCCTTCTCGGTAAGCTGATAGTTGATACCCAAAAGCTTTTGCTTGGTGTCTGGAATTGATTTTGGCTGTTCCGCAACATTTTGTGTTGAAGGATTGCAGGAGCTCAGCAAAAGCAAAAAAATCAAAAGGGTATTTATTTTATTTACCATACACTATGAGTTAAGCTCTATGGAATGCTTGGCAATTAGCTCCTCAAACTGTTTCACAGCCTCATCCATACCCATGAATGCTTTTCCACCGGCAGCATTTTTGTGTCCTCCACCCTGGTAGTATAGCTTTGAGAAAGTGTTTACAGGGAAATTACCCCTTGAACGCAACGAAACTTTCACGAAACCTTCGTTTTCAGTGAAAAGAACTGAAAAAACGATGCCTTTAATTGATAATGGATAGTTAACAAAACCCTCGGTATCGCCAATCTGATGTTTGAACGTGTTTAGGTCGTTTCGGCTAAGCCAAATGCAAGCTGCACGATGCTCAGGGTAAACCTTCATGCGTTCGGCAAGAGAGAAGCCAAGTAGGCGCATTCGGTTTTCCGAAAAGTTATTGTAAACCAAACCTTGAACATCCTCAACAACTACTCCTTTGGCTATTAGCTTTCCTGCAATGGCAAATGTCCGCTCGCGCGAGCATGCGTAGCTGAACGAACCTGTATCGGTCATAATACCAGTGTAGAGGCTTACTGCAGATTCATAGTTAATAATACTCTCGCCATAAATTTGCTCAATAACCTCATAAACCAGCTCGGCGGTTGAGCTGACCTCAGTGTATGAAATTGATATATGGAAAGGGCTTTCGGGTTCAGGGTGATGGTCGATAAGAACCCGTTTGGCGGGCGATTTTTCCAATACTTCGGCCATATCCTCTACCCGCTTGAATCCGTTAAAGTCCAAGCAGAATAGCAGGTCGGCATTTGAAAGCAAATCCTCTACATCCTTTTTATCCCTTGAGTAGTGCATAATCTTATCGGCATCGGGCAGCCAACCTAAAAAGTCGGGAAAACCATTGGGTGTAACCATACGTGAGTCGATACCCTTTGCCCTAAATGCATGGTATAGGCCAAGAACTGAGCCAATAGCATCGCCATCGGGGTTGTGATGTGTGGTTATTACTATGTTTTTAGAACTGCTTAGCGCCTTTTTCAGCTCGTTAAGTTGACTTTTATCTATTTGAAGCATCCGTTAGGTTATTTTTATAAACTGTTTACAAAGATATGTTTTGAGTTTTACTTTACATTTACTATTTTGGGAAAATAAATTAACAGCCATATGAATACACGGTTTACTTTTTGTATGATAAAACCCGACGCCTTTAAAAGCGACACGGTTAGCGATATCTTGCTCGATATCCTTAAAGCTGGCTTTAAGATCCGAGGGATAAAGATTACCATGCTCACCAAGTCAAAGGCTGAGCAGTTTTACGATATACACCAGGGAAAGGAGTTTTTTGATAGGCTTACAACCTTTATGAGTTCAGGGCCTGTAATGGCAATGGTTTTGGAGCGCCCCGATGCGGTTGAATCGATGCGGAAGCTGATTGGTAAAACCGACCCAGCCCAGGCCGAGGAGGGAACAATCCGGAAAAAGTTCGGGTCCGACACAACCCATAATGCCGTTCATGCAGCCGATAGTTACGAAAATGCCGAGCGCGAGTGGAGTTTCTTCTTCTCCAAGAGAGAAAT
>JAGPEQ010000002.1:20180-107419 GCA_018056955.1 Bacteroidales bacterium | reverse complement strand
CCCAGGCCGAGGAGGGAACAATCCGGAAAAAGTTCGGGTCCGACACAACCCATAATGCCGTTCATGCAGCCGATAGTTACGAAAATGCCGAGCGCGAGTGGAGTTTCTTCTTCTCCAAGAGAGAAATCTATTAGCGAGAATAGTTAATCATTTAACGCCAACATTAAAAGTGTAACTGCTCACTTGTTGCATAAAAACACGAACAACTAACAACCATCAACTAAAAAAGCCAGTCTGTATTGACTGGCTTTCCTAAGTGACCCCGGAGGGATTAGTTCCGCTTCGCTTCATGATCCCTCCGGGCTAATGGGTTAATGTTTGTTTTTATAAAAGCAAGAAAGCCAATCGGTAAGGATTGGCTTTCTTAAGTGACCCCGGAGGGATTAGTTCCGCTTCGCTTCATGATCCCTCCGGCAATGCTTGCAACGGTTCCTTTACCAAATAAAGAAAGCCAGTCTGTATTGACTGGCTTTCCTAAGTGACCCCGGAGGGATTCAAACCCCCAACCTTCTGATCCGTAGTCAGATGCTCTATTCAGTTGAGCTACGGAGTCGTTTGTTTTGCGTGTGCAAAGATAGATATAATTTTTTTTCCTGCAAAGGGTGGTCAAAAAAAAAATCCCCAAACGGGGATTTTTTTACATATTTTCGCCTTCAACGCCACGTTTCTTTTCTTTGATGCGTGCTTTTTTACCGGTAAGGTTACGCAGGTAGTAAATACGAGCCCTACGCACTCTACCTTCCTTGGCAACTTCAATTTGTTCAATGAAAGGTGAGTGTAAAGGGAAAATCCTTTCTACGCCAACACCCCCTGAAATTTTACGAACGGTAAAGGTTTCAGTAGCGCCGGTTCCCTTACGCTGAATTACAACACCCCTGAAGTTCTGAATACGCTCCTTGTTACCTTCCTTAATCTTGTAGTGAACAACCACTGTGTCGCCACTCTTGAAATCGGGGTGATTCTTTTTCTCAACAAATGCTTGTTCGGCAATCTTAATGAGATCCATTTTATACTGTTTTATTTGATTAACACTAAGGTGTGGAATATTACCGGCTCCTAAGTCCTGATAAGAGATTACACACCAATTCGGCCGCAAAATTATTTACTTTTTGGGAAACTACCAAAAATAGAAGCAATTAATTGAAAAATTTTAGGTAAAATCCAATTGGATTATCCTTACTATATAGTCGTATCGTTTCTTCTCCGGTAAAAGTGTCTTGAGTTTCCATGCTCACCATATCCAATTTCATCGCCGGTTAGCTGAATACGTGCTTCGAGGCAATTCTTGCAATCATCGGCAGCATCGTCGGTGCAGGGTTTGTTCTCGTATAGCTTGTAATCGTTACGGTAGGCTCCGGGAGTTATGTTTGGCATAACGATATTAGCTCCCACTTTTATGGCCTTTTCTCTACCAAGAGGGTCAATAGCCTGAAGTGCGGTTGGCGCAGCAATGTTGATATCCTTCATGAGGATTCGAAGCAAGGCTGTCATTTTAAGGGCCAGGTTAAAGCGTTCGGTAAGCGGGAGAAGTTTATCACGATACTGGTAAAGAGGGGTATCGGGGTGTTCAACGTAAGGTCCCATGCCAACCATGTCCACATCCATTTCCTGCATCCAAAGCAGGTCGTCGGCAAGGTGCTCTAGGGTCTGAAAAGGCAGCCCTATCATTACCCCTGTTCCAACCTGGTATCCTACACGTCGGAGGGCCCTCAGGCATTCCAGCCGTTCGTCAAAATCGTGATGCTTGTCGTTGGGATGAAGCTTTGCATAGAGTTCACGGTTCGAGGCCTCAATGCGGAGCAGGTAACGCATGGCTCCTTTGTTAAACCATCGCCGGTATGTTTCCTCGGTCTGCTCACCAAGCGAAAGTGTAATTCCCAGCTCATGGTTTGTGGCTTTGTTGATTTTATCCAGTAGGTTTTCTATTCTATCAACAAACTCTTTAGTGCTTACCTCGCCAGTTTGAATGGCAATGCTACCGTAACGGTTTTCCCAGGCAAATTTGGCTGCCTCAATTACCTCATCGTCGGTTAAATTATACCGATGAACGTTGGAATTACCAGAACGGATGCCGCAGTACAAACAGTTTTTACGGCAAATATTCGACATTTCAATTAGACCTCTGAAGTAAACCTTGCGTCCAATATACTTAGCCTTTACCTCAGCAGCCTTTGTGAAAAGCTTTGTTTTTTCTTCGCCCTCGCAGCCCAAGAGGTATACGAGTTCTTCCTTATTTAAATTATCTTTATTTAAAAGATTATCGATAATCATTGTATATTAGTTTGTATTTTTTCCTAAGTTTACCAACTAAAATGGTGGTTGGTAATCCTTTGCAAAAATAATTTAATTCCCATGGAACGAGCTAAGGCAATAGGTCAAATAATAGCTGTTATAAAACAGCTCAAAAAGGAAACGGATGAGCTATTTGTACCTGAGAATATTATTAACCATTCGGAATTGCTTATTGAGGAGTATTTCCAGCAACTTTTCAATCCGTTTTTAAAAAAGGTTAAAGCCGATATTCGTTCTTTACCATTGGATGAGTATTTACCCATTGAGCTGGACTCATGGATTAGAATACTAAAAATGAAACTAGTTGCCATTGAGCGCGGTGAGCACACCGAGAAGTATGCCGAGGTGCTATATATCAAGCAAAGGTTTTACCCGGAGCTAATTGATGTTTTAAAGGAGTTGCAGCTTGAGGCACTTGAAGCCGAATTTGATGCTCGTGTTGATAGGGAACAACTATCAAAACCAATTCTTGGCCCTAACACCATAGTTCTCTCCATTGAATCGGTAGCTATGCTTATTACCATGCTATACAACTTCAATATCATTTCGGGTGCGGTTCCCATTGATGATATTTGCAGGAGTTTTGCCGCGATGACCGGGTATAATGCAGGCGAACTGAAACAGCTGCTTAGGTTTGATGAGGAGAATGGCCGATTAACATCTGTAGTAAAAGCCGAGGATATGGATGTGCTGCTTAAGCTTTTGCGGAGTATTGTGGCAAGAATCGAGAACTTACGTCAGTATACCGATTAGTTATAGGGGATACATTTGTAGGGCAGGTTGATATCGGGTAGTTCAAACAGAACTTCACCCTCATGGAGCAGTTCCTCATCCTCCTCATGGTAGTTCCATATAACCTCAACTTCAAAGTTTGCGCTTCGAAACGACGATATTTTTCTTAAAACGTCGCGGAGATACTTGTATGAAGTAGAGTTGATATACCTAAAGTTAAGGTCAACAATGATTTTTGATGGCTCTTGGTTTTTGATGAACTCATAGTATTCATCGAGCCAATCGAGTATTTGCTGGTAAAATTCTTTTGCATTCTCCGGGTGCGAAATGCCAGAAATGGAAAATACTTTGGTGTCAGGGTTGAAGTATATTTCGGGTGAATCAATCTCAGCCTCTATTCTTAAAGCTTTCATTGCTCCTTTTTCAATTAACAACGTAAAATTAAACCTTTACCGTTATTAATAGCAAAGATTTAACAATATCTTTGATGAAAATAAAAAATAAATGGGTGAAGCTATAAACCTTTTGGGTAAAATATCATCAATAATAAAACACTTTTTAACTATTTGATGGTAGTTAAAATTAATTTTGGTTTTATATTTGTAGTATACACATTAGCTTCCGGCACTTTCATGGAGAGTTGGTTAGTTAGTTCAAGGAAGTTTTCGATTTTCGGGTAAAATCGGAGTGTTTGGGGCGAAGGAGGTCAACTTGACCTCCTTCATTTCATTAATTACTTCTTGAAAATAAAGTAAACCGCTAGTATCAGAAACCCAAATCCTATTATGTGGTTTGTGCGAATTGTCTCTGTTTTAAAAGCAAAAAGGGTAAAGCCCATAAATACTACCAGTGTAATAGCCTCCTGAATCACCTTAAGCTCAACAAGCGAAAAGGGGCCACCATTCTCTCTGAAACCTAAACGATTAGCGGGAACCTGAAAAAAGTACTCGAATAGGGCTATGCCCCAGCTAATAAGAACTATCCCCACTAAGCTTAAGTTCTCAAACCATTTCATATCCTTGAACTTCAGGTGCCCATACCATGCTAATGTCATAAATGTGTTTGACAGCACGAGTAGCAGTATGGTAATCAAGCCTCTAGTCATACGATTTATACTATAAAATTGTATGCAAAATTATAGGTTGTTTTAAAATGCATTGAGTATAAACTCTTTTTATCCTATATTTTTAAGCTAATTCTTGTTAATAGTCTATCAATTTTTCGATACTTTTGTGGTGATATTTAAATATACTTGCATGCTAGTATCGATGACCGGCTATGGAAAAGCCGAAAGGGTTTTTGGAAACAAAAAAATTGTTGTTGAGGTTCGTTCACTTAACTCAAAGCAGTTCGATTTTAACCTCCGCTTGCCAGCAATTTACCGTGAGCTGGAGATGGAGATCAGAACTAAAGCCGCCAAGGAATTAGAGCGCGGAAAAGTTGATATGTCCATTAGCATTGAGGAGACTGCCGAGTCGCAGGCCATACCCATAAACGATTCCGTTTTTATGGCTTACTACCGGCAGCTAAGCGATATTGCTTCAAAAAATAGCATTAGCTTCAACCCTGCCGAGGTTGTTCCGGCCATTCTCCGATTGCCTGAGGTTATTAGGGCACAGAAGGAAGAGATTGCCCCCGAAGAGCTTGACGCAGTTTTGCAGGCATGCGCTGAAGCGTTGAATGCGTTAATTCAGTTCCGAAAGCAGGAGGGCGCAATTCTTGAAAAGGATTTACTTAGCCGTGTTAACCTGATACTTGATTACTTGCAAAGGGTTGAACCTTTTGAAAAGCAGCGCATTCACGATGTTCGTAAACGGATTTCGGATAGCTTAAAGCAGATTGATGCCAATATTAAGGTTGACGACAACCGTTTTGAGCAGGAGGTTATTTACTACCTTGAAAAGCTTGACATTACCGAGGAAAAAGTCCGTTTGCGACAGCATTGCAGCTACTTTACGGAAACAGTTAACCAGCCTGAATCGGTTGGACGTAAGCTTGGGTTTATAGCCCAGGAAATGGGACGCGAAATAAACACTCTGGGTTCAAAGGCAAACAATGCCGAAATCCAAAAAATTGTGGTGATGATGAAGGATGAGCTTGAGAAAATCAAGGAGCAATCGTTAAACATCTTGTAGGTAATGGAAGGCAAGCTATTAATATTTTCAGCCCCTTCGGGTGCAGGTAAAACTACCATTGTAAGGCATTTGTTGGAAAAATTTCCTCAACTTGAATTTTCGGTATCGGCTTGCAGCCGAATGCCGCGCGACGGAGAGGTTAACGGTAAGGATTACTATTTCCTTACTGTTGATGAATTCCGGAATAGGATTGAGAAAGGCGAATTTGTGGAGTGGGAAGAGGTTTATCCAGGGTCATACTACGGAACGCTGTGGTCTGAAGTTAAACGTATTTGGGACAAAGGACACCATGTAATGTTCGATGTAGATGTTAAAGGAGGTGTTAACCTCAAGCGGAAGTTTCCGAATAACTCGTTGGCAGTATTTGTGATGCCTCCTTCCATTGACGAGCTGCGTGAACGACTACTTAAAAGGGGAACAGAAACCGAGGAGTCGCTAAAGGTGCGTATTGGTAAAGCACAGGAGGAAATGACCTATGCAAATCAGTTCGATTATGTATTAACCAATAATCAGGTAGAAACTGCATTTGCCGAGGCTGAGCGTATAGTTGAAAATTTTTTATTGAAAAAATTATGAAAGTAGGACTATTCTTTGGGTCGTTTAACCCAATACACACGGGGCATCTGGTAATAGCCGAATATATACTTGAGTTTTTCGATTTATCGGAGATATGGTTTGTGGTTAGCCCACAAAATCCGCTAAAAAGCCCTGACGATTTGGAAAAGGATGAGCATAGGTTAAACATGGCTCGTTTAGCTGTGCACGAGAACAATAAAAGGCTTAAGGTTTGCGATATTGAAATGTCCATGCCTCGCCCTTCATACACCATCGATACCCTCAAAAAGCTGGGCGAACTTTATCCGGAAAATGAGTTTGCTTTGATTATTGGCTCCGATACGCTTCAGACCCTCCCACAATGGAAAAGCTACAAGGAATTGGTATCCAGCTATGACTTTTTGGTGTATCCCCGTGAATGTAACGCTTACAAGCAAGATTTTCCTACTGAAAGGTTTAGATTGGTTGATGCGCCAATTATAGGTATTTCCTCCACTCACATACGTTCAATTATAGCAAAAGGCAAAGATGTTTTGGGGTATGTACCCGATGATGTATGGGACTACATTGAGCGGCATGGACTATACGGTTACAAGGGGATAAAGATTTCAAATTTATAGAATGAAAGAGTTTGAGGATTTGCTTCAGGAAGGAAGGCTTGCTGAGGCCGAGGAGTTACTTTTAACACTGGATCAAGCTGACGATATCGTTTTGTATAGCTGGGGCCGCTTGTATTCCAGAAAAGGCGAGGAAGCAAAGGCCATTTCGTACTACGCTAAAGCATTAGAGATTAACCCCAATAATGAGGAGGCCCGGGTAAGACTCGAGATTGCAAGAGAAATATTCTCGTTTCGCGATCCAAACCTATACAACCATTAGGGCATCTGCAAATTCCCTATTAGGACCTGAATTGCAATTTCAGCCGATTTGGCCTGTATTAAGGCATTTTGATACCTAAACTCAGCATTAAGGTAACGGATTTGGGCGTCGCGTAGCTCAAGGTCACTTATTAGCCCAACACGATACTTCTCAATGGAGATATCGGAGTTTTGCTTTGCCAGTAGTGCCGATTTTTTTTCAATCTCTACCAGGTTTGTTGCCAGCATCAGATTATTCGTAAGTCTTACGGCTTCGGCAGTTAAATCATTCTCCAAAGCCTGTATATTAAATTCCTGATTCTCCATGTAGATGCGAGCATTGGTAATGTTCCTGTTTACATTGAACCCGTTGAATAGTGGAACGCCAAGTGTAACTCCGTACGAAGGTCCTATGTTCCGGGAAACGGTGGTTGACCCATCAGGTGTGTTGCTTTGACTAAAATTATAAGCGGATGAGAGAGTAAGACGAGGGTATCGTGAGGCTTGAGCTTCCTTAATGGCAATTTGCTTTAAACGTAAATTTAACCGTGATATAAGCAACTCCTTGTTGTTGCTTTTGAGCATGGTAATTACTGAATCCTGATTGTAAAGCTTTACTTCAGGGATTTTACTTTCAATTTCAAATTGAATAGATGGATCGCGCCCAAGCAGCTTGTTCAGGGTAATGGTAAGGTCTTTAATCCTGTTAATTTGCCGTAACACTTGAGTTGAATCGGTTCTGTAATCAACCTCAGCTTGCATAACGGCAAGCAGGTAGCTGGTACCAATGGCTGCTTTTTCGCGGGCAATATTAAGCCTATCGGCTGAAAGGCGCAAAATCTCTTTATAAATATCGAGCAGCTGCTTTTCGGCCGAAAGGGTATAGTAGTTAACAATAATATCCGATACTACATCCTCAACCTTAAGCTGATAAGCGATGCTGTTTATTCCCTCCAGTGTACTTAGTCGCTGCCGGTTGGCAAACATGGCAAAACCATCAAAGAGTGTCCATGATAGCTGAACCCCTCCATAAACTGAAGTGGTTTGATAGTTTTTTGTATCGTTAACCTCGTCGGTTGCCAGTTCCTGGCGTATATTATAGTTGCTTCCGCTGGCCGAGGAACTAATATCTACTTTAGGAAAGAATCCTGCTGCCCCTAAGGTGTTGTTGTTTCGAGCAACTAGTTCCTCGTTTCGGGCTATTCTAAGGGAGAAGTTGTTCTCCAACCCAATCTTAATGGCATCGGAAATTTTGAGCGTATCAGCTGATTGTGCATGTGAGGCTGAAAATGAGCTTGTAATAAACAAAAGCAATATCGATATAGTCTGTAATCTATTTTTTGTTTTACTCCTCATCATGGCGGATAACATTTGGTTTTTTGGTTGAAACATAGGTGTAAAGTGCTGGTATTACGTATAGCGTTAGAATAAGAGCAAAGAGTAATCCTCCAATAATGGTAACCCCCATTGGGATGCGGCTTGTTGATGCGGCTCCTAATGCTAAGGCAATGGGCAATGTTCCGAAAATGGTGGCAAGGCTGGTCATCAGAATGGGACGTAGCCTCTGCTTAGCGGCAAAGGTAACTGCTTCAAATTTATTCATGCCCGCAATCTTTTTCTGGTTGGCGAATTCAACAATCAGAATACCATTTTTGGTAACAATTCCAACCAGCACAATTACACCAATCTGGCTAAAAATGTTAAGTGTATGTCCTAACATCCACAGCGATAGAACTGCCCCTGCCAAAGCGAGTGGAACTGTAAACATAATGATAAGTGGGTCACGAAAACTTTCGAACTGAGCTGCCAAAACCAGGTAAACAAGGATTAGCGCAAGCAGAAACGCAAAGTATAGGCTACTGGAGCTTTCCTCAAACTGCAGCGAGATACCGGTTAAAGTGGTGGAAAAACTTTCGTCGAGTACTTCCTTGGAGATCTCGCGCATGGCATCGATGCCTTGTCCTAACGTGTAACCAGGTGCAGGCGAAGCGCTGAAAGTGGCAGAAATGTAGCGGTTATACCTGTAACGCTGAGGTGGAATACTTTGCTCGCTGATTCTGATTAACGAACCTAAATCGACAAGGTTTCCCTTAGTGCTTCGCACATATATGTTTTTTAAGTCGTCCGGATCATCGCGGAATGGGCGGTCGGCTTGGCCTATTACGTAGTATTGCTTCCCATTCCGAATAAAGAATCCATAGCGCTGTCCGCTGAAGTAAAGCTGAAGGGCATCGGCAACATCCCTTACGGTAACACCTGAGGCTCTTGCCTTGTCGCGGTCAATTTCAACAACAAGTTCAGGTTTATTAAACTTAAGGTTGACATCAACCACTTGGAAACGCTCATCGGCCTGAGCTCGGGCCAGGAATTCGGGTACAACCTGCTTTAGCTTTTCAAAGTTTGGGGCCTGCACCACAAACTGAACCGGTAAACCGCCACCCCTTCCGGTGCTAATGGTTTGATCCTGTATTACATACGACTGTGCAAAGGTTTTAGTGCGGACGTATGATGATATTTGATCGGCAAGTTGCGCCTGTGAACGTTCACGTTCATTGGGCTGAGTAAGCAGTAACCGAACAAATCCTCTATTTGTGCCACCTCCCCAACCGGGAGCCGATAGAGCAATCATGGCCTTTTTCTCAGGGATTGTATCAACATACGAGGCGATATCGTAAATGTACTCGTCAATAGCCTCAAACGAAGTACCCTCAGGTGCAGTAACATTTATCGATAGTCTGCCTTTGTCCTCCATTGGAGCCAACTCCGAAGGGATACGGCTGCCTATAATAAAAATAATGAATAGTGAGATGCCCATAACCACAAATGCCAACCACCTGCGGTTTATGAATGATTGTAACGATCTTCCGTAGTACTCCGATAGCCAGCTGATTCCCTGGCCAATGGCAGCCATCATTTTTCCTTCCTTTTGCGTTCTGGTCAAAAGGCGAGTGCTCATCATCGGGGTAAGCGTAAGCGATACAATTGACGAAATTAGTACAGCGGCTGCCACAACTACTCCAAACTCGCGGAAAAGACGACCTGTGATGCCTTGTAGAAATACAATTGGCATGAATACCGCAACCAGAGTGATAGTTGTGGAGATAATGGCAAAGAAAATCTCCTTGCTACCTGTGTATCCTGCTTTATAGTTGTCCATGCCATGCTCAATTTTGGAGTAGATGTTCTCCATAACAACAATGGCATCGTCAACTACAATACCAGTGGCAAGAACTACACCTAATAGAGTTAGAATATTTATGGTAAAACCAAAAAGGTACATCACAAAAAAGGTTCCTATTAACGAAATGGGAATGGCAATAATTGGAATTAAGGTAGTGCGCCAGTTTCGCAGAAAAATAAAAATAACAAGAACAACGAGCATAAACGCCAGAAGAATGGTTTCCTCAACCTCAGAAATTGCCTTGCGGATATTTATTGTTGAATCGTAGGCGTAATTTAGGGTGATATCCTCGGGCAATTCCTTACGGAGCTGCTCAACACGCTTGTAAGCCTCATCGGCAATGTTGATGTAGTTTGCACCGGGCTGTGGGGTTAGCGCAACACCAACCATAGGGATCAGCCCATTACCACGGAGTAGCGTTCGTTCATTCTCTGGGGCATAATCGGCTTTGCCTACATCCTTAACCCTAACGGGCACGTTATTGGTGTATTTGATGATCAGGTTGTTAAACTCCTCGGGTGTTTCGAGTCGACCGAGGGTTCGGATTGAGAGAGTGGTTTGGTAACCCTCAATCATACCGGTAGGAAGTTCAACGTTCTCGCGCGAAAGCGCATTGCGAATATCGGAAGGTGTTACATTGAACGCAGCCAGCTTTTTCGGGTCGAGGTATAATCGCATGGCGTAGCGTTTTTCGCCCCATATATTTACCAGACTGACGCCCTGAATGGTTTGCAATCGTTCCTTAACAACATTATTGGCAATGTCAGTTAGTTCAAGTAAATCGCGTTTGGTGCTTTGAACCGTAACGGTCAGAATGGTTTCCGCATTGGCGTCAGCTTTGCTTATAATGGGCGGGTCAGCGTCGGGGGGAAGGTTACGAATGGCACGCGAAACACGGTCGCGCACATCGTTGGCGGCATTATCCATATCAATCCCCAGTTCAAACTCAACGGTGATACTACTACGACCATCGGAGCTTGATGATGTAATGTTTTTTATACCGTCAATCCCATTTATTTGAGCCTCAAGAGGCTCAGTGATTTGTGCCTCAATAACTGCTGAGTTAGCCCCAACATACGATGTGGAAACCGTAACCACGGGTGGGTCTACACTGGGGTATTCCCTAACGCCGAGGTAAGTAAAGCCTATTACACCAAAAAGAATAATTACTATTGAAACCACCGATGCCAGAACTGGCCTATTTATGCTAACTGTTGAGATGTTCACTTTGGTAACCTTGTTTAGTTAAAACTTTTAGTTTTGCTTGATATTAATGCTAACAGGCATACCGTCTCGCACAGAGGTCAAACCCGATATTATTAAACTATCGCCGGCATTTAAGCCATCAATTACCTCAACTGTAGTACCTGTTCGTTCACCCAACCTTACCTGAATGCGCTTAGCTTTACCCTGGGAGTAAATAAAAACATTTTGGATATCCATGTCGGGAACAATTGCCCTAGGCGGTATAAGTATTGAACGAGGACTTTTCTCAAAAACCAGGGTTGCTCTGACGTAGGAGCCAGGAATTATTTGATTACTCTTATTTTCGGCAATTGCCCTAACCTTAAGCGAGCGTGTTTCAGGGTCTATTTGGGCATCGGTAGCGTAAACCTTTGCAGGGTATTGTGTTTGTGCATCACCGGCTGTAAACTTTACCTCCATGTTATTGGATACCAAACTAGCGTAACGCTCCGGTATGGCAAATTCCAACTTCAATGGGTTATCCTGAACCAGTGTGGCAATGGTTGTGTTTACCGATACAAATGCACCTGGACTAACGTAGCGCAAGCCTATTCGTCCTTCGAAGGGAGCACGCACTTCAGCTTTTTCCAACATCGCTTTCGATTGGGCTATATCGGCCCTGATGGCTTCAAGCTTATTAAGCGATGTTTCATACTCCTGAACACTTATGGCATTTATCTCGAGCATGCGCTTTTTGCGTTGCTCATCGTCGGCGGCAAGCTTCTCCTCAATTACCCTTCGTTGGAGTAGCGCTTTAATATCGGCATCGTTAATCCGTGCAAGTAGTTGCCCTTTGCGTACCATTGCTCCCTCAGCTATGTTTAGCTCAACAATTTTTCCTGCCATTTCGGAGCGTAGCTCAACCCACTCGTTTGGGAGAATGGTGCCAGGAACCGTGATGGTCCTTTCATATTCAGAATATCCAACTATAATTCCATCAACTACTATTGCCTGCCGGCTGCGACCATCGCTAGGCTTTTTTCCATTATCCGATTTACTGCACGATATGCTTGCCACTGTAAGTAATACAAGCAAAAGTTGATGGTATGTAAAAATTTTTCTTCTCATTTCCGTTTATTTATTTCTGAAATTAATGACTAATTTTTATCTAAAAGGATTAACCCAAAAAAATGTTTTAAAATTTTCAACTTGACTCATATTTTGTTTGGCATAATAGCTTAATTAAATAAAGATTTTGTTGAACTGAAAGGGTTAAAACCCGATATCCTTGAGTTTACTGATACATCACCTTTAAAGGGTTCAAACACGTACGGGATTGTAGTGATGACCAGCGACGGTGGTCAATCGGAAATGGTAGTACAGAAAGTTGTGGTTCCGGATTAAAGGGTATGAATACTAAGCCCCGCTTTCTGCGGGGCTTTTCATTTGTTTTAATGGCTAACAAAATCAGTCAAGTTGCTTTGTGAAAATTAGCTTATCGTCATTTAAATCGTAGAAATCCTTTAGTATGGCTTCAATCCTGTAGCCGTTGTCAAGGTAGAATTTTTGGGTTGGTTTATAAAGTGGCTTCGAGGAAGTTTCAATATATATGGCTCTTCCGCCAAGTCTTTTGATTTCCTTTTCGGCTTCCTTCAGTACTACTTTGCCAACTCCATTCCCCCGAAAATCGTTTCTGGTTGCAATCCAGTAAAGGTCGTAACTGTTTTTTGTGCAGGGAATTGGACCAAAGCAGGCATACGAAATGGTTTCGCCATTCACCTCGGCAAAAACAAAGAAGTAACCACTTGCTTCACCTTTTTCTAATCGTTCTTCCACTAACTCAATAGCAACAGGAATCTCATAATCCTGAAAAAATCCGGATGAACTGACAATGTTTCTGATGGATTCAATATCCTTGGATACCGGCTCAGTTCTGATAGTTAGTCCTTGCATGGCTTACGGCTTAAACGATGGAATATCATGTATTATTCTATTTATTGCTTCGTTAAAAGGTATTGATGCCTTTTGGCATGCTGCATAAAATCCACTATCGGGCGAAATGCATGGGTTTACATTGATTTCAAGGATGTAAGGATTTCCATTTTGGTCAACCCTGAAATCCACACGGGCATATCCATTAACGTTAAAGGCACTCCAGCAATCAATACATATTTTTTGTAGTTTCTTAATTAGCTCATCATCGCTGGGATTAAAATCGAATGTCCTAAAGGTGTGAAGGTATTCATAGCTACTTTCGTCCCATTTGGCTTTATAACCAACTACTTTAGGTTTAGTTGTCGCATAGTTTTCGAAGATAATTTCGGCGGGGGGTAGAACGGTAGGGCCCTTGGGGCCTGCCAGAATGGAAATGTTAAACTCACGCCCATCGATATACTCCTCAATAAAGTGTGTGTTAAAGTTTAGTGTTTCAATGTGTTTTAATAGGTTGGGATCGGTTGCATCAAAAACGCAGTTTTCGTCAAGTCCAAGCGAACCATCCTCCCAAATTGGTTTTACAATATATTTTTTCCCTTTTTCTGCCGTAAACTTTCCTTTGCCATGAAACCAAGCAGGTGTTGGTAGGCTTGCCTTGCTCATTAGTTCCTTGGTAAGGGTTTTTGAGGTAGTCAGAAAAATGGTTTCCAGTGAGCCCCCTGTAAATGGTATTGAAAGTGAATTTAATAGGGCTGGGGCAAGAAAAATAAGATTCCCTTTATTGTTAACTGATTCAACAAGGTTAAACACAAAATCGGGCTTCAACGCTATCAGTTTTTCCTGAACTTTTTCAAGGTTAAGTGAAAACTCTAGCGTAGAATGCATAATACCCAAGGTGGTTAGAGCATTGGAAACTACATTTACTTGGTCTAGGACATCGGCTTCATCGGGGCCAGCGTTTGCCGAAAGCTCGTTGTATAGGATAACTGCTTTAAGATCTTTAAGATTCATACACTACCATTTAATCTTATCAATGCAGAATCAACTACAAGCTTGATGAGTTGCCTATAGTCAATTCCATTATTACGGGCGAGCATAGGTAAATCGGAGTGCGAAGGGTTTAACCCTGCCAAAGGGTTAACCTCAATAAAATTTGGAATACCTGAAGCATCCATTTTCAGGTCAACCCGTCCACCATCCCTGCACCCTAAGCAGCGCCATGCTTTTAGTGCTGTATCCGCACATATCTTTTCAATTTCACCCGAAGCCATGGTGTATTCAACTACGCCCTTCCAGTTCTCCTTGGTATGAAACGAGTAGGTTTGTTCCTTGGCTTTTGAAGTAATGATTATTTCCATTACGCCAATGGATTTTGCATTGTTCCCAGTGCCTACAATCCCTACGGTAAATTCCCTTCCGGGTAAGTATGTTTCCACCAGCACCGGTTGTTGAAATTTTGTTAAAAGATTTTGGCAAACCAGTTGCAAATCGGAATTTGAGGTAATAATTGACCTGCCATCAATACCTTTACCCGTTCCCTCGGCAACTGGTTTGGCAAAAAGAGGGTAGGGTAAATTGATATGCTTAATATCCTGAATTGATTCAACAATGGCAAAATCGGCAGTTGGAATGTTACAATCCCTTACAACGCGTTTTGTTTGTCCCTTATGAAGTGTGAGCGACAGAACTAACGGATCGGAAAAAACGTAAGGAATATTAAAGGCATCGAGCAATGCCGGAACTTGAGCCTCACGACCAATTCCATGCATACCCTCACAAATATTAAATACTAAATCCCACCGCTCGCCTTTATTAATCCTATCGATAAGAGAAAAAATATTGCCAATACGTTGAGTTTTATACCCCAGTGTGATTAGTGTATTGTCTATTGCTTCAATTGTTTCTTCCGAGTCAAATTCAGCGGTTTCTTCATCGGAATAGCCAAGCTTGAGGTAATCGCTACGTAAATCGTAGGTTAATCCCACTTTTAACATAATGCCAGATTAATCAGTTTTTAATCAATTGGGTTGGGGTAGTAGAAGGTTTTATCCTCATAGTTCTTCAAAATCACCTTGCCATCAATTTCGCCCTGGAAGTATTCCGGTAACAAAGGAATTTTTCCACCTCCACCGGGGGCATCAATAACAAAGGTCGGCACAGCATAGCCAGTTGTGAATCCACGCAAACCTTTGATTATTTCAATCCCTTTTGAGACTTTTGTTCTAAAGTGATTCGATCCGGGAATGGGGTCGCACTGGTAAATGTAGTAAGGACGGACCCTAATTTTAAGAAGGCCCTGCATTAATCGTTTCATGGTATCAACGTTGTCGTTAATACCTTTTAGTAATACGGTTTGACTTCCCAAGGGTATTCCAATATTTGCCAATCGTGCACAAGCCTCAGCTGTTTCGGGGGTAAGTTCGGCTGGGTGTGCAAAATGGATACTGATGTAAAGTGGATGGTATTGCTTGAGTATCCGTAGTAAGTTATGTGTTATTCGCTGGGGCAAAACTACGGGCACTTTGGTGCCAATTCGGATGATCTCAACATGCTTAATTGCCCTAAGGTTCTGCAATAGGTATTCGATGTGGGAATCGCTCATGGTTAAAGGATCACCACCCGATACTAGAACATCTCTTACCTCGCTATGGTTTCTGATATACTCAAGGGCAGGTTGCCATGCCTCAACCCCAACATGGCACTTGTCCTTTGCAACCATATGCGAACGGGTGCAGTATCGGCAGTAAGCAGAGCAAAAGCCGGTGGTTAGGAATAAGACCCTATCGGGATAGCGATGTACCAGATTTGGCACAGGGCTATAGTGTTGTTCTTCCAGCGGATCCGATGATTCACCTTTGGAAAGTAATAGTTCGTTTATGGTTGGAACCATACATCGCCTAATAGGATCCGTTTCGTTATCTCTACCTATTAAGCTTGCATAGTATGGGGTTATCCTTAAAGGTAATGAGTGATGCGGATTATCAATAGCCTCAATTTCTTGCGGTGTTAGCTCTATAAATTTGATAAGATGCTTTATCGATGTTATGCTATTTTTAAGCTGCCATCGCCAGCTATTCCATTCCTCGTTAGTTACTCCGGGATAAAATTTTTTAATAAAACTTTGAGTGTTATCATTTATAGGGAACGCTTTAGCAGAATGATTTTTGACCTCTAAATAATTAGCAGAATCTACATACCTGTCATATTTACCACCACTTGGAGGTTCGTCATCGTCGCAGTATTCTGCTTGCCCAAGCGGCTCGAATTCTAGTTCACCATTCATAGTTTTAGTCTTTAAAGTGTTGTTATCGAATTGCTTAGCCTTGATTTCCTATAGCCAAATTATATTCAAATATTGGAATTTGTTAAATACGATGTTTGCCCTTGAAGGCTCTTATGTAAATGTCAGTATTAAAAAATGTTATTTTTAAACGTAATGCTTGTACTAAAGTGAAGATAAACAGATAGTTGTGTATTTGGTTTGTTGATAAAAAAATATTAACAGGCCTAAAGGATTTATGAACAGTTAGCGAATAATTGGGGTGACATTAAATTTTTAGATAGCTAAAAAGGTTACTTAAGTGAATCAAATCTATTTTTGTGCAAGACCTATAGACTTTTGATTATACTTCAAAATTGAAAAAATTAAAAAAGCACATAAAGCCCCATAGGATTAGTGAAAGTAGTTCATTAAATCACTCCAATTTTAACCCCTGCCCAGCTGCTTGCCATGAGTAATGCCTTTTTTGTGTTGCTAATACGGAAACGTTTACCAAGCAACTTGTGAGGAGGAATCCGTTTAATCTTGTGGAAGAGCGAGAGGTAGTATCGGTAAGCTACGTAAACACCTAGCTTGGAATTGCTTTCAAGCTCTTTGATTCCTTCAAGGGCAGCATCAAAATCCGATTGGATATCGGTTTCAATTTCTAGTTTTTTTTCAGGTGTAAAGTTGTTGAAATCAACATTGGGGAAGTAAACCCTACCCAGATCGTTAAAATCCTCGCCCATGTCGCGAAGGAAATTGATTTTTTGGAATGCAGCGCCAAGCCTCCGGGCTGGTTGGTAAAGCTTTTCATACTTCTGCTGGTTGCCCCTGCAAAAAACTTTTAAGCACATAAGCCCTACCACTTCGGCTGAGCCATAAATATACTCACTTATTTTATCCCTATCGTAGATAGTTGGGTTAAGGTCCATTTCCATGCTTTGCAAAAAGGCATCTATCAGGTGTTGGTCAATGCTGTATTTATTTACCACTAGCTGAAAGCTTTGTAGTATTGGGTTTATTGAGATACCTTCCTCGATTGCTTTGTAGGTTTCGGTTTTAAAGCGATTAAGGAGTACAGCCTTATTGTAGGGGTGGAATGAGTCCACAATCTCATCGGCAAAACGAACAAAACCGTATATGGCATAAATGGCATCGCGGGTAGGTTTATCAAAAAGGCGTGTGCCCAAGGAAAAACTTGTGCTGTAGCGTTTGGTTGTTGTTTTGCTACACTCAAGGCAAACATTATTGTATAGTTCAATTCTTTCCGTCATCATACCGTTTTACAATTTGCTCAACTGTTAATTTTGAACTAATAACTGCCATTGGCAAGCCCGTTCCGGGAATGGTGCTTGAACCCACATAGAATAGGTTTTTGAAAATTTCATCGGTATTGTGGGGTCGCATGTAAGCTATTTGGTTTAAATCGTGGGCAAGGCCAAGACCGCTGCCCTTGTACAGGTTAAACATTTTTTGCCAGTGCGCAGGGTTGTAAATAATTTGCGTTTCAACATTTCCGGCAATATCGTAATTAACCCTCTCGCTGAGGTCAACTATTATATTTTGGGCTAACTCATGGCTATCGGTCCAATCGGGTTTATAGCGTAAGTCGGGAACAGGGCAAAGAATAAAAAGGCTTTCGTTACTACCAGGGGCAAACTCAGGGTTTGCTTTAGATGGGACATTAACGTAGTAGTAAGGTTTTTCTAAGCTAACCTGATTCTTAAAAATCTTGGAGCTGTATTCCTTAAAGTTAGTTCCCAAAAAGTAGTTGTGAACACTTAAACCATCAATTTTACCTTTTACTCCCAGGTAAACAGTAAAAGGGGCAAGAGTCCATTTCATTCTATCGAGCTTGTTCTCGCTGTAGGCTTTACGCTTAAGTATTGCACCCCTAAACCATGCTGCATCGGCATTTACAACAAAAATGTCAGCACCCCATATGTTGCCATTTTGGTCAACAACACCGGTTAGTTTTTTGTTGTTGTATTTAAAATCAACTATCTCGGTGTTGTAGTGGAACTTTACACCCCGCTTTGAGAGAATATCAACAATGCCATCAACAATCTTATACATACCACCGCGAACATTATGGTATCCATCGTGCTTCAGTTCAGTATAGGTAAGAATGGAGTAAACCGCAGGGGTATCGAATGGTGTTGCCCCCAGGAAAAATGCCACCAATGAGAAAATCACTTTCACCTCGTAGCTGGTAAACCTTCGGTTAAGCTCATCCCACATCGATTTAACCATTAGAGGAGCATGCCCCCACGGTACGGAGGCTAGCCCTAATGCGTATGAAAGCAAGCTGTTGAAGTTGCGGCGCACAATTCTGTTTTCCACATCGTGGAATAGCTTACCTGTTTTTTCCAGGTATTGGTACATTTTTTCTGCAAAATCATCTTCAATTCCTTCAAACTCCCTGGCCAGCTTGTGAATATCTTTATGTATTGTAAAAAACTTTTTGGAATTGCTAAAATTTACCTTGTAGAGCGGGTCGAGCTCAAAAAAGTCGAAAGGTCTTTCTATTCCACAAAAATCAATAAGTTCCTCAAATTCATAGCTCATGGAAAAGAAAGTTGGCGCCATATCCCAGGTGTAGCCATTGTGTTGCAGCTTATTTAAACGGCCTCCGGGTTGATGGTACTTTTCAATCATTTCCACTTCAAAACCAAGCGTTGTTAGCCTAAGTGCAGTTGATAAACCACCAAGCCCTGTCCCAACAATTACAACTTTCCTTGCCATAAATGCTTATTTACTATTTAAAACACATTAACAAACATTAAATATACAATTTTAATTAAATTTACCATGAGTATTAACCAGAAATGCCTTATTTTGTTTAAAAAGTATGCAAACGGTTTCAACAGTAGGGGCGGGAATTGGCGGAATTGCCACAGCAATCCGATTGGCACGCAAGGGGTATAGGGTTAAAGTGTTTGAACAGCAACCCAATGCTGGTGGTAAATTGAATGAGCTAAGACTTTCAGGTTTTCGGTTCGATGCGGGGCCATCGTTATTTACTTTACCACAGCTGGTGGATGAACTTATCGGAAGCAGGGACTATTCCATTTTCAGTTACCAAAAACTTGAGCTAATCACCCGTTACTTTTTTCCCGATGGCACTGTCCTTGATGCATGGGCTGAGCCTGAACGCTTTGCCGAAGAGGTATCCCAAAAGTTTAACGATAAGCATACGGCAGTTCTCCGTTACTTAAAGGAGAGTAGAGAGCTTTACGAACTTACAGCCAATACTTTTGTGTATAGTCCTTTCCCTCAGCTAAAGAACTTTTTTACCCTGCAATCGCTTAAACTTGCCATGAATCCAAAAAAGCTGAAAGCGTTCGAGACCATGCATGAGGTAAACTGTAAGCACTTTTCTGATCACCGAACAATCCAACTCTTTGATAGGTATGCCACATACAATGGCTCAAACCCATACCTTGCACCCGGAACGCTTACCATGATACCCCACCTTGAGCATAATATTGGAGCTTACTTTCCTACAGCAGGGATGTATGCCATAACCACCGAAATGGTTAAAATTGCCCAAAACCTGGGTGTTGAATTTGAATATAACGCTCATGTGGATAAGGTTGATATCCGAAATGGCCGAGTGGTAGGCATTAAGGTAAATGGAAGTAGCGCTGAAAGCAACTATGTGGTCAATAACACCGATATTTTCACGGCATACAAAACGCTTTTACACGAGGTTCCTTTAGCCAGCCGATTGGCTGCACAGCAGCCATCATCATCGGCATTAATCTTTTACTTTGGGGTTAAGGGTATACACCCTAAGCTCGATGTACATAATATCCTCTTTACGTCCGATTACTACTCGGAATTTAAGGCCATGGAGCAAGGTTCAATTTTCAACGACCCAACCATTTACATATTTATCACTTCAAAACGTATTGCCGCTGATGCTCCCGATGGGCATGAGAACTGGTTTGTGATGATAAATGTACCACCAAATACTGGGCAGGACTGGGATGAACTAAGGCTCAAAGCTCGCGAGGCCATACTTGTAAAGATTAAACGTATGTTAGGTATTGATTTGGCTAGTTTAATTGTAGCCGAGGACTATTTGGATCCCGTTCGGATTGAGAAACGTACCGGGTCGTTCCGCGGTTCGCTTTATGGAATTAGTTCCAATAACAGAATGGCAGCGTTCAACCGCCATCCAAACAGAAGTAGAAATGTTAAAGGTCTTTATTTTGTTGGCGGAAGCGTTCACCCAGGCGGAGGAATTCCGCTTTGCCTAGCTTCGGCCAAGATTGTTGATACCTATTTCAAACCCTTGTAGCATGAATCGGCTTGCTGGATATTTTAGGGTGATAATCCCCATAGCATACCTTATTGGCATTGTGGGTATCTCAATAAAGATAAATAATCCACAATACTTTAAGGTTACTTCCATTTTTGTTCCAGTATCGTTTTTGATACTAATGTTATTCCACAAACCTCATAGTTTAAGGTTTTGGATTACTTTGGCATCGATTGGCTTACTGGGTTTTTTAGTTGAGGCTATTGGAACTAACACGGGTCTGATTTTTGGCCAATACACGTATGGCAGTCCTTTAGGTTTTGGAGTGTTTGGAACACCCCTGAATATGGCCATTAACTGGATGATGCTTGTTTACCTTGTTGCCTTTGTGTTGCAGAAATGGAACATTAACATAACTCTGAAATCGGGGGTATCAGCCATCATCCTAACGTTGTTTGACTGGGTGCTTGAACCGGTAGCCATCCGGCTCGATATGTGGCGGTGGGATTTACAAACACCACCCTTTCATAACTATATCGGTTGGTTTTTATTCTCGTTCATAGTATTCAGCATCTTTTACCGGTTTGCAACAAAATTGCATAACCCGCTTGCGAATACTTTTGCGGTAATGCATAGTTTGTTTTTTATCGTTCTTAACCTTATTTTTAGGTTGATTTAAATTTGGTATCGAAGTGATTAAACCGGCACATAACGCATTGTATGAGAGATTCTTCAATGCTTACTTTAACTATATTCTGAGACGTAATTTCAGGGAAATCCGAATTGAGGGCGATTTTGTTCCTGATAATCGCCCAATTTTACTGGTACCAAACCATTTTAGCTGGTGGGATGGTTTTTTTGCATGGAAGCTTAATACCATGCTGCTACACAAAAAGTTTTATCTGATGATGCTTGAAAGTGAGCTTAGCAGGCATCGTTTTTTTGCAAAGCTGGGGGCTTTTTCCATTGCTCCCACATCAAAAGGAATGCTTGAGAGCTTAAGGTTTGCCACTGAGGTTATAAAACAACCCAATAACCTTTTAGTATTTTATCCTCAAGGCAAACTGTATAGCCAGCATCACATGGCACTTGAGTTCCAGAAGGGTATTGAACGTATAGTGGAGCAATCGGACAACTTCAGGCTGCTGATGTGCGCTAATCTTATTGACTACTACGCCTACCCAAAACCATCGCTAACCATATATTTACAAGAGTATGAGCGGCTACAGGATTTTAGCTTAACTCAATTCCAGCTTACCTATAATCTATTCCTAAAACAGAGCATTCACAAACAGGACAAAATACACAGACAATGATACTGTTTTACCTAGTGCTTCCTATTGTAATTTTTGCAATTATTCGGTTTTTGGTTGCGCTTTTCAACTACTTTACTCAACCCTACCTGCAGAGCTATCCGATAATATCGTCCGAAACCGTTTCGGTGCTTATTCCTGCACGCAATGAGGAGGCAAATATTCAAAACCTGCTTGCCGATTTGCAATCGCAAAGCTATACCAATATTGAGGTAATTGTTTACAACGATTTATCGACCGATGCCACCGGTAAAATTGTTGAGCAGTTTGTGAAAGCCGATAACCGATTTAGGTTGATAAACGGCAGTGGTTTGCCGGAGGGTTGGCTGGGGAAAAATAATGCATGTCATCAGCTTGCCTTACAAGCAAATGGCAATTACCTTTTATTCCTTGATGCCGATGTTAGGGTGGAGAAAAGTTTTGTGGGGCAAGCCTTGGCTTACATGCAGCATAAGAAACTTCATCTACTATCGTTTTTCCCATACCAGGTGCTAGGCTCATTTGGTGAGGCCATCACTGTTCCTGTAATGCAGTGGATTTTACTGTCGTTATTGCCCTTAAAGCTCGTTTTGTGGAGCCGTCGTCGGTCACTTTCGGCAGCCAACGGACAAATGATGATGTTTAAGGCAGAAACCTACCGTAAACATCGTTTCCATGAAATATATAGAAGCAATCCGGTGGAGGATATTCTAATTGCCAGAGAGATGAAACGATTTAGGTATCGAATTTCCACCCTACTTGGCACGCCAGGCGATATACGCTGTAGGATGTATGCTAGCGGTAGCGATGCCATTGAGGGTTTCTCAAAAAACGTTTGTGAATTTTTTGGCGGCAATAGGAATGTAATGTTCAGCTTTGCCGCCATTACCACATTAGGGCCTTTCCTGGTTATGTTTTTTATGCCTTTCCCGTTGGTTTTTACTTACTTTTTTTCGGTCATAATGGCGCGTTTGTTTATTGCTGACTTATCCAAACAAAATGTTTTTAAAGCTGTTATACTTTTTCCATATCAACAGATTTCATTCCTGCAAATGGTGATACGCTGGGAAAAAAATCGTAAACGGGGAACTCTGATATGGAAGGGAAGAAAAATATAATAGCATTTCTATGGCTAAAGGATTTTTGTTAGTTGCCATCTTTTCCATTTTGTTGCTTAATCAGCAACCGTTAATCGCAAGTATTAACGATGATTTCGACCACCGGCTCTATGTTGCTTTTATTTCCGGTAACATGGCCGATTGGGAAAAGGTTCTGAACGAACTTGATGCTCTTTTAGCTAAAAGTCCAACTGCTGCAAACCGATTTAAACTTTTACACGCCCAGTACGGTTATATTGGATACCTTTTGGGCGTAAAGCAAACCGAAAAAGCCAAGCGTTTAATTGAAAAAGCTGAGGTTCATGCCAATTATTTAGCCAAGATACCTGCCTACCAGTCAACCGCAAATGCAATACAGGCAGCCCTGTTGGCATACCAAATCTCCATAAATCCCTACAAGGCGCCATTCCTTGGCCCTAAAAGTTCATTGCTGATTGATGAGGCACTGGCGCTTAGCCCAACAAATTACTATGCACTCATTGAGAAGGGCAATGCACGGCATTACGCCCCGGCCATAGTGGGGGGCAACCCAACCGAGGCGGTTGATCTTTACCGCAAAGCCATTGAGCTAATTGAAAAGGAATATCCAACTGGTAAACCCAAAACATGGTGGTATATCAACACCTATACACAAATGGGGCTTGCAGCGCAAAAAGCTGGCAATAAAAACCTTGCCAAAAAAATTTACCAAACCTTACTGACCATGGAGCCCAACTACAAGTGGGTAAAGGAGGAACTGTTACCGAAAGTGTGATATAGAGCTGAGGAGCGATTTAGCTTAAATTCGGAATCATATCACATAAGTTGCAACTATGGAATTTTTGTCGAAATAGTTGAATTGAAGAGAATAGTTTTTGAGCAATTCGCTGAAGTAAGTGGATACTACCCTTTATTTTTTTCAAATAAAGTTTTCAAATTGACTTTTTAAGGGACGACTAGGTAATAGGCAGCAAGTAATCCAGAGGGGTCTCCTCCTACAATGGCAACATCTACATTAAGATTTTTTTTGAATTTGTGGAAATACGATTCGACAATTCCACTTGAAATTTGGAACTCCATAGCTTATAAGTTTTTAGCTAAACATTATAAACTAGGATATGCTACTTGGGTAAAAGCTGTAATGAGCAAACCTCAAAACTTCCCTACGCAGGTATTATCCTGTTCAGGTTGTAAGGGTATTATCTCAGCCTTACTCAGGCACCCCTAGTTTTGTGTATGTAAATGTAGAAAAAACGGAAACCGTTGTTTGGTTTCCGTTTAAAATTTTTCAACAAATAAGCGATTAATCTTTTTGTTTGGTTTCCACTACTTTTGCGGTGTAACCAAGTTTCTCGATTGCTCTGGCAATTTTATCGGGGTCAGTTTTTGTGGCATCGTACTTAATAGTTACCAACTTCTTGTCGAGTGTGGCTTCAACCTCCTTAACCCCTTTCTCAAAAACAATATCGCGTTCAATTTTTGCCTTGCACGACTGGCAGTGCATGTTAACCTCAAAGGTGACAGATTTGATTTCAACCTTTTGTGCTTGCGACGTTAATACAGCAAACCCTAGCAGTATTAGTGTCAGTGTAATAATCTTTCTCATGGTGTTTTTGTATTTATGGTTAATTATTGCATTTCGGCAGGATACCCCAGCTCTTTTAGTTTTGCAATAGCCTGCTCAAGGCTTGTTTGCGTTTCATAGTCAAAGGTTACGGTTTGCGAAACCAGATTGGCTTTCACGTTGGTAATTCCGTTTACCGTAGGTAGGTTTCCCAGTATGGTGTTAACACAACCCATACATTTCATGTTTTTTACTTTAAGCGTTATTGTCATCATAGTAGTTAATTTTAAGGTTTACATTATTTCCAGATGGACATTCTAAATCCGGCATAAAATTTTTGACCGGTTAAGGGACCCCAAATTTGCGATGCATCAAATGCTGAACTCCACGGATTTTCCCACGATACAATAGGATCTTTCTGAGTGAACCCTGTAAGGTTTTCAACGCCTATGTAGAAATCAAACTTACGAAACATCTTGGTTACCTGAATATTCATGGTAATAAAAGGGTTATAGTATGATTCTCGATTTAGTCCATACCCTTTTGGAAGCCTTCCACTACCGTTATACTGAATGGTATAGTCGAACTGCCACTTACGCGATGGGGTTTTATAACCAGCGGTAAGCAAACCCTTGTTGCGGCTTACAAGTGGTTTTTGCTTTAACGTATCGTTAATGGTTTGTTTAACATCGTTTATTCGGTATGCCAAGGTAAACTGCAAGTTCCTGATTGGCTCGCCTGAAAGTTCCAGCTGCAAGGTATTTGAATACGATTTGCCTTTCAGATTATAGAAGTAAACTGCAATGTTATCCCTGTCGATATCGGCAATGAACTGATTTTCAAACCACACATAGTAATAATCGGCGGTTAAACTATAGTTTTGATTCAAAAGTTTGAATTTCTGATTCATGCTAATCCCGGCATTCCAGGCTTCTTCAATTCTTGGATTTTCCTCTACTACCAGGTTCCGTGAACTCACCAATAGGTTTGAGTTCTCAGCAATGAAATTTGGCGATCTGTATCCTTTCCCTGCGCTGAACCTAATGGTTAAGGTCGAAACTGGTTTTACCATCCCGTGGAAACGAGGTGTCACAAGAGTGCCAAACCTACTATTTTGGTCAACCCTTATGCCAGCCATTAGTGTAAGAATTTCCAGATGTTTATAGGTGTATTCGCCGTAAATACCTTTGACCCACTCGGTGCGATCGTAAGGGGTGTTATTGAAAGTTTCATCGTACCTATCGTACCTGAGGGTTGCGCCTCCTTTAATGTTGTGGTTTGTATTGCCAATATAGGTTATTGCAACCAGGTTGCCGTAGTAGCTAAGCTGTTTGGCGTTGTGCATTCTAACACCTATGGTTGCATCCTGACTGTGGAGCGATACGGCATTGATAAGCCCAATACTTGTGTTTGGTCTTTGGGAAATGTATCCGGTTTTGTTAAAGGCCTCAAGTAATTGGGTTGAGTACTTTACCCCGTAGGGGTTACCAATCAGGGGTTGAGTATTGGTATAATACTTAACCTGTCCGGCTAGCCTGTCCTCATTCATAAACTTCACTCCAACTTGCGATTCCCACTTCTTACCCTGGTACTTCCATCGGTTAAACAGGTGGTACTGTTGGGTAAGCGGGTGGTCAAGGAATTGGTCGTGGTTGTGGTCAACCCGGTTGCTTAGCATACTTCCATGCACCAGCACCATTGATGATACGGTGGGGGTAACATCGAATGCGTAGTTAGCATTAAGTTCAGCCATACCAAGTGAGTTGGTGTAAAGGTTCAGGTACGACTTTTCCTCAGCCCAGGGTTTCTTGTACTCAATATTGATTTGTCCGGTTATGCTTTCGTACCCGTTGCTGACCGATGCAGTTCCCTTTGATACTTGAATTGATTCCATCCATGGCCCAGGAACATAACTTAAACCAAAGGTTGATGCCAACCCTCGCATTGTGGGTATATTTTCATACTGCATCTGGGTGTATATTCCTGCTAACCCCAGCAGCTGAATTTGCTTTGCCCCGGTAATGGCATCGCTATACGACACATCAACGGAAGCATTCGTTTCAAAGCTTTCCGATAGGTTGCAGCATGCAGCGCGGGTAAGCTCTCCCGATGTAAGTACAACTGTTTGTATTGGGTTTAGCTGCTGTATAAAGGTATTTGCCCTGTCAGCTTTTACCGTTACGGCATCGATACTTATAGTTGATTTCAGGACATGGCGTAGCGGAAAATCTACATTCTCAATACTTATGGTATCGGTTTTAAAACCAACGAAACTTATAGCTATCTGGTTGCCTTGCACCTTATTTAAAGAAAAGTAACCGCTTTCATCGGTAGTTGTACCAACTTGGCTGTTCAGCCAAATTACGGCGGCTCCTTGGAGCGGAATACTGTCGCCTTTCTCGTTCAGCTCGTAAACATAACCATAAACAAAATCTTTATTCTGTGCTTTAATGATATGTTGAGCTGAAACCCATAGTAACAGTAATGTTAATATACGTTTCATAGTGGTAATTCTTAAATTGTTGTTGAAATCAAATATGAGCGCTAACAGCAATAAATAAGCGCAATTGAGGGTTGCATGGAGAAAAACTCCCTGTAATAGTTAAATTGTATGGGCTATTTTTAGCTGATGATTTTCAATGCAGATTTTTTTCCCCGTACTGCAGGGTGGGGCTTTATCCCAATTGGTTTTGTAAGTTGGGATTAACTTTTGAATTGATGTATTTAGCCCTTTGTGGTGGTTTACTGCTATGTACTTTGAAAAAAGATTACCGGTTTCAACCATCTGAAGGTTTGAGTAGCTATCGGTTTTAACCTTTAACACCTCGTTCCAGCATCCACACGATTGCTTTTCGTTAAATTTGAGTGTTTCATCAAAATGAACATTGCAGCAGTGTGCATGTGTTTTGGCGTGTGTATGGTTGCATCCAACTTCATTAAAAATGGACAGGTGAATTTCACCCTCGCACTGGCAATGATGTATGAAGAGGTTAAACCCACTAGTGGATAGTAGCACTATAGTTGCTATAGTAATTGATACTATTTTTTGGGTAACCTTTTTCATCTTACATCTCACCTAATATAGCTAAACATAAAAAGGAACAAAAAGTTCATTTTTTTGAGGGTTGATTCAAATTGCTTATTGTGCATGAAGCCGATGAACATCCGGCACATTTACCCGAATTTATACGTTTTGGGTTAAAAATTTGATACACATTGTATGCAGTATATCCCACTGCTCCTAATACTATTATTAATACTGCTATTTCCTGAACCATATCAACCAATTATTATATTACCAATTTGGTAAACCAAAAATGCTAAAACCCATGCCAGCGAGGTAGTAAAAACTATTGTAAAGAGAGCCCACTTCCACGAACCCGACTCGTTCTTAATAGCAGAGATTACAGCCACGCAGGGGAAGTAAACTAGAATAAAGATAAGGAATGCGAGTGCAGTAACTTTTGTAAAAACCACCTGTCCGCTTAATTTCCCTGATTGGTGGGTTTCGTTTCGGAGTTTTTGAGCAAGTCCACCGCTGTCGGAATCGGGATCGGTTTGGTAAAGTACGCCCAGCGTACTAACTACAATCTCCTTGGCAGCAACTCCTGAAAGAAGACTTACACCCATTTTCCAATCGAACCCGAGAGGGCGAATGGCTGGTTCAATAAATTTGCCTATCCGTCCAAGATACGAATTGGCTTGCCTTTCGGCCTCCATTTCCAACTCAAGTTGATGTATTGTCTGGTTTAGGCTATCCATAGAGGGTTGGGAGAGCTTTTCTTCCGAAATCTTTTGCGTAATAGTTTCAATTTCGGCATTATAATCCCTGGTGTAGTTCACTTTGCGAGGGTAATAGCCCAATGCCCATACAAAGATTACAGCTACCAGGATTACTCCCCCCATCTTTTTTAGGTATTGCGACCCCTTGTGCCACATGTGCAATAGGGTCGATCGTAAAGTTGGCATACGGTAGGGTGGAAGTTCCATTACAAAGGGCAAATCCTCCGCTTTGAAAATGGTTTTCTTGAATGCTAGGGCTGTTCCAATGGCAAGCAGTATACCCGTAAAGTATATAACAAACAGAAGGTTTCCTGCGTTTTCCGGGAAAAATGCACCCAGAATAAGTATGTAAACCGGCAATCTGGCGCTACAGCTCATGAAAGGCGTAATGAGCATGGTTACTAATCGGTTATTGCGGTTTTCAATGGTTCGCGAGGCCATTATGGCTGGAACATTGCATCCAAACCCCATCACAAGGGGTATGAACGATTTACCATGGAGCCCAATTTTGTGCATCAGCTTATCCATGATAAATGCAGCACGTGCCATATACCCAGTATCCTCAAGTAGCGATATGAATAGGAAAAGGATCAAGATATTGGGTAGAAAAACAATTACACTTCCTACACCGCTTATAATCCCGTTTACCAAAAGGTCTTTTAAAGGGCCACTGGCCATGTATGTACTAATGGTGTTACTAATCCATTCCACTCCCAGTTCAATCCACTCCATAGGGTATTGCCCCAGGGTGAATGTGGTGTAAAACGTGAGCCATATCAGGAAAATAAATATGGGGAATCCCAGTAAACGGTGGGTAAGTATTGCGTCGATTTGTTCAGTAACCAGACGCTTCTTGTGGCTGCTCTCCTTGAATGTTTCCTTTAGTGCACCTGCTATAAAGCCATATTTGGCATCGGTTATTAGGGTTTCCGTATCCTCGTGGAAAAGGCTTTCGAGCCTGCTTACCTCACGGTCGGTTTGGTTTCTGATTTCCTGGTAGTTTGGTTCATTGCGCAGCACTTTATCTGCTACCTTGTCTTTTTCCAACAGCTTAATGGCAAGGTATCGGCTGGAATAGTTGATGGTTATAGCTGTATTTTTCTTAATCTCATTTTGAATGGATAGTATCGATTTTTCAATCTCTTCACCGTAGTTAACATGGATGTGGCGGGTAACTTTATCCTTTTCTGCATAAACATTTATAGTTGTATCTAAAAGCCTGTCGAGCCCCTTACCTTTGCTACCAACGGTAGGTACAAATGGAATACCAAGTAGTTTGCCCATCATGGTGTAATCGAACCTGTCGCCCTTCTCAAGTAGTTCATCATACATATTCAGGGCAACAATCACCCTGATATCCATATCAATAAGCTGGGTGGTTAGGTATAAGTTTCGCTCAAGGTTTGATGAGTCAATAACATTTATGACAATGTCAGGGTTTTGCTCATGGATAAATCGCCGTACAAATACCTCCTCGGGTGTATAGGCTGTAAGGGAGTAGGTACCCGGTAAATCGGTAATGTTAATTGTATATCCCTTATACTTAAACTTTGCGTTTTTTGAATCGACTGTGACCCCGCTGTAATTTCCAACATGCTCCCTTGCTCCAGCAAGGTGATTAAAGATACTGGTCTTCCCAGCATTGGGATTACCAACCAACGCAATATTGATAGTTTTGCTAAGTTCCTTTACCCCAGTGTCAATAATTTCAGGTTCAGTGTGGGTAACAAGCTGATGGTTATCAGGATGATAGTTTAAAATTTGCTTAGCCTCACTGGGTGTAATAACCTCTATTAGCGAAGCCTCGCTCCGACGGAGCGATACCTCGTAACCCATAATTGAGTATTCAATAGGATCCTTTAAGGGAGCGTTTTTAACTACAGTTACTTTTTTCCCTTTCACAAAACCCATTTCGGTAATACGCTTCCTAAAGGCCCCGCGTCCCTTTACTTTTGCTATTATGCCGTATTCCCCGTTCTGTAACTCCGATAGTAGCATCTAGTTTAAAATCAGTAACAGTAAAACCTCAATGTTTCAAAAAAGTTTTGGAATTACTAAAATTTTACAAATGTAAGAGTTTTCTGTTATTTAGATCGATTTTAAGTAAAAAAGCCATTCATTACTGAATGGCTGTACTGTTCGAAAATCGTTATAAAAAACTATTTACCTAAGTCGTCAAAGTCAACTGATGAGTAATCGGATTCAACTTCAGAAAGTTCCATTTCATCGGTATGATCAGTACGTGGAACAATTTCCTGATTAGCTTTAATGTAGTCAAAAACACTATTCAGGCTTTCGATAAACTTTTCAAAATCCTCTTTGTATAGGAAGATTTTATGTTTTTCGTAGTACATCTTGCCATCCTTACCCATACGTTTTTTACTCTCCGTAATGGTAAGGTAATACTCATTGCCGCGTGTTGCCTTTACATCAAAGAAATATGTTCTTTTTCCGGCCTTCACTACCTGAGAAAAAACCTCTTCTCTCGTGTTCTTGTCTAAATCGTTAGTGTTATCAAATTCCTCAATCATTGCTCTTAGTATTTTTAGGTTAGGGTTTCACTTTTGCACTGCTCAAAATTAAAAAAATCTTCATATCATGGTTCATTGACTTAAAAAAATTATTAAAAAACACCCAAAAGGTTTTGTTTTGAAATATTAACCTTATTTATTCCACTGCACTGGATTAATCTTTCTATCTTTGCAGGAGTGAAAAAAATCGTTCTTACTAATGATTAACCGTCGTTTAATTAGAATCAAGGCCTTACAGGTTCTTTTTGCCTTCTTCCGTAACGAAGGTGACTCTCTTAGCGCATTAGAGCGCGAGCTGTTTCATAGCATTGAAAAATCGTACCATCTTTACTTGCTTTTACTGCTTTTGCCAGAGAATATGGTTGAGCATGCCCAGGCAAAAATTGAGCTGGGTAAGCAAAAGTTCCGCCCGTCGCCTGAAGAGTTGAACCCCAACCTGCGGTTTGTTCAGAACAGAGCAGTTGCTGCATTGGCTGCCTGCAAAGAGCTACAAGCCAAAGCAAACGATAATCGCTTGAATTGGAAACATTTCCCTGAGGTAACCAAATCGCTTTTCAACCACTTTGTGGCATCGGATTTCTTTTCCGATTACATGAATGCTGAGCATAACTCTTTTGCTGACGATAAAGCAGTTCTGGTTAATCTACTCAGCAAGATATTAAATGCTAACGACGATTTTGAGGCATTCCTTGAGGAGCAAAGCATATACTGGAACGATGACCTCGAGTTTGTTTCCAGCATGGCTGCCAAAACAATTAAGAAGATTGATGAAAATACAGCATCGGTTCCAGTTATGTCGCTTTTTAGCAATGCCGACGACGAGGAGTTTGCTAAACGTTTGCTTCGCAAAACGGTTTTAAGGCATAAGGAAAACCTGGAGCTTATTGATAAATTCACTGTTAACTGGGAGCTTGACCGCATAGCCGCAATGGATATTGCAATTATGGAAATGGCTATCACTGAAATTCTTGAATTTCCTACCATCCCTGTAAAGGTTAGCATGAATGAGTATATTGATATAGCCAAGTTCTATAGTACAGAGCAAAGCAACTCGTTTGTAAATGGTGTTCTCGATAAGGTAATCGCTCACCTGAAGGAGAATGGACAAATCCAGAAGCAGGGTAGGGGCTTGATTGGCGAAAACGACGAAAGTCTTTCACCCGAAAATATTAATTCATTTGAAGATGAGGATAACTAGCTTGCTTTTTGGTTTTACCGCTTTATTTGCAATATCGTGTGGTAGTAATAACAATCAGGGTTCAACTCAGGAGACTGACTCAACCCAACTAGCTGAGCTCACCTATGTTGAGGATTTTTTTGATGTAGGAACAATACACAGCGGTGAAATTGTTAGGCACTCGTTCCGCTTCAGAAATACTGGTAATGCGCCTCTAGTAGTTAAGGATATAATCCCATCGTGCGGATGCACAAAGGTTGATGTTACCAGCAGAATTCTTAAACCCGGCGAGGAGGCATCCGTTGAGGTGGTTTTTGATAGTAAAGGCTGGTTTGGTTCCCAGTATAAATCGGTTACTCTTAGAACCAATGGGGTTATTCGTGAAAAGTCAGTAACCCTCAAGGCAAATGTAGTACCCTAATTTTCAAAACATTTTACTAACTTTGTATGTTTATAAACCTGAAATTGTTAATTAATTAAAGTTGATAAAGTTATGATTACAAGTTTTATTACACTTCAAGCAACCCAGCAGGGTGCTAACCCGTTGATGACCTTCTTGATGTTTGGTCTCATCATTGTTGTTTTTTATTTTTTTATGATTAGGCCTCAAATGAAGCGCCAAAAGGAACTCCGTAAGTTTCAGGAGTCGCTTAAGAAAGGTGATAAGGTGATTATTGCCGGCGGTGTTTACGGTAAGGTTACCGAGGTTAAAGATGAGTATGTTTTGGTTGAAATTGCCGATAATGTTGAAGTAAAGGTTGCCAAGAGTACTATTATTCGTGATGTGACCGATATGCAAACTCGATAAATATTTTCTTTCCGAGGGATTCAAAGTTTTGAGAGAAGCTTTGAATCCTTTTTTTATTTCAACTTGATAACCCCTAATAATTTTAGTACAACCTTAGGTTTTTTTACCAAGATAATTTACTTTTGGTTTCCAAAATCAATTGAATTATTCCCTGTGAATCAACAATCCATAAAAAAATACAATCAATTTTTCCAGCCCGATAAAATCCGCTTGAACAAGCGTGTATACATGTTTCTTTTCTTTCTGGTTATATCCATAATCCTTTGGTTACTTATTAAGTTAAGGTATGAGTACGTATCAACCATTACCTATAAAGTAAATTTATCCGAGTTGCCAGAAACTAAGGTGGCTTTAACATCCGATAGCCTAACGGTAACCCTTAGAGTAAAGGCTTTGGGGTATAATTTGTTAAGGTATAAGCTTTTTAAATATTACAAGCCACTATCAGTATCTGCTCAAGGTGCTGACTTTGTGAAAGGGAATTGCTATGTTGTTCTTTCAGGACAACTGGATAACTTTACCTCGCAGCTAGGGACCGATTTTACTTTACTTGAAGTCAGCCCTGATACACTTTACTTCCACCTGAGCGATGTTGTTCAAAAAAGAGTTCCCGTTAAACCCGATTTGAATATTACGTACTCCAAACAGCATATGCAGGCTGGCAGCTATACTGTTGTTCCTAAGGTAGTAAAGGTTACTGGGCCCGCCTCAATCATCGATACACTTAGCTGTGTTTATACACAACCCCTGACCCTCGAGGATATCTACGATAATATCAATACAACCATCCCAATTAAACCGATAAAGGGCTTAAGTTTTAAGCCTTCAGAGGTAAGTATTTCAATTCCTGTGGAGAAATTTACCGAGGCGCGGGTTAATGTGCCAATCTCTTGCATCAATACCCCTTATGGATATGAGGTTATGCTCTCGCCAAAAACTGTTTCCGTTACCTGTAACGTGGCAGTTAGCAAGTATTTTGCTTTAAAACCCGATCATTTTTCAATCATTTGCGATTACAATGACCTTGTAATGGAATCATCTGGCAAAGCCATTGTGAAGCTTGTTAGGTACCCTGATTTTATTGGAAATATTCAGATAGATCCCCGTAAGGTCGATTTTGTTATAGTAAAAAAGAAACAGTAATGTTGCTTAGGGTCGGTGTTACCGGTGGTATTGGAAGTGGTAAAACTCTGGTTTGTAAAATCCTTGAGGTTTTGGGTTATCCTGTATTTTATTCCGATTTAGTGGCTAAATCCATTACTGATACCGATCCCGAAGTTATGGAAAAGGTCAAAGGGCTTTTTGGTAACAACATTTACCCCAACGGCAAGCTAAACCGCAAGAAGGTTGCCGAGCTAGTGTTTGCCAACGACACCTTGCTGAAAGAACTCAACAGTATTATTCATCCGGCCGTAGCACGTAGTTTTGAGCAATGGTGCTTGCAAAACGCTAAAAGTGGGTTAGTCTTTAAGGAATCGGCTATACTATTTGAAACCGGAATTTTCCGTGAACTTCACAAAACTATACTTGTAACAGCACCTGAGGAACTCAGAATTAAACGCGTTGTTGAGCGCGATGGAGTTACAGAATTGGAAGTCAGAGCGCGAATGGCAAAACAAATGCCCGAGGAGCAAAAGAAAAAACTAGCCGATTTCATAGTTGATAACAGCTCAAATCAACTCGTTTTACCACAGGTATTAGGCATTGTTCAAATTTTAACGTCAATTAAAAATGGGTAAGTACGGTAAGTGGATAACCGGTGGGCTAGGATGGGCACTTTTTGGGCCAATTGGTGCCATTCTGGGTTTTGCTATTGGTTCCATATTCGATAGTATGGAAACCACTAAAATTTATACTGGCGAAACTAGCCGTAATGGTTTTATTGTAAGCCTACTTGTGTTGGTCTCGGCAGTTATGAAAGCCGATGGCAAGGTGCTTAAATCGGAACTGGAGTATGTTAAGAGTTACTTCTATACCAATTTTGGACCAGCGGCTGCTCGTGAGGCAATTCTTCTGCTTCGCGATATTCTTAAGCAGGCTGTTCCGCTTCGCGATGTCTGTTTACAGATTAAGGAGAATGTCGACTACCATTCACGCTTACAGCTGTTGCATTTCCTTTTTGGAATAGCGCAGGCCGATGGTGTTGTTAGCTCTGAGGAGCTAAAAGTAATTATTGAAATTGCTGGCTATCTCGATATTTCCGATGCCGATTTCAGTTCCATTAAGGCAATGTTTATACCCGATACCGATAAGTATTTCAAAATACTTGAGGTTTCACCCGATGCTACCAACGAGGAAATCAAAAAGGCATACAGGCAAATGGCCATAAAGTATCATCCCGATAAAGTACAACACCTAGGCGAAGATATCAGGCAGGCTGCTGAGCAAAAATTTAAGATGGTTAATGAGGCTTATGAGAAGATTAAAAAAGAACGAGGGTTTAACTAAATCTACACTACAGTGAATACAGCTGATTTCATTGAAGCGGTGGGCTGGTTTGGTAATATCATACTGAGTATAGGCGTATTACCTCAAGTGGTTCAAACGTGGCGGACACATGATGTACAAAGCTTTAACTGGCTTTTTCTCCTGATGTGGGCATTTGGAGTACTATTTACTTTTGTATATATTGCCTACAACGATATGGTTGTCGGAAAGTATCAATGGCCTTTATGGTTAAACTATCTGGTAAATATTATTGCTACATTCTACTTGGTTTGGGCAAAGTATTACTATGGTAGGTTGAAAAAAAGTTAGATTACTAAATTTTTTAATTAACTTCGCATTAACAAACAACTCGTTTTATTATGGAAGTAAAACTTAAAGAACTACTAGCAATATCTGGATATTCAGGGTTATTCAGGTTCATTTCTCAGGGTCGCCAAGGGGTAATTGTTGAATCGCTTACCGACGGCAAACGTACACTTATCCCCGCATCAGCTAGGGTTAGTGCAATTGCTGACATTGCAGTATTCACCCAAACCGAGGAAATCCCCTTGAAAGATGTTCTGAAAAAGATTGAAGTGCTTGAAAACGGAGGCCCAGCCATTAATAACAAATCGGCCGATAAGGAAATTCGAAGCTACTTTGAAAAGGTTTTACCTGAGTTTGACAGGGACAGGGTTTACACAAGTGACATTAAAAAGATTATTGGTTGGTATAACTTGCTCCAAAGCAAAGAGCTTTTAGAGGTTCTAAACCAAACCGATGAAGGGGTTAAACCTGAAGGTGAAAAATAATTTGAAAGTAAATATTATTATCGGGGAAGCGACTCACTGAGTCGCTTTCTTAGTATTCATAAATCACTCTAAATCCAAAACTCCTGTCTAGGCCCGGCAGTGGCCCATGGGCCCCTTTGTAGGGTTGTAAGTAGTAAAAATCTGAACCCAACAGATTTGTGGCAATTAGTTGGGTTTCAAAATTTTTAAATGGGAAATCGGAAACTATCATATTCATCCCTACCAGTAGATTTGTCTTTTGCTTAACAAGTATATCGTTATTATTAGCAATATAGTTGTATGAATACCTCTCCCCAAAGTACGATGCTGTTACTGAAAAGGATGTTCTGTTTGAAACCTTGTAGCTTATTAACCCATTAATCCTTAATGGTGAAAGCGCTAAATACTGATTTGTTTTATCGGGTACCATGAATAGGCTGTCGGAATCAGAGCTTTTCCTGGAATAGTAAGCAACATTTATGGTGCTCAATACCTTACTCGTATTCATTTTAAAACCCATTTCCAACCCTCTTGTTCCAATTTTACCCTGATTTTTGTAGTATCCTACTCCCGATTGAGCATCTTTTCCATATATGATAATATCCTCAAAGGTGATGTCATATAGGTTTAGGGTTATCATCGAATTATTTGATATTAGGAAACCACTCTCAAATTCAAAGGTAATACCTGACTCGGGATATAATTTGGGAAAATCGTTTGGAATACGGTTGGGTAATATGCCACCAGGCGTTCTAAACGATTTACTCCCCATCAGCTTGAAGTGATAACGTTTAAACAATTTTGTTAATCCAATTCGAGGAGTTAAAGCATCGCCAAATTCACTTGAGAAATCGTATCGAGCCCCTAAATTTAGGTTTACATATTTTGAGTTCCAAAGCAACTGGCTGTATGCCGAAAAATTGGTGTATGATAGCAAATCTTTTCCATTCTTGAAGGTTTCTTCATAAAGGGTATCAACCATGCTAGGCAGCCTTAGCCTGTCAGTTTTAAATTCAATTCCATTAACAAATTGTATGGTCTTTTTGCTGTAGTAAGTGCTAATGCCGGGTGTAAGACTTTGGAATATCTTATTGTTGCTGTAGTTTATTTCTGGAATGTTTACTTGCCATGGCTTTTGCCATTCGTAGGTAATATGAGGTATTACGTTTAAATTTGCCCTCTGAAATTTATACGATAAATCAACAAAGTTGCTTTTAAAACTCTCATGAACTGGTGTACCCCTATATAGTTCATCCCACAAATCTATTTGGTAGTAAAGGTAATCATCTAAAAAAGTTTGAATTGTGAAGCCTTTATAGTCAAGTTTTAATGCTAGTTGTTTTGTATAGGTGTCGCTTGCTTTTAGTAGATCTCTGCTATTCCGGTAGTAATCAGTGTAGGCTCTATCGCTTCGGGAGCCTGCACCATAGGTGGCTGAAATATTCATCAACAAATCTTTGTCATGAATGGTTTGGCCAACGCTGAGCTGGTTATGGCTAAACTGTTTTCCGGTATGGGTGGCGGTGTAGGTCACTTTGCCGCCAAGCTCATAAGTATCGCGGGTGATTATGTTTACAACCCCAAGTCCGGCAAATCCACCATATATGGCTGATCCTGGGCCACGAATAATTTCGATTTTTTCAACATTATCAAGCGTAAAGTGATTTCCAAATGGAACGCATGCAAACATTCCGTCGTTCATGGTAAAGCCATTTACCATAAAAAGGTATTTGCCTTCATGCGCCCAAATTCCGCGTATTCCCATTCCTACTACACCCTCAACATCAACACCAAAATCAAATCCGGGTACAAAAAGATGAAACAACTCGATTATATCTCGGGCTCCACTTCTCTTAATTTCCTCTTTAGTAATGATTGTTACAATACCCGGGGTTTCCCTAAGCCCAACTTTGGTTTTGGTGGAAATTGACACTTCAATATTTATCAAATCTTCTAATGAGAGGGAGTAGAGATCAATCTCCTTTTCCTGCGCTGTTATTGTGCTATATGCTAGTAAAATTGCAATAAATGCAAGAAACCTCATGTTTTTTTCTTGCAATATATGAATACATCCAGTAAAAGTCAATATCCCTGGAGTAATTCTTTGAAGTTGCTAATTATTGTTATAGTAGGATCGTGCTCTTCCTTTTTATGTGTAGTAGCTAACGCTACAACTTGCATACCGGCATTTATTGCAGCTTGAATTCCGGAAAATGAATCCTCAAATGCAAGACATTTTCCAGGTTGAATACTTAAAAGTTCTGCGGCTTTAAGGAATATATCAGGATTGGGCTTACCAAGCCTAACCATATTGCCATTTACTGAAACATCAATATATTCGTTTATACATATTTTCTCAACAACAAAGTTGATGTTGCTTTGTGGAGCAGAACTGGCAATAGCAATTTTTCCCCCTTGTATTCTTAATTCCTTCATGAAATCTACAAGTCCGTCCAGGGGTTTGATATAGGGCTGGTATAATTCCCTGTAAATGGCCTCTTTTTCTTCGCCAAGCATATCAATTTCAGTACTAGAAAGGCTTTTCCCAAATAAGGCTTGCAGAATATCGGTATTATTCTTTCCAAAGTATTTCCTTGTAAAGTCTTCAACTTCAAAATTCAACCCATGCCGTTTACAAAATTCTCCCCAGGCATCAATATGGTATAGGTAGTTATCAACAATAACGCCATCCATATCGAAAATAAACCCATTGAAACTTTTAAGATCAATTCCCATTTTTATGGATTTTTAAGTTAAGCTTTGCAAAGTTAGCATTGGCCTAATCAATATTTGTGTTGAATAGAATAAAGTTTTACTATTTTTGGCATAAAGTTCGATATGTTTACTAAAATTGATGCATATGAGAACCGTATTTGTATTTACCGCTTTGGTTCTGTTTTCCTTTGCTCTTAGAGCACAGGAAGTTAGCGTTTATTCCGTTAAAAATGGTAAAGGCGATTTAATAACAGTTTCAGCCGATACGCTTAATATGGGGGAGATTTACCTCGACGATTTATCTAGTGAGCATGGTGTTTTACTAATTAATTTAACCAATTCGGGTAAGAAACCCTTGCTCATTAGAAATGTTACAGGTTGCTGCGGAACAAATATTAAGACATGGTCAAAAGCACCAGTATTACCAGGTAAGCAATCGGAAATTAGGGTTGAATTTCGTATTGAGCCTAAGCCTCAGCGAATAAGTAGAACGGTTACCCTAGAGTCGAACGCATTGGGCAAGCCAATAATTAAGCTACACATTGTTGGCTTGGTAATGCAACGCAGGCAGGCCAATGAACTTGTTCTATAGAAATTTGTTAAATATTGATGAAGGGGGATTGATGTCAATCCCCTTTTTTACTAAATTTAGCAAGATATGAAAAAACGTTTAAACACTACCATATTCGATCTTCCGGTGCAGGAACTCCGCCGGGGTTACCGTAGCGATGTGTATTTCTGGCGCGAAAAAGTTGTTCTGGAAAACCATGACCTTCACCCTAGGGTAACCATGCAGGTTTTTCAAAAGAATAACGCTATACTTTGTGGTATTGATGAGGCTATAGCTGTTCTCAAAGTGGCAAGTGGCCGATATTCCGATTACTCAAAAGCATACCAACTTTTCGATAAACTAATCGATTTAAAGAAACTTGCCAGAAAACAGTTTTTAACCGATAAAAATAGGTATCTGCAAATTGAGGAGGAGCGTATTAAAGTATCGCAGGAGTTGGATAACCTATGGATTGATGGTTTTTCGGAAATAGAGATTGATGCCCTATGGGATGGCGATTCCATATCGCCCTATGAATCAGTTATGCATATCCATGGCGATGCCTCGTTATTTGCACATCTTGAAACTATATACTTGGGTATCCTTGCACGCCGTACCAAAATTGCTACCAATGTCAGAAGGGTTGTTGAAGCGGCAAACGGTAAAACAGTTTTGTACTTTCCCGCCCGGTTCGACCATTGGGCTGTTCAGGGTGGCGATGGTTATGCTGCTCATATTGGCGGTGCATCGGGCGTTTCCACCGATGCACAGGGCGAATGGTGGGGAGCAGGTGCTTCCGGAACCATTCCTCATGCCTTAATAGCCGCCGTTGGTGGCAATACCGTTAAAGCGGTTCAGTTTTTTCATGATACATACCCTAATGCAACCCTTATAGCTTTGGTTGATTTTGATAACGATTGCGTAAATACCGCTTTGGAGTGTGCCCGCGCCATGGGCGACAAGTTATGGGGTGTTAGGCTCGACACCTCTGAGAATCTTGTCGATAAAAGCGTATTCCCATTAATGGGAACTTACAAACCTACCGGGGTTAACCCCAAGTTGGTAGAACTTGTGCGTTCAGCCCTTGACCGCGAAGGATTTTCAAATGTAAAGATTGTGGTTTCAGGAGGTTTTAACCCTGACCGTATAAGGCAATTCGAGGGAATGGGCGTTCCGGTTGATGCCTATGGTGTTGGCAGTTATCTCATGCAGGGAAGTTACGATTTTACTGCCGATATTGTTCATGTTAATGGTAAACCCATGGCTAAGGTCGGTAGGTATTTTATGCCAAACCCACGTTTGCAAAGGTATAACCCAAACGAGTGAATACTATGAAAGCATTAATAGTGGTCGATGTGCAAAACGACTTTTGCCCAGGCGGTGCCTTGGCAGTAACCGATGGCGATAAAGTGGTTGACCCCATTAACGAGCTTAGCAAACAATTTGAGGCCGATGGATTACCAATCATTTTTACCCGCGATTGGCATCCAGCTAACCATTTGTCATTCAAAGAGAATGGTGGGGTTTGGCCTCCGCATTGCATTGCAGGAACTCCAGGTGCTGCTTTTCACCCCAACTTATACTTTCCCTCAGTTGCTTTTCTTGTATCTAAAGCCACCGAGCCCGATATGGAGGCATATTCAGGTTTTCAGGGAACTGGTTTAGCATCGTGGTTACGTCAAATAGATGTTGACGAGTTAGTTGTTGCCGGTTTAGCCACCGATTATTGTGTGAAAAATACTGTAACTGATGCCATAAAGCTTGGATTTAAGGTAACGTTAGCCCTAAAAGCAATTAAGGCGGTTAATGTTAATCCAACTGATGGTGAGACGGCCATTAACGAAATGAAAAGCTTAGGGGTTCAAATCGTTTGAAAGTAAAAATTAGAAGGGGACTTTTTTAAGCCCCCTTCATTCATTTCATTAGTTCTTTTTTAACGAGTAACAGTTAACTTACGGGTTGCAACCGTACCATTATCGCCTTTAATTTTGATAAGATACACACCCGTAGAAAGATTCGATACATCTATTTTCCCTTCTGTTGTTTCTGTTCCCGAGGTCCATACCAATGCTCCAGTAATGTTGTAAACATCAATTATACCTTTTGTAAACCCGGCAATGTTAACAAAAACCGATGAATTGGTTGGGTTTGGATAAACAGTAAGTTTATTATCACTATTGTTAGTTTCAACCCCTGAGGGCCAGGTAACGTTTAAGACTTTCTCTTTAACATATACATGAATATCGTTACCTTTCTGAACGGTTAAGGTTACAGTTTTATCTCCGTAAGTGGTGTATTTAACGGTATATGGACCTTTACCTGTTTTTATAGCAGGTTCAGCACCCTCGCCAAAGTTCCACTCCCACGATTCTGGCGAGCCATAGGTCATATCGGTAAATACAACCGTACTGTCGTTGCGATAAGCAGTAGTTTTATTTACGGTGAAATTAGCTGAAAGTACCGATGCCCCTTTCTTCCACATTCCACCATAGTTAGCACTTGAGTTAAAACTTCCAGCCCATACTGTGCCATTTGGCGAGGCACCCATATTTGTAAACTGGAAATTCTTGTAAAAGGGTGCATAATCGGTAAACGTATTACCGCCATCAACACTATAGGATACGCCCATTTTATTGGCAGAGTAGTTGGAACCAGTCGATATTAAAGTATCAGTACCTGGTATCCAGCATAAATCAGCAGTGTATACACTTCCGCTTGGGGTGAATTCAGTCCAAGTAGTTCCACCGTCAGTGGTTCTATAATACTTATCAATGTTATTTTCCCATCCATAAATAACACCTTCATTGCTATTCTTGAATGCAATTTCAAAGGCAGTTGAAGTTAATGGGGTTTGGTATACCTGCCAGCTTGCGCCTTTATTTGTTGACTTATATATTCTACCTTTATTTGTGGCAAACCAAACATTATCGCCAATAACATCATAGTAGCCAACTACGCCGTATTCACCATTGAGGGGTGCTGGAATGTTGGCTTGGGATACTCTTGTCCAGTTTGTTCCACCATTGGTTGTGGTGTATATTTCAAAGTATCCTCCGTTAGGGTCGCCCATACAGAAGCCGTTATCAGCATCCCAGAAATGAACAACATTGGGGAAGCCGTTTGGCTTAGTGAAAGTTGCGGAAGTTTGCTGTGTCCAGGTTTTTCCACCATCGGTGGTTTTGGCTATCATTCCACCCCCATTCGTCCCATCATATAAGGGCACCCAAGCGGTTTTGTCATCAATTGCGCATATCATACTCGCTGCAAACCCTGCAGAGTTTGCAGGGTTAATTGAACCTGCTTTCCACGTAGCTCCACCATCAGTGGTCATGGTATACTCCTTAACCTTAGCATTACCACCCGAACCGTCGAAAGCCACTGCCCATGCAACCCTATTACTTACTGCCGATATGTACTGAATTCCGCGCGATGAGGTTCCAAAACCGCTTGCTTGCCGTACCCAAAGGTGTTTAAATTCTGATTGGTTTGGTTGGATGCCGATAATCATATCGTTACTTTCGCTAAAATCGTAACTAGTTCCGCTGGGTATCATAGCTGTTGCAGCATAGTATCCATTTGCATATCCACCCCATCCCCAGTTAATGTGTAGCTCGTTATTGTCGTTATAACCATCGCAAACCCATGCGTGACCGCCACTAGCTGAACTGCTACCCGAATAGTAAATTGGCCTGCCAGCATCAATTTCGGTTTTCACCATATTTATCCATTCGGTTTGGTTATCAGGGTTAAAGGTGTAAATTTGAATAGTGGTTGGGTCGTAGTTAAAGTAGTTTGTAAGCGCGTACAAAACATCTCTGCTAAAGGCGCCTGAACCATCGGTCGCATAGTTCATATTTACTGAAACTCCGGCATGGTAGCAAATGGTTGCAACAGCAACTTTCTCATCGTAAGTACTTGCGGAAGTTAACTCATTTGGCATACTAGCCCAAGCGTAGGTTGTTGATTCAAAGTTAGCATATTGGGTTCCGTATGTGGGGTGTTCGTATTTATGCCAACCCTTACCGCTTTGTGGCCATTGGTGGTAACGCATTATCTGCGACATAGCTGTGGCTACGCAGCCTGTTGGTGTCCCTGTAGGGCAAAGCATATTATAGTAAGGCTCTTGATTCCAAATGGTTGTTAAAAGCGGACCAGCAGCTTTAACGCCTTTAGCAATCTTACCATCAAGTATATCCTGCCATTCCTGCTTAACCGACTTGTCCCCAATTTTAGATTTTGCTGCATGGTTTACCTGCTTAGCATACCAGTTAAACCGCTCTAAAACCACAGGGTTATCAATCTTTTTTGGCATTTGATTGGTAATGGACCATCCAATAATTGGCTTTGCCTCATCATCGGACGATACTATAATGAATCCCCCTTTACTCATAGCAAAAATGTAAAGGGCATCTTTACCTTCGTACTGATGTGTGTTTACCAGCTTTAAATCGAAGGTATCAATACTAGCCCCCTTTTTTGCGCTCAGGTAGTTAATGGCAACCTTTTTGGCCAATTTTACGTCAACAGGATTAGCAATAACAAGTAATCCTGAGAGCGCAAGTAGCAGTAGTGTGTAAAATTTTTTCATTGGTTTTGATTTTTGAGTTACTGTTAATTTTGATTTGGTACTTTAAACTTATTGCCAGTTTCGTTTATTATTGTTCTTAACCATTCCTCACGGTATCCAGGCTGCGCGGGACTGACAGGATAGCCCCATGGGTTTCGTAAGAATTTACCATCTATTTCCTTCTTCACATTGCCATCAATGTACTTCACTAATAGCCAGTTGCTTAAGTCGTTCCATTTTTGCACCGTGCTGTTGGCAGTGTTTACAGAATAATCGGTTAAAAATTCAATGGCAAGGTTAGTATTGTTTTCCCAAAGCTTTAGAGCTGCTGCATCAATTGCAGGTGTATAGGCTTCAAACTTGTTTTCCAGTTCGTCCTGTAATTTTTTTACATCCTTCATTATCAAATCGTAGCGTAGGTATGCAAAATGTGCAACACGGTTAAACACCCAGAAAGCCGAAGTGGGGGAGTAGGTTAGCATATCGCCATTACCCTCAGAGTAGCTTTCGGGAACCCTGCTTATTCCGCAATATATTGGAACGTAAACTGTTGAAGCGGCATCGTCAACCCCAAACCAAAAAATACCACCAATTGGGTTGGGAAGCCAGCTGCGCATTTGCGCAATAAACGAAAAACCTGTCTGTTGAGTGGCCGTAACACGCTCATGAAAGTAGGTTACACCATCAACATTCCATGTTAGTGGTCGCCAGCGGTAAGGTAGCCCATGGGGACCTGCTCCAGCATCCTTGCTCATATCAAGTTCAGTGCCTTCCAGGTGGTCGCGTTTAAAGGTCATCAAATCACGTGGGGTTAATTTCCGGTTAGGTTTTACGTAAAGGGGCATTCTGTTCTTGAGGTTTTCACCCTTGGCGTAGTCCCAATACTTACCCATTCCATCGCTAGCATGGTTAAAGAAAGCCCAAACCCGGGCATCGCAATATCGGGCACCATCAAAGGTGATTGGGTTATACACATCGCTGAAACTGAATTCACTGTCGGAACCGTTAAAGTAACCGTGGTTACGGGCATAGCTAATAACATCGTGTGAGTAAACCGTTTCAACCTCTGGGTTGAAAATTAAGTTCAAGTTTTTGCTACTAATTGAAGTTTTGTGGTTTTCGAGAGGGAATTGCTGAATTCTTGCCTGGTTGGCATGTGCTGAAATATAACCGTCGGGGATGCGAATGGCCACCCAAACAGCACCCTTATCAATATTTACGTTTTGCTTTGTTTTTTTATCATACTTGAGGTTGGTTTTCTTAGCAATCATTTCCAGGATCCAAACCTCATTGGGATCGCCAATTGAGAAAGACTCTCCGCTACTGGCATAACCGTACTGATCTACAAGTTCAACCATCACCTTAATGGCTTCACGAGCAGTTTTTGCCCTTTGGAGTGCAAGAAACATTAAACTACCATAGTCAACAATGGCGGTTGAGTCCATCAACTCCTCTATTCCTCCAAAAGTAGTTTCACCTATAGCAACCTGATACTCATTCATAAACCCTATAACCTGGTAGGTTTCGGGGGCCTGAGGGATTTGCCCAAGGGGCTTGTTTATTCCCCTATCGTAAAGGGTAATCATTGTACCTGCAGGCCATATGCCACGTGGTTTAAAGTATAACTCCCCATATCTGATATGGGAATCGGCAGCATAGCTTACCATGGTTGAACCATCGGCACTTGCGCCCCGGGTTACCAAGTAGTTGGTACAAGCATTAGCATCAGCCCAAGCTATAACATTCAGACTTAATAAAATATATGAAAGAAACTGTTTCATCTCCAATCCTTAATTTATGTTAACCAACAAAAATAGAAAAATTTATTTATGAACTAAGGAGCAATTTCTTAAAATCATGTTTTGTTGACAATTTCACCATAAGTGTTGACTAAATTCATGTATCGATTGACATAAAACAGCTGAAAAAATTGCTTTGGCATGCCATTTGCATTAACTTGCTTGTATGTTTAATTTAATAACTATAAAATTTAAAGCTATGAAAATGAAAAGGTTCACTTTATTTGCCCTGTTTTTGGCAGGAATGGTATCTTTTGTTGCCTGCGAAAAGGATGATACAAAAGATTTGAACAAGGATGAAGCACAGCAGCAAATTACCAATGCTGAGCAAGAGTTACTAACCAAGAGTGGTGAGATTGTTGCTACCGATGGGTACAAGGTTCAGGAATATTTTGCAACCCAGTTGCCTTCGCCATTCTACGTAAAATCAGATGTTTCAAAAAGCGTTGTACCCTCGCGCTTTCAAAAGGCTTACGAGTTGACTCGTCAGAACCTACTGCTAGAGAACCCAGAAATTGAATTCCATTTTGATTATTTTCTAATTGAGTTTTTCAATGATGTTAAAGGAACCTGGACCTGGGCTCCTGATGGGTGGACACATGAATCTACTCCAACCGACAAGGTTATTGTTAAATTCCCTTACCCGGCAACTAATGCTACCAACAACGTAACCATTACCTACTATGACTTTACAACCACCCTGGTTTACGGTGAAACTGTTCCAACTGGTATTAAGGTTAAGATTGAAAAGGATGGCAACCAGGTGTTTAGCATGGTTTATTCTGCTACCATTGCTAACATGATGAAATACAGCACTAAGGTAACCGTTACATTTGGCCCATTTGCTTTTTCTAATGAGGAATCTTTCGATGCTTCCGTAAACAATAAAGTGCTTTATAGCAAAAACGATACCTTTAAGAAGGATGGCAAACTTTTCTATAGCGAGGTTGCTAATTTAACCATGACCCTTATCAACGAAGAATCTGCCGATATCTTAATTACTGCCAAGCAGGTAATTGGTAACCTTGAATTCAGGTTAAAGATTGATGGAAACGGCAATGAACTTGAAACTGGAAATCCTAACGACTTTGCATCGTTGTCGGTATATACAACCGGTGGCGATAAGGTTGGTGATTTCGTGTTCGTAGAGGAAGAAGGATATTGGGTTCTTTACTTTAAGTTTACTAATGGTGAACAGGTAAAGGCTGAGACCCTTATGCCTTTAGTTTCTGAAAGATTTTATTCTTTCATTGACGATTTGTTTAGCAACTTAATATTTAAATAGTTTAACCAGTGAATGGGGAAAGGCTGCATATTTGCAGCCTTTTTTCTTTTATAAAAAACTTGACTTTTATTGTTCAGTTGTTTAAATTTATTAAAAACTAAAATGCCATGGAAGATAAACTAATAGTCATTGCAACTGAAAGTAATTCAAAAGCTTTGGTACTAAAATCGTACCTCGAGGCAAATGGTGTGGAGTGCTTTTTGAGGAGTGTTAACGTACTGCAGGGAGCCATAGCCGAGGGGGTGATGGTGCTAATCCGGGAATCAGATGCTGAAAAGGCTTTGAAATTACTATCGGCAATGCACCACGATGAGGAAATTAAAAAGGCAGATCAACAGCTGCGCAAAATCCTTGTACCAGTCGATTTTTCAGTACCTTCGCATAATGCCGCTCGTTATGCTGTAATGCTTGCCTCTAAGTATAAAGCTCAAATTAAGCTATTGCACGTATTTAACTCACCGGTGGTTGATATGATACCTTTTACCGATGTGTCAAGCATTCAAATTGATTTTGACATGAACTACCACGTGCTTTATAATTCCGCAAAGGTGCGCTTGGTAAAATTCCATGAAAATATTTTAGAATTTGCCAATCAGATGGGGTTTGGCGAAGTGCAAATAGGATACACTTTACGCGAGGGATATGCCGCCTACGGCATTATTGAGGCCAGTAAGCGCTATAAGCCCGGAATAATAGTTATGGGCACTAAAGGTGAAGGCTATAGGAGTACTGAACTTGTAGGTAGCGTGGCTGCCGAGGTTTCGGACGAAACCCATATTCCACTGCTTGTTATTCCCGAAAAGGCTGTTCTTAAGGGGGTTGACGAGGTTAAAAAGGTGCTTTACATTACCAATTTCGATAGTAACGATAATGTTTCAATTCGTAAACTCCTTAAAATTGTTTCACCATTCCAGGTTGAACTACACTGCATTCATGTAACGGACAAATCAGAATCCCCCGGAATAAATGCTCTTATGGCCACTACCCGTGAATATCTGGCAAGTGTTACTTCTAATGTATCAATAAAATGTGATATTATTGTTGGTAAGGAAACGGATAAGAGTGTTCTTGAATACATCAATAAAAATAGTATTAACCTCGTTGCTCTAACTTCGGTTAAAAGGAATCTGATTTATAAACTCTTTAATCCATCGTTGGCTAAACGGATGATTTACCAATCGGATGTACCGGTACTCCTTTTTCATGCATAAAAAAATGGCCACTTTAGGGTGGCCATTTTGATAATTGTAATGGACATTTACTCAATAGCCATATTGTGAAACACATTGGTTACGTCCTCATCTTCTTCAATTTTTTCAATGAGTTTTTCAACCTCTGCCTGCTGTTCGGGCGTGAGTTTTTTGGTGTCGTTAGGGATTCGCTCAAACTGGAAGCTAATAATGCTTAATCCTTTTTCTTCGAGAAATTTCTGTATAGGCCCAAACTGGGTGAACTCAGCAAATAGCATTATGGTTTCATCCTCAGCAAATACCTCCTCAACTCCAAAGTCAATGAGTTCAAGTTCTAAATCCTCCATTGATATGTTTGGATTTTTGGCAACCTTGAATGAGCACTTTCGTTCAAAGATGAAATCGAGCATACCAGTAGTTCCAAGCGAACCTCCGTACTTGTTAAAGTAGCTACGAACATTAGCCACAGTTCTTGTAGGGTTATCAGTTGCCGTTTCAACCAAAATGGCTATGCCATGGGGGCCATAACCCTCGTAAACAACTTCCTTGTAATCCTTGGTGTCTTTATCGGTTGCTCTTTTTATGGCACGCTCAACATTTTCCTTAGGCATGTTTTCGGCCTTTGCATTCTGGATTAAAAGCCGGAGTTTAGGGTTAGTTTCAGGATCGGGTCCGCCGGCTTTTGCGGCCATGGTTATTTCTTTTCCCAGACGAGTAAATGTCCTAGCCATGTTTCCCCAGCGCTTCAGTTTGCGTGCTTTTCGGTATTCAAATGCTCTTCCCATTTTGTGAAAAGTTGTTAGTTCAATTTAACTGCAAACGTATATTTTTTTGGCTATTCGACCAACCATTCTTAAATCTTTTTGTTTTCTTTGTGTTGCTTATTTTTTGCAGATATGAGTAGTTACAAGGGTTTAACCGATAGTGAGGTTATTCAAAGCAGGAATTTGCATGGTGTGAATATCATTACCCCGCCACCTCAAACTCCATGGTGGAAACTATTACTTGAAAAGTTTGAAGATCCTATTATTAAGATTCTCATTGTAGCCGCCATTATTGCAATTGCTATTGGCATAACTAATGGCCATTACTTGGAGGGCGTTGGGATTATTGTGGCTATTCTATTGGCTACGGTCATGGCATTTATAAATGAGTACAAAGCATCAAAAGAGTTTGAACTGCTTAACAGTGTGAACGATGAACTCCCTGTTAAGGTTATTCGTAATGGAGGGGTTACATCGGTTCCTAAGCGCGATGTGGTAGTCGGCGATATTGTTATTGTTGATCGTGGTGATGAAATTCCCTCGGATGGGGTTCTTTTGGAATCGGTTTCGCTAATAGTGAACGAGTCATCCCTTACCGGAGAGCCATCTACAAACAAAACCTCAATACCAACCGATAGCTTTAAAACAACATATTCACCCAACCAGGTTCTTAAGGGCACTACGGTTACCGATGGTCATGGCATATACCGTACAACTGCCGTAGGCGATAGTACTGAAATTGGTAAAACAGCCCGAGCTGCCACCGTAGAGGTAAATAATCCAACCCCTTTAACCAAGCAGCTTCAAAAGCTGAGCGAGTACATTAGTTCAGCAGCATTCTTTATAGCTATTCTGGCATTTGTAATACTCACTGTTTTTGATTTGATAAATCCAGCTAACAACTATACCCTTGAGCAGGAGTATATTCTGGCTGTTACAGTAATTGCCATTATCATTTTGCTAGCCAAGTACTGGGTTCCTTCAGTAAATGCAATTCTTAGCTGGATAAAGTTGTCAGCTAAAATTCATCTACCTTACCCCAATAATACGAGGCGACAGATGCTTGTGCTACTAGCATCGGCAATTTTACTGGTTTTACTGGGATTGGTAATAGCGGTTTTATTAAACATCGATATTTTTAATGCATCGGTGGTGCTCGATAGTAATCTATTAAGTCACCTGCTTAGCTATTTTATGGTATCCATGACCCTGATAGTTGTTGCTGTTCCTGAAGGTCTCTCAATGAGCGTTACCCTAAGCCTTGCCTACAGCATGCGCAAAATGACCGCTGAGAACAACCTGGTACGAAAACTTCAAGCAACTGAAACCATGGGGGCTGCCACGGTAATATGTACCGATAAAACCGGAACACTTACCCAGAACCGTATGCAGGTAATTGAGTGGGATTTTCAGGGCGATACGGGTAGCAATGAACTTCCGATTCTTGTAAAATTATCGTTGGCTGTAAATTCTACGGCTCATATCGATTTCTCGCATGAACCATATACCATTGTTGGAAATCCTACCGATGGTGCCCTTTTACTTTGGCTTTACCAGAATGGTGTCGATTATCGTGTGCTTCGCGATGGTTTTACAACTTTAGCTCAGCATCCTTTTTCATCGGAAAAAAAGTACATGTTAACCCTGGGGCAATCTACTGACTTTGTGGAAAAGTTACTTTTGGTTAAAGGCGCACCCGAAAAGGTTTTGTCCATGTGCGATCCCCAATCGGTTAGTAGTAGTATAATGGAAAAACTAAGGGAATTTCAGGTAAAGGCATTGCGAACTATTGCATTTGCCTATTCCAAGAGTGAAGTTGATAGCATTACCGATTCTGATACGCCTCTGGGCTTAACATTCCTGGGAGTTGTTGGTATTGCTGACCCATTGCGCGACGATGTTCCTACTGCAATAAGTGAGTGCCATATGGCTGGTATCGATGTTAAGATGGTTACAGGCGATAACCAGGATACTGCAATTGCTATTGGTAAAAATGCAGGATTACTGGCCAGCAATGCTGAACATGCATCCATTTCGGGCCCCGATTTTGAAAAACTTCCCGACGATGAGGCTTTAAAGGTGTTGCCCGGTATAAAAGTGATGTACAGGGCTCGACCTACTGACAAGTTGCGGATGGTATCGCTACTTCAAAGGTTACATAATGTTGTTGCCGTTACAGGTGATGGTACTAATGATGCCCCGGCCCTTAACCAAGCCGATGTGGGTTTAGCAATGGGTTCAGGAACCCAGGTGGCCAAAGATGCCTCCGATATTATCCTTTTGGACGATTCGTTCTCAAGCATTGTAAATGCAACCCGCTGGGGTAGGGCTCTTTACCAAAACATTCAGAAATTCCTGTACTTTCAGCTTACCATAAATCTTGTTGCTGTTGCAATTGTGCTAACTGGGCCATTTACTGGGATCGATTTACCCTTAACTGTTACCCAGATGCTGTGGGTTAACCTGATTATGGACACCTTTGCAGCTCTTGCACTAGCCACTGAACCACCACATTCTGAGGTTATGAAAAAGAAACCCCGTTCACCTCATGAGTTTATTTTGAGTTCTAGTATTTTTAGGTATCTAATAACTACAGCAGTTTTATTTTACTTAGTTCTGGTTGGCTTACTATTTTACTTAAAGCATAATGAAGGTTTTAGTGATAGGAATCTCACAGGCTTCTTTAATGTATTTGTTTTAATGCAGTTCTGGAACCTTTTTAACGCACGAGGGTTGTTTGGTGGTGTTGGTGTGTTTAGCTTTTCGTCCAATAAACTATTTATTGCTATTGCCATAATAATTCTGTTAGGACAATTTGCAATAGTACAGTTTGGTGGCGAAGCTTTTAGAACAGTTCCATTAACCGGTAAGGAATGGCTAATTTATATTATTGCTACCATGCCTGTGCTGATTTTTGGTTACCTAGCAAAAAAGTTCATAAAAATTTAAAACGGTACATAGTGAGTAGCGTGCGAAATCATTTTTTACTTAATTTGTATTAAACAATAAAAGTAATTGCAATGAAATCTCGGACTATTACTCAACAAGCAGAAATTGAACAGGTTATCAATTCGGTTGATGTTTGCCACATTGGTATGGTCAATTTGGAGGGAAACCCTTACGTTTTACCCTTTAACTTTGGGTATGAAGAAGGTGTGCTTTACTTTCATTCTGGCCCCGAAGGAAAAAAAATAGATATTTGGAAACATAACCCAAGCGTATGTGTAGCTTTTAGTTCCGACTACCATTTACGCTACCAGCATGAGGATGTTGCTTGCTCATGGTCAATGAAGTACCGTAGCGTTCTTATCTACGGGAAGGTTGAGGAAATAACCAGTTTAGATGAAAAGAGGAAATGTATGAATATTATAATGAAAAAATATTCTGGCCGCGATAATTTTGAGTATAGTATGCCAGCCATTAAAAATGTAAAAGTTTTTAGAGTTATCCCTGAGAGGATTGAAGGTAAGGCTTACGGATACTAGTGAAATCCAGTAAAATTTTGAAAACACTTTTCATCAAAAAAAATATCAATTATTACTAGTTTTTTAAGAAATGGTTTATATTTATATGGAAAAATTGTAGTTAATATTTTGATATGGCCAGCGTAAAAGATCTTAAAAAGGACATCAAGCAAATGGTAAAACATTTGCTTGACGAGTGCTATACCCAATTAACTTATTCTGAGCCAATATCTAAGGAGCGGATTCTTGACATCATTTCCGATATAATGGTTTTAGAACAGGAAACCATTTCAAAAATCTCAAAAAAAACATACAAAAGGGGCGAATCAACCAAAGTTGATTACCAGAAAATAGCCAATGATTTTTACGACGAAGTGGTTGAACTGGCTGAACGCATTAACTCCCTGGATGAGTAATTCCCTGTTTGTGGGTTATTAGGTTAAAGCTAGAAAGGGATTGGAAATTTCTTAAGCTCTTTTGAGAACATTTTTGAATTTCCTTGGCAAACCGAGTCCAACATTTGCCAAAATTTAGGGCCATGATTCTTTTCCTTCGTGTGACAAAGTTCATGGAGGAGTACATAGTCAATAAGATGCTCCGGCAAATACATTAGCCTTAGGCTAAGGCTAATATTGTTCTTCCCGCTACAGCTTCCCCATCGCGATTTTGAGTTACGAATGGAAACCTTACCATAGGTAAAATTATGCTTAGTGGCTAATTCCTTTAGCTTTTGGGGCAGATAGTATTTAGCCTCGGCGCGTAATACTTCGGTTATAACTTTTTTTGTTAGCGACTGTATATTGTAACTTGTCGGATCAGCGGTTGACGGATAAAGCAACAGCACATCAGCTCCTTTTTTTAAAACCTTACATTTTGATAGGCTATTTTCGGCTTGCAGGCGAACTAAGTGATACTTACTTTTAAACTCAGTAATAGGCTTTATACGCTCCGCATTTTCTTGGATTTTCTTTATAATCCAGTCAGTTTTTGATAGCACAAAATCCTCTGCATATGAGAATCTTACAAGGTAGGGGATGGTAACATGGATTGAACTATCTTTTTTTACTCTTAAAGTGATTCTTTTACTTCCGGTTCTATACGTGTAGGTTACAGTTCCAATGTGTGGGTAGGTGCATTGCTTAGTTCTGTTCATCGCTATCGGCTAATAATCCATATTCCCTGAAATTGGTTCTTGAGCTTTTCCTTCTGTTGATTGGCTTCGTCTTTTTTACTATATCGGCCAATTACAGCAAGATGCTTTCCGTTAGGTTTGCTATAAACCTCAGCGCTAAACCCCTTTGCCTTAAGATCGTTTACGAATTTTTGGGCATTTGCCTTTTCGGCAAAACTTCCAACCACAAGGCTGTAAATTGTTGATGGGTTGCCAACTGGAGTACTTTGGGTTAATGATGTTTCAATTACTTCTTCCGTTGTTTGTGATGGTTGCTCATTACCTGTAACGGTTTCGCTCTCCTCGTCGGCAGGGTTTGTGGCTTCAAATTTCTTATCAAAATCATCGGATTTTGAAGTATAATCGGTTGGTAACTTAATAGGTTCTACCTTTTCCGGTTTGTTTTTAATGTTTTCCCAGTCGGCTTCATCAGGGGCAAAGGCCAACTCCCTTAAAATGAATGCAAATGTAAGTATTACAAACAGCGACACTGCTATAAAAACAAAAACTCGCAGGGGCGATGATGGCTTTTTTTTACTAGAACTTTTCATGTTGACTTGTTCCAAATCATTGTATTCAAATTGATTGCTATTATTGCTATTATCCGTTGACGTCTTTTCAACTATTATGCTGTCGAGGGCATTGGTGTTAACACGCTCAACCCCAGGGCTAACCTCAGTGTAATGTTTTGTAATAGTGTTCTCTTCTTGAACTTTCTCTTCTTTTACAGCTAAATCATTGGTGGTTTGGTTTTTGTCACCGGTACTCGCGTCTACCTCGAGGGGGGGATCGATGTTGGTGGTTTGAATATTTTTACCATCGTCATGGTCGGTTGACTTTCTTTGGCTTGATGATTCCTCCGATGTCAAGTTAATGGAACCCTTTGAATCATTTATTAGTATTCCGATACCGGGTATTGAGTATGAACCACTTTCTTTTATTTCTTCAATAATTTCTATCGATAGCTTTTTTATTTGGTCGGCTGCCTCAATCTTTGAAAGTCCATAATTACTTATCAGTAATTCTTCGAGTTGCCCATCGTTATACTTTAGGAATGGGCTAAAAGTAATGCTAAGCTGGTTGTTGCTTACAGTATCACGATGAAGGAAGGCACCCACGTTGGGTATTATTAGTCGTTTGTTTTTGCGAATTAGCTCTGCCAGAATTGACCTGTCCATCGTGCGAGATGTTTTATGGTTAGCTCAATACCAGCAAAGGTAAATTATTATCCTATTAGTTGTACTTTTTATGTGGGAGTAAGAACCTTTTCAATAGCCTGTTTAATTTTTTCAATAGAGTATGGTTTAGTCATCAGAAAATCAAAACCTGCATCTCTGAAATCCTCAAAAAAGTTTGCTGGATTATGTGCGGTTAACGCTACAATGGGGGTGTACTTTTTGGGTGAAGGTAGTTTCTCACGAACGTACTTGGTGGTTTCCAGCCCATTCATCACAGGCATTTCAATGTCCATGAAAACCAGGTCAACTTTCTCCTTAGTAATAATGTCAATAGCTTCCTTACCGTTTTGCGCCTCAAGGCAAGTTACATTTAAGTTTTTCATCACTTCTTTTAGAAGAAGCCTGTTAACAAAAATGTCATCGACAATAAGAATTTTTGGCATATATTTTTACTTTTATTACGTTAACCGAATCTGCTCAATGTTTTTAATATATCGTAACTAATAATTCTGATTCTATTCCGTTCCAACTCAATTATTCTATCGTGGTTAAATTCCGATAGGGTTCTAATCAAACTTTCTTTAGTTGTTCCACACAGCTCTGCTAGCTCTGTTCTGTTTACGGGAAATTCAAACTCGTTGTTGCAGAATATGTCATCGGCAAAGTAAAGAATCAAATCGGCTACTCGGCCGGGTAGCTGCTTGTAAAGTAATCCGGCTAGCCTGTTTATAAGGAATAAACCATGCCTGCTTATTAGCTGGCTAATTTCTAGGGCAAAGCGTGCATTTTGAAGCATAACCGATTTCAGCGTAGTAATAGGGATTTGAGCCAATGTGCAATTTTCAACCGCTGTTACCGTAAAATCATATGAATCACCACCAAGAAGCGAAATTAGGCCTACAAAACTTCCGGTGGTGTCAATCTTCATGACCAAATTCTTGCCCTTCCTTTGTTCGCTACTTACCTTTATAATACCTTTAATAATATAGTAAACATGGCTTGATGCTGAGTATTGTTTAACAATTATATCCTTCCGGTTGTAGTTTACAATATTGATACTATCCATAATGATAGCCTGCTGTTCTGCTGTTAGAAGCTGGTTAACAGGCAATTTGCATTTTTCAAATGTCTTTTCAAACGATATGGTTATTACATCGGCCATGATTTCATTTAAAGACTTTTAAAGATAAATAATTTCTATCAAATATAAAAGTGATATAAATCACCTGTTGCGGTAATTTATATCATCATATGATTTGTTATTCTGTGGTTTCGTTTTTATAGATTTGAAAAGATTTTGAAATACTATGGATTTTAAAGGCTATGTTCTAGTAATTGACGATTCGGTTACGAATCAGGTACTTGTGGAAGCTCTGCTTGGCGAAGAGGGAATTAGGGTGGTAACAGTAAGCCATGCCGCTGACGCCTATAGGCTGATTGATAAAGAACCACCAAGCCTAATTCTCTTGGATTTACTTATGCCTAATGTTACCGGAATAGATTTTCTTAAAACCATCAAGCAGAGTGAGCGAGTAAATACCATTCCAGTTTTCATAGTAACCGCTGCTAATACTGAGTTTTACCGTAATCAATGCGAAGTGCTAGGAGTACAGGAATTCTTTCCAAAGCCAGTTGATATACCATTACTGGTTAAGAGGGTGAAAGAGGTTTTAGCTGGGGTGTAATATAAATTGTTATGATAAAAATCAAGGAGATATCTGAACAGTTTGCCGTAATTGATAGTCTTATAGTTGAGATACTAAATTGCGCCGCTGAGGATTTTTTAGGTCTTAACGAAAGGTTCAAGGAAGCATACTCAAAGTCAACCTCAATATCAGCAAATGCTGAAGAGGTGTTTGCCGTATATGCTTCCAGCTATACTAGTGAATCGTTGCTGAACCTCAGGCTCCTTTTAAAAAAGTTCAGTCAGGCTAAAAAAGAAACCAATAAATACGCCGATTCCATTGTTAAAAGCATTGATGAGGTTTATGATATTCTCGATTCCATTGACCTACATAGCAAAAACATTAACCAAAACCTCCTAACCCTAAAGTTTTTACTAGCTAACCTTAAAATAACAGGCATTGAGTCCCACTCAGATGAAGTTACCGAGGAAAAGGATGAACTTTTTATTGAGTTTAACAGGTTAGTAAACAAGTCAAAGCTAGCTGAACTTGAGCTTGCTAAGTCGCTCCATGGCAACATGAAACTTTTGCGCGAAGGTGTTGATAGGGTTAAAAAGAACATGCGAAATGCCAACCAACAAATAGGGATTGCCATTGATATTATTAATGAATCCATTCAAATTTTTTCGGAAAAACAGCAAGACCTTAGCCTCAATATACCAAAACTGCAAGAAAATAACGCAAAACTTCGCGATTCAATTGACAGCATTATTACAAACCTCCAGTACCACGATATTATTCGCCAAAAAATTGAACACGTACAGGTAGCGCATAAGGAAATACTAAACAACCTCTCCTCTGAAGATGAAAGCGAGCAGAAAAACTATTTAAATCAGATAGCAGAGTTTGTTAACATTCAGTCGGCATTACTGGTTAGGGCAAACAAAGAGTATCAAAGAGCCATTGAGCAGATAATCGATAAGTTCAAGATCATTGGAAGCATTGCGCAAAACATATTGAACCAATGCAGGGATTTAAAAAAAATACAAGAATCGGATTCTGAGCAACCTTTTACAAGCGTTGCGCATAAGCTTACCAATACTACGCTACCTGTTAGCAAATACCTTTCCTTACTGGCTAGGGTAAACAATTTGCTTCAATCAATTAGGCATAACGTTAGCTTAATGGTTGAAACCTCTGCTGTTGATGATGAGGCCAACCGATTCGGTGAGTTGTTGCTAAAAAGAATAAAGCAGCCGGAGTTAATGCTTCAATCGAACCTAATTCAACAGATTGAAACAGTTACTTTTGACATCATTACCTCCCGAAACCAAATTGGCACACTATACATGCACCTTGAATCCAAAATAACTGATATTGAGCGATTATCGGAGTTAATTTCAGAAAATACTAAATCGCAGGAGTGGGAGTCAATTCCAACAACCCTTAAGGAGATTGCTAGCAACCTGCTTGAATGTGACGATAAGGTAAGCGTTTTACTCCGGGAAAAGCTTCAGGCTAGTAATGATTTAGGTGAAATAATCCATAGGGCTGTAAACCAGGTTAAGTACTATGAAGTTTTTGAGCTTAAAATTCTTGAGGTAATAAAACTACTAAACCACATATATTCCACGTTAACTGGCAAGGAGGAGAGCCAGTTCGATAGAGATGATTTGGAGTTTATGCGAAGACTATATACCATGGAATCGGAACATAAGATACACAACATGGTAATTAAAGGGAATGCGGGTTTCGATGACTTATCAGAAACCGATCAGGATGAGTCAAACATTGAGTTCTTTTAAACAAACCAAGAATATGTCAAAGAAAGAAAAAAAATTTTCCATCGAAAGGCAGAAGGGTTCATCGCTGGTCGTCCTGAGTGGCGATTTAAGCCTTAATAATATCAGTGATATCAAGAGTGAACTGATTAAGCTATTTAATGAGGCTAAACCTACTGACTTGCTAATTAAAAACGCTGAGGTAATTGACCTTGGCTTTATACAACTCGTACGCTCTTTTAACTTCTCCATGAAGGAACGAGGTATAAAATCGACAGTTAAGTTTGAATTAACTGCTGACCAGAGCACAATTCTTGAACGATCAGGTATAAAATCAGAATATTAACAAAATAAATTATCCATTGCTATGGCAAAAACAATACTAATTGTAGACGATTCCGATAGTATTCGCGAAGTTGTTCGATTTACCCTTGAGAACGAAGGGTACAATGTGCTTGTTGGTGTTGATGGCAAAGATGCCTTAAAACACCTTGACGGTAAAACAATCGATTTGGTAATCACCGATCTTCATATGCCTGAAATGGATGGCATAGAGCTTATTAAGCATATTAGGGCAATGCCGGAGTACGAACGCATTCCAATCCTATTCCTGACTACCGAATCGCAAACCTCAAAAAAAATGGAAGCTAAAGATGCCGGTGCTACGGGGTGGATTATTAAACCGTTTGTTCCAGCTAAACTGATTTCGGCAATCAATAAAGTGATTAGGTAATGGATAGCTTTAGGAAAAAGTTTATAGAGGAAGCTGCGGAGCTTATTGATAAGCTTGAAGTGTCGCTTTTAGAGCTTGAAAAAAGCCCTAACGATGAGGCTCTGATTCAACAGGTTTTTAGGGTGATGCACACCCTTAAGGGTAACAGCGCCATGTTTGGGTTTGACCTTATCGATAGCTTTACGCACAACCTTGAGACCATTTACGACATGATTCGCAATGGACAGCTCGAGGTAAGCAAGGATATATTGAACATAACCTTTTCGTCGGTGGATCACCTCAAGGCGATGCTCGATGAGCAAAACTATGAGGATCCCGATTTTAAAACGGTTCACAATGGCTTAATGGGGAAAATTAATAGTATAATTAACCCTGGTAACGCTGAAACCGCAACCGAAACTGCCGGAACTACTAAGGAAAAATCAGAACCACTATCTACTTACTACATTCTTTTTGAACCGAACGAGGATATTTTTAAGAACGGAACAAACCCACTGTACCTTCTTGATGAGCTTTGCTCGTTGGGCGAGCATAAGGTTTTCGCCCATTTCAACAGGCTGCCTGGAATAAAGGAAATTATCCCAAACCTTTGCTATACCTACTGGGAAGTGTTGCTGACAACCGACCAGGATGTAAATGCCATTCATGATGTGTTCATCTTTGTTGAAACCGATTCAAAGCTTGAAATACAAAAGCTGGCAGAGGAAAACTTGCTAGCCGACAAATTATTTGTTGAAGAAGTATCGCAATTGGCAGAGGTTCAGAAGGATGTTGGATTGGTAACCATACAACGCCTGGCAACAAAAGCTGCTGCTCGAATCAATAAGGAAAAGGCCAAACAGTTCACTAAAGAGCGAATAGCCACAAAGGACAAAACGGCTGCAAGCATTCGCGTGTCGTCCGACAAGCTTGACCACCTAATGAACCTTGTGTCAGAGCTAGTAACCACACAAGCCCGTTTAAGCTTATTTGCAGAGCAAACCAATGTGCCAGGTTTGGCGCCTATAGTTGAAAACGTTCACAAGCTAACCCGCCAGCTTCGCGATATTGCCTTTAGTATCGTTCTGATACCTATTGAGAACCTTTTTGGTCGTTTTCAGAGGCTTGTCAGGGATTTATCGTCTGAACTGCACAAGGAGGTCGATTTCATTGTAGAGGGAGCCGATACTGAGCTTGATAAGACCATCATCGAAAACCTGTCCGACCCCCTGATGCACATTATCAGGAACAGCATGGATCATGGAATTGAGGATACTCGGGTTCGTATTGCAAACGGAAAGCCGGCAAAGGGAAAAATTCACCTGAAAGCATTCTACTCCGGGGCAAGTGTAATAATCCAGGTTAGCGATGATGGTGCTGGTATTGATCCTGAGATCATACATGCCAAGGCAATCTCAAAGGGTTTAGTACCTTCCGATAAAAAGATGAGCAAGAAGGAGATTCTTGACCTTATCTTTTTGCCCGGATTCTCTACAGCCAAAAAGGTAACCGATGTATCGGGCAGGGGAGTGGGTATGGATGTGGTTAAAAAGAAAATTTCCGATATCAGAGGCGAGGTTGAGGTTGAATCGGAAGTTGGCAGGGGAACAACAATTACCATAAAGTTGCCCTTAACCCTTTCAATTATCGATGGTTTGCTGGTTAGTATTGATAGTTCCCCCTTTGTTATCCCTCTTTCTTCAATTGATAAGATTTATGCGGTGGACAAGGAAAGTATCTACAGCTCTTTCAACAATCTTGTAACCCTTGATGGAACTCAAATCCCATTCTTTAGCTTACGGAAGGAGTTTAACCTCCAGCCAAGCAATGAGGAATTAGAACAGGTTGTAGTAGTAAATTTTGAAGATAACCGGGTTGGCCTAGTGGTTGACTATGTAATTGGGGAATACCAGGCAGTGCTGAAACCTTTAGGGAAACACTACAAGAGTCACGACATTTTCTCAGGCGCAACAATTCTAGGCGATGGTACAGTTGCCCTAGTAATGGACACCAATAAAATTATTAAAATGTTTGCAACAAGTAAGTAATACCAAATAATGTTTTACAATGGATACCGAGAATAAAAATCAAATTAAATCATACCTTACCTTTAAGCTAGGTAACGAGGAGTTTGCCGCACATGTCAGCAAGGTGTTGAATATCTTGGAGATGGCCCCAATAACAAAGGTTCCTAAGGCACCTGAATACCTGAAAGGCGTTATTAACCTAAGGGGTGCTGTTTTGCCCGTAATTGACACACGCATCAAGTTTGGAATGCCTGAAACCGAATACACCAACAACACCTGTATCATTGTTCTGGATATTGACGTTGATGGCGAATCGGTGCATGTTGGTGCCATTGTCGATTCTGTGCAAGCAGTTCTGGAAATAGATAATAACCAAATAATGCCTTTACCAACCCTAGGTAGCCGGTATAAGTCCGAGTTTATAATTGGTATGGCAAAGGTTGATGAACGTTTTATCATTATTCTTAACATGGATGCCATTTTCACAGTAGATGAGATTACTTCCATTGTTGACTCCAACCAGTCACTTGACGAGGGAACCGATGCACAACAGTAAAGGTATATTGTATGCAGGCTAATGAGTTTGTGGATTACTACAAGCTACAGCTTACCGACGATGAGTTTAAACGGCTTAGTGCATTAATCTACAAGGAGAGCGGCATTAAACTTCCACCTATAAAAAAGGTAATGCTGCAATGCCGCCTCCAGAAAAGGTTAAAACATTTAAACATTGCCTCTTTTAAGGCTTACTTCGACTATCTTTTCAGCCGCGAAGGCTTTGATAGCGAGATTATTCATATGTTGGATGTGGTTAGCACCAACAAAACTGATTTTTTCCGTGAGCCTGCCCATTTCGAGTTTTTAACAACCGAATTACTTCCGGCGTATTACGGGGCAAATAAGTCGAGTATTTTTAAGGTTTGGAGTGCAGGCTGTTCAAGCGGTGAAGAACCCTACACCCTCGCCATGGTGCTTTTCGAGTTTGCTGAAACACACCCTGGCTTTAATTTTTCCATTTTTGCTACCGATATCTCTACCCGAATTCTTCAAACAGCAATTGATGCCATATACAAGGAGGAAAAAGTTGGGGCTATTCCACTAACCCTTAAGCGGAAATACATGCTTAGGAGCAAGGATAGAGCAAACCCAACCATCAAAATTGCCCCTCACGTTCGCTCCAAGGTAACCTTTGCTCGCTTAAACCTCATGGATTCCAGCTACGATACCAAGGACTTGTTCGATGTCGTTTTTTGCCGAAACGTACTTATTTACTTTGATAGGAACACACAGGAAGCCGTTATTAATAAACTGTGCCAACGTATTAAACCCAATGGCTACCTAATTTTGGGGCATTCCGAATCGATTTTAAACATGGATGTCCCGCTTAAACAGCTAAAACCTACTATTTACCGGAAAGTATAAAGCTTACTACTATGGCTAAAAAACCTGAAGAATTAACCGATAACGAACTGCTTGCTGAACTCCAGCGCAGGTTTGAACTTAACAAGAAAGCTCTCGATGAGCTAAAAGTTCTGAATGCTGAGTTGAAGCAGGTAAACAAGAAGTTGGAGGAATCCGAAGCCCTAAAATCGCACTTTATTTCAAACATCACCAATGAGATTATTAACCCCTTTACATCAATAATAGGACTTTCCAAGGCAATACTCTCAGTTGATAAGGAGAACTGGAAAAAGGTAATCTCCATGGTGGCCCTAATTCATTCCGAAGCATTCAACCTCGATTTTCAGCTCCGGAATATCTTTGTGGCTGCCAAGATTGAAGCTGGCGAAATACAACCCGAGATCATGCAGGTTGATGTTAACAACCTGCTCGAAAGTGTTATTGAGTCGTTCAAGTATGAACTTCGCAAGAAGAACCTAAAGGTTGAGTACTCCTTTAATACCAGCACCAATTTGGTTAATCCTAAAATTTTTAAAACTGATCCTGAAAAGCTCAAGCTGATCATAGCAAATTTGCTCAGCAATGCAGTAAACTTTAGCTTTGAGGGTGGCATAATTGAAATAATTACCAGTAGAGGCGTTAACAAGCTAACGATTTGTGTTAGGGATCATGGCATTGGTATCTCTCAGGAAAACCACAAAATTATTTTTGATAGGTTTAAAAGGCTCGACACAGGAATAAATTCATTGAACCGAGGGCATGGTTTAGGACTATCGGTAAATAGGGCTATTATTGATATGCTCAATGGTAGCATTGAAATTGAGAGCGAACTTGGCAAAGGCGCTTGCTTCACAATTTCAATACCCGAGCCCAATGTTGACGTTGACGATTTAGCCACCGATGCTAACGAGATGTTTTTTGATCAGGATGCAGAAATTTTTTAAAGCCGGTTGATGGACCACTTTAAGTCACATTACCTATACCCTGCATCGCTATTTGCCGATAAGGAGCCTCATGTTGTTACTACAATTCTGGGCTCATGTGTGGCAGTATGCCTATACGATTCGGTATTAAATCAAGGTGGAATTAATCATTACATGTTGCCATTGTGGAATGGACAGGGGCTTGCAAGCCCAAGGTATGGTAACATTGCCATTGAACGATTGATTGAAAGAATGATTTCACTTGGCTCAAAAAAGGAAAACCTTAAGGCCAAGGTATTTGGGGGAGGCGAGGTGCTTGAAACAAATCTGGACAACTTCCATATCGGTCAACGTAACATTGCTATTGCTTTAGAACTATTGGCTGAACATGGAATACCAATAATAGCTAAAAGTGTAGGTGGTAACCAGGGAAGAAAGATTGAATATAATACTGCTACAGGAGAGGTTCGCCATAAGTTTATTCAAAAGACATTAAACCCCAACGAGGTAAAAAGTATTAGTACAAAAAAGACCGAGTAAATTGCAGAATATTTTTATTGTCCTTAATTTTAAAGTTGATGTAAATGGCTGATATGCTGAATAGAATAAAAGTGCTAATTGTTGACGATTCTGCATTAGTGAGGCAAACGTTGATGGAGATCATCTCATCCGATTCAGAGCTGGAGGTTATTGGAACTGCTGCCGACCCATACTTTGCAGCCCGTAAGATGGCTGAGGTGACCCCCGATGTAATAACCCTCGATATTGAAATGCCCCGGATGGATGGGCTAACCTTTCTTCGTAAAATAATGACACAACACCCCATACCGGTTGTAATAATTTCGAGCCTCACAAGCAGGGCAACTGAAATGGGTATGCGTGCCCTTGAACTTGGAGCCGTTGAATTGATCACTAAACCCCAGGTTAACACTAAAGCTTTTCTCGAAGAGTCAAAGGTTATCATTTGCGATGCAATTAAAGCAGCCGCTCGCAGTAGAATAGCAAGGCGTAAAATTCTTACACCTCCTATTGTTGAGCCAAAACTCTCGGCCGATGTTATAATCCCTAAACAGGTTGTTTCCTCAACACCCCTTACAACTACCGAGAAAATTATAGCAGTAGGAGCCTCTACAGGAGGAACAGAGGCTATTGCTACATTCTTACAAGCAATGCCTGTCGATTGTCCTGGAATTGTTATAGTTCAGCATATGCCTGAGAAATTTACAACCTCGTTTGCTAATCGCTTAAACGATATATGTAAGATTACGGTTAAGGAAGCACAGAATGGCGATGCTCTTCTCCCGGGTCAAGCGTTAATAGCCCCCGGAAATTACCATATGCTTTTAAAGCGCAGCGGTGCACGATACTATGTTGAGGTGCTACAAGGCCCTCTGGTTAACAGGCATAGACCTTCGGTTGATGTTCTTTTCCGTAGCGTTGCACGTTTTGCTGCGCAAAACGCTATAGGTGTAATTATGACCGGCATGGGCGACGACGGAGCAAAAGGGCTGCTCGAAATGAAGGAGGCTGGTGCTTACACAATAGCACAGGACGAAAAATCGTGCGTGGTTTACGGCATGCCCCGTGAGGCCGTAAAACTTGATGCAGCATCTGTCATACTGCCTTTACAGGATATTGCGAGCCATATTATCCAAAGAGTAAAAACCCGCCTAAGTTGATGAACCAGATCTTTTATAATAACATTACTATTTCAATTGAATTCGAATCGATAGATTTGCATATAAGTTGAAAAAATGCTTATTTTTAAGCATCAAAAATTGAGTTGTACATGAAATCAAAGTTCGCATTGAAATACTCAGTTCAAGGGAGCCTTCTTGGACTTACCGTTGGTATTGTGTTTCTTGCCATTGCATATGTTGTAGGTGTATTAACCAATGACCTTGCATTAACTCCGGGAGGCATTCAGGACCTACATCGCATCATGCCATTGTTCTATATATTTGATTTTTTACCTATCATTCTTGGTGCCGTTGGATTTTTTGTTTACCAGAAGCTTTCGCTCCGAATAAACGATTTCGAAACCACATTGCAGGAAAACATCAGTAGGGAGCGTAAACTTTATCGGTTTGTGGAAAAGTTACGTGAAGGTGATGTTGATGCCGAATACACCCCCGATGACACCGATGCACTTGGGAAGGCTATAGTCAGCTTACGAAACGATATTCGCCAAAGCAGGATGGAGGAGGAGAAAAGAAAAAAGGAGGACGAGCAACGGCACTGGGCTGCAGAGGGTATGGCTCTCTTTGGTGAAATCCTACGTCAGAACAACGATAACATAGAGGAGTTAACCTTTCAGGTTATTCGCAATTTAGTGAATTACGTTGGTGCAAATCAAGCAGCATTCTACCTTTTGGAAGATGACGATGAAACCGATATCCATTTCCGCATGACAGCTTGCTACGCCTATGAGCGTAGAAAGTATGCCGACAGAATTATACCTTGGGGCGATGGGTTAGTGGGAGCATGTGCTTTGGAAAAAGAGAAAATAATACTTAAGAAAATTCCCCAAGGTTATTTGAGTATTACCAGCGGACTTGGTAAAGCAAATCCCAAGTTTCTTATGCTTATTCCTCTCAAGATGAACGATGTGGTTCATGGTGTAATTGAATTGGCATCGTTTAACCCTTTTGAAAATTATCAGGAGGAATTTATCGATAAGGTTGCTGAGAGCGTGGCAACAACTATTGCTACGGTTAAAATAAATATTCGAACTGCAAAGCTTTTAAAGGAATCGCGCGAGCAAGCCGAGGAGTTGGCGCTTAAGGAGGAACAAATGCGCCAAAACATGGAAGAACTCCAAGCCACACAGGAAGAGGCAAGCCGTCAGTCAGCAAAGTTTATTAGCTTCTCCAACTCCGTGAACCACACCATGATCCGTGCCGATTTCGATGTGGACGGTACATTGCTGTATGCAAACACCAAGTTTTTACAGAAATTGGAGTATTCAACCAATAGCGAGGTGGAAGGGAAACACATATCGATGTTTATCAATAAAAAGGATAGGCTGTGGTTCGACGATATCTGGAGTACTCTGAGTAAGGGCGGTAAACACTTTGAAGGGGATATGAAATTACTTACCCGCAATGGTAATGACCTCTGGACAATTGCAACATTCACTTGTGTGCGAAATGATGCCGGAGGTGTTGATAAGATCCTATTCCTTGGAATTGACACAACTGACCAAAAGAAACTGAGCCTTGACTACGAAGGGCAAATTAGTGCTCTTAACCGTTCATCAATTAAAGCTGAATTCTCCCCTACTGGCGACTTAACCGAAGCTAATGAGAAGTTCCTTCTCACCCTTTCATATAACCTTAATGCTGCTAAGGAAAAATCAATTTTTGAGTTTGTACCTTCAGCGGAACGTAAGAATATTGAGCGCGTATGGGACGATGTAATACATGGAATTCCATATGAGGGACAATTCCGAATGCTTACTAGCAATGGCGATGAGCGTTGGTTCCGTTGTACCTTTACTGCTGTTAACGATATGTACAATGAGGTGGCAAAGGTTATCCTAATAGCTAACGATATTACCCGTGAGAAAAACATGGAGTTCGAAACTCAACGTCAAACGGAACAGCTAAAGAAACAGGAAGAGCAATTGCGCCAGAATGAAGCTGAACTTAATAAAAAACTTCGCGAGGCGAAGGAGGAGGTGCGCAACCAATATAAAGAAATTGAGAAGGTAAAAATTAGGAACGAAAAAACCCTTGAGGGTTTTCTGGATGCTATCATAACCACTGATCATGATGGTATTGTTCAGTTCTTCAACAAGGCAGCCGAAGAGTTGTTTGAAATAAGCAGGGATAAAGTGATTGGACAAAGTGTAAGAATTCTTTTCCCCGATAATGCTTCCGAAAACGATGAGTTCCTTGATGCCTACCTTGACCCCAATAAGGAAAAAATTACAGGACAACGCAAGGAAATAACCATTCTCACTAAAAGCGGCAAAGAACTACCTGTGCTTATGCTTATAACGGAAGCAAAGGTTGGTAGGGAAATCACCTATAATGCATTTATTCAGAATATTTCGGTTGATTTATTCTAAAATTATCTATAACTTCTTTATTTGGTAAGCATCTCTTTAATCCAGGAGATGCTTATTTCTTTTCGATAGGCCTGGAAAGCAAAGGCTACAGAAAAAATGAAAATAAAGGAGTAAACTGCAGTCGCACTATATTGTCCAATTAAAAATGTAGCAAGAGTAAGCATGGCAATTAGGGCTAATGGATAATATATAAGTTTGGTTTTATTTGCTCTAAATTGGTAAAACCCTTTGACTAAAAAGAACATTAGGGAAACCTGCAAAATCTTAGTAATAAAATTTGCTATAACCGCTCCATTTAATCCGTTGAGATTTACCATGAAATATGTTGCAGCAATTTGAAAGGCTGCAGTTACTGCAAATACTTTTGGGAGAATGGTGGTCTTCTGAAAGTAGTAAACCGGAGCCACAAGTACGTAATACCAGGTTCTTACTACCATACCAGCAAATAGCAGTGGTAATAACGGAATCGATTGGTATAAATCGCTGTTGTTCACTACCACAGGAACAAGGTACGGGATTAGAATTAGATATAGAGGTATTAAGGTTAGATTGATGAGTGTGAAAAGGTGAAAATACTTGTTAATCTCAATGCTACCAGAGGATTCGTTATTTTTATTCTTCCAAAGCTCAAATACTTTTGGCAAAATAGCGGCCGAAAGGCCATTCTGAAGGAATTCAATTGCTAAGGTTATTTTAATAGCGAAATCGAAAACAGCTACTGACGACTGGTTTAGCAAACCCAGAATAATATACCGGTCAATGTTTGAGATAAACCAGTACAGGATATTATGGAAGTATAAAGGTGCACTATACTTGACAAGGTGTTTAAATACATTACGATCCCATCTTAAGTTTCCATGTTTTACAAAGAAAACTGAAGCCCAAATAAAAGTGGCAAATGCACCAGTAAATCGACCCCAAATGGGACCGGCAAGTGATAGGGGGAATAGGTATAATCCCCCAATTGAGACCGCAATTACTAATGTAAAATGTAAAATATTGGACCAAAAGTATGGCTTTGGTTTCTCCCGGAAAATTAAGTGACTGGCGTATGCTTTAAAAATACCATTGAAAAAACCTGTAATAACCGAGATGAGCCCATAGTGCACGAATTCAATTGATTTTGCGGGGTAAAATAACCCAAACAATAAATTGCCAGTAATGCTCAGAATGAAAGTGAGCAATGAACCATAGATGATCAAAAAAAGAAACGATGTCCCTAAAAACTTTTTCTCATTATTATTGTCGTTTCGGTAATGGATATATGTATTACCCAGAAAACTTTCAGCGGAAAATGAGATTAGAATTCGGGCAAGCTCACTTAATATAATAAAAATGGCTAATAGGCCAAAATCGTCGGTACTAAGTAAATTCTTGTTACCGTAAAATGGAAGCAGGAGAATGCTCGAAGCAAAAGGAAGCGCACCAATAATGGTGTAGGTTACTGAAGATTTTATGAACGATTTTGATATCATTCTATTTATATTTATACTCCTCAATTATTTGCTCTAATTTACTAATTCTCTCTTTTTCACTGAAGTTATTTACTATTTTGGAATGAGAAAGGAATCGTAAATTGACTTTTTCATCATTTGTTAGGTTTAAGGCATTTTTAATTACTGATGAAAGTTCCTCAGTGCTTCTATTTTTCACAGTAAATCCAATATTTTCTGTAATTGTAGGCATTGCGCCTACGGGTGATACTATTGGAATACAGCCAAACGACATAGCTTCACACAGTGCATTAGGAAAACCTTCCGATATTGAGGGTTGAATTACAAACTCCGATTTTAAATATTTTTCTGCAAGTAATTCACTCGACATAGGGGGATGAATTATAACATTGCTAGGTATCTCAAGTTGAGATTTTATCGTTTCGGCAATACCAATAATAGTAAAACTTGCATTTGGAAATTCGCGGGCACTATCAAGAATCAAATCAATACCCTTCAGAATCAATCGAATTTTATTATTGACCAAGGCTACAGTAATGAAGCTATTGGGTTTGCGTATTGATTTTTCAATTGTGTCATGCGAAACTCTAGGGTTATATCCATTATAAACGGTTTTGATATCAGTTTTAATGGATTTAAAGTGATTTTTTATCCCCTGTTTACTTTTATCGTAGTATGAGTTGGTAAAATCGATGAGCGATTCGTGGACAGGTAGTAAGCATGTGGCATTTTTTATAGAATAGTAAATTGCACTTTTAAGTAATGGTTTACGCAAACTTCCATAGTTAAACTCAGGGTACGATACACAGTCGGTACCACCAAGAATAATGAACACCTTTTTATTAAATATTTTTCCAAACAGTGCAGGAATCACTGACCAGTAGCCTGCAAACATTACTATAATGACATCAATCTTTTTTAATCTCGGAATTAAATAGATGAATTGCCTTATGAAATTTATTGGAGTGTTAACTGTATTCCATGTGTATAGCAATGATTTTACATTATTCTGTTTTGAAAGCAACAAAATGTCCTTGCGAACAAAAGTAGGATTACCCGAGGAAATGTAAAGGATATTCATTTTAAATAACCCTTAGTATAAATTTCTTAAATATCCTAAAGGGTAGTGGGACAGTTTTACTGTAATTGGAATTGCTTTTCTCAGAAAAAAGGCTAAGCCAGTAATAGGTATAGTCAGGTGTTTTGTAAAAAATGCTGTAATCTACCTTTTCATCGATAACAAAATTCTGTTCCGATAAATGTTGGTATAGTATTGTTGGGTAAACAGATTGATCAATAATTTGAAGACTTTCGGGCTTGGTTTCTCGTAAATATTTAATTAGGTTGGGGTGAGGAATAATAATAAAAATTTTAGTACCGGTATGGCTAAACTGTTTTAAGTTAGAAAATAGGGAATTGTAACGTTCAATTGGAATATGTTCAATTACATCGGCAAGGATAACGAAGTCATATTTTTCGTTTAGCGAAATGCTTTCCGATGCATCGGAAACCATGAATTTTACACGACTTGATTTTATGCGGCCTTTTGCAATCTCAATGTTTTTTGGACTAATATCGAACGCAGTTATTACAGCCTTTGGTGCAATACTTACGAGTAAATCCGTAAGGGTTCCAATACCGCATCCTATTTCAAGAACACTATTTGCCTTTCCAATACCCTTTTTCTTAAGGATATTGGCTAATGTGTAATGTCGAAGATTTTTTCCGGTTTTAACCTGTTTATCCGAGAACTCATCGTAGAACTTGGCGGTTGTTTCCTGGTTGTTCATTTGAGTAGCATTATCCGTAAACCTCTTTTTTGGCTGCTTTCAGGGTATTTTTTAGTAGCGATACAATTGTTAGCGGGCCTACACCTCCCGGAACCGGGGTAATGTAGCTACATTTGGGTGCCACTTCATCAAACTTGACGTCGCCTAACAATTTCCAGCCCAATTTAGTGCCAGGGGCATCAACCCGGGTAATACCCACATCAACCACAACTGCTCCAGGTTTTACCATGTCGGCGGTTACAAACTCAGCCTTGCCAAGGGCTACAATTAGTATATCGGCCTGGAGCGTATATTCCTTGATATTGGGGGTTCGGCTATGGCAAATGGTTACTGTGCAATCGCCGGGGTAACTTTTCTGCGAAAGCAGGTTTGCAATGGGACGACCAACAATGTTGCTACGGCCTATAACCACGCAGTGTTTCCCCTCTGTGGGGATTTTGTAGCGACGTAGCAGTTCAACAATACCATAGGGTGTGGCTGAAATATAGGCAGGCAGGCCAATGTTCATCCTCCCAACGTTCACAGGGTGAAATCCATCTACATCCTTTTTGGGGTCAATTGCTTCAATAACCTTTTGCTCGTCGATATGCTTTGGTAAAGGCATTTGAACAATGAAACCATCAACATCGGGGTCGTTATTCAGTTTCCTAATCTCGTCCAGAAGCTGAGCCTCAGTTATGGAGTCCTCAAAACGGAGAACTTGCGACTTGAAACCCACCTGAGCGCATGCTTTTTCTTTATGGCCAACGTAGGTTTCGCTTGCGCCGTCGTGACCTACAAGAATGGCAACCAGGTGTGGGATTTTGCCCCCTTTGCCTTTAATAGCCTCAACTTCAGCTGCAATCTCAGCTTTTATCTCATCGGCTATTCTTTTTCCGTCGAGGAGTTCCATGGAATTTCGAGTTAATATTAAACTGAATTTTTACTTGAAGTTAGAATTTATAAATCCAAACACCAAACACCAAACACCAAACACTAAACACTAAACACAACAATCTATCTCCTATGCGGTTGGTTCATCATTCTTGCCAGATTTTTAGCACCACCGCCCGATACCATTTTCATTAACTTACGCATATCCTCAAATTGTTTCAGCAATCGGTTAACCTCAACGATTGATGTTCCGCTACCCTCCGCTATACGCTTACGGCGACTGCCATTCATCAGCGATGGGTTTTCGCGTTCTTCAGGGGTCATCGATTTGATGATGGCTTCGATGTTTTTAAAAGCATCATCATCAATATCAATATCCTTTAAGGCCTTGCCAACTCCAGGAATCATACCGGCAAGGTCTTTTAGGTTACCCATCTTTTTTATCTGGTTAATCTGTTCAAGAAAATCGTTAAAGTTGAACTGATCCTTAAGTATCTTTTTGTGGAGGATCTTAGCCTGTTCGGCATCGTATTGTTCTTGCGCTTTCTCAACCAGCGAAACAATATCGCCCATTCCAAGGATACGATCGGCCATTCGGTCGGGGTGGAAGATATCGAGAGCATCAAGTTTTTCGCCGGTGCTAACGAATTTTATGGGTTTATCAACAACGGCACGTATGGAGAGGGCTGCACCGCCACGGGTATCACCATCGAGCTTGGTAAGCACAACGCCGTCAAAGTTGAGCCTATCGTTAAATTCCTTTGCGGTGTTTACCGCATCCTGGCCGGTCATGGAGTCGACAACGAAAAGGATTTCATTGGGTGAAACAGCCTTTTTGATGGCTTCAACCTCTTTCATCATCTCCTCGTCGATAGCCAAACGCCCAGCAGTATCAATTATTACAACGTTCTGATTGTTGTTCTTTGCCAGCCTGACAGCTTCCCTGGCAATTCCAATAGGATCGTTGCTGCCGGGTATGGTAAATACTGGAACATTAATTTGTTGACCTAAAACCTTAAGCTGTTCAATAGCAGCGGGTCGGTAAACGTCACCTGCAACCAGCAGAGGGCTTTTCCCCTTTTTGTTTTTTAGGTGGTTGGCAAGTTTTGCCGAGAAAGTTGTTTTACCTGAACCCTGTAAACCTGCAATTAGGATAACTGTTGGATTACCTGCAAGGTTAATATCCGTGGCTTGTCCGCCCATAAGGCTAACAAGTTCATCGTGAACAACCTTAACCATCAGTTGCCCAGGCTTAATGGCATTTAGTACATTCATGCCAAGTGCCTTACGCTTTACCTCATCGGTAAATGTTTTGGCAACCTTGTAGTTAACATCGGCCTCAATAAGTGCCTTGCGGATTTCCTTTACGGTTTCGGCAACATTAATCTCGGTGATTTTACCTTCACCTTTTAGTATTTTAAAAGAGCGCTCAAGCCTATCGGTTAAATTCTCAAACATATCGGTATGCTCTTATTTCAAATTATTATGCAAACTTAATAAAAATATGATTTTTTTAATCGAAGGAGAATGATAGAAAGGCACCAATCTCAAGCGACCAACTGGTCCTATTCCCATTAAAGACGGGGTCGGGTGAAACCAAGTAAAAATTTTTTGATGGTACGTAGCTGGCGCCGAAGTTTCCCCCAAGACTAAACCGCCAAATCTGAAAGGTAAGCCTAAGCTTTGCATTGGCTGCAAGGTAAACCGGGTTGGTGAGTTTATACCCATTACTAATGGTTTGGTTGGTTGATTTAAAATAACCAATCACCGGTCCAGCATTGAACTCTGCACGGCCGGGAATTATATGGGTAAAAAGTTGTAGTAAGAACTCGCCAAAAGTATCAAACACAAAGGGTTCATTACTTCTACTGGATTTGGTTCGATGAGCAAAGTAGATAGGGAGGGTATAAGCGTATTCGGCTCCGCTAAAATTGTAGTACCGATTTATTCCAACTCGAAGTCCGTTTTTTAAATCGTAGAAGTAAGCTCCTGTAAATCCAACGTAAGCAGAGTTGTTCCCATCTATTCCTTCCTTCCCAAACATGCCTGTTATTCCAAACTCAGAGCCAAAATCCTTAGCGGGCTCAAATTCCTGTGCCTTAACGTTAAAAGTTGTAACCAAAATTACAAAGGCAGAAAGACAAAACTTATTCAATTGCATACTAAAAAAAAAATCAAGGGATTACATTCGTTCAGGCACATCGATACCAAGTAACCACATGGCCCGTTTGATTATATCGGCTACCTGTTCCGAGAGCGATAACCTAAGCAACCTTATACCCTCGTTAGGTTCTTTAAGAATGGTGAAATCATGGTAGAACTGGTTATATTCTTTGGCTAGCTCGTAAGCGTAATTGGCAATTAATGAAGGATTATGGTTTTGAGCGGCTGCAAGGACAATCTCAGGAAATTGGCTTAAAAGCTGTATAAGCTCAAGTTCCTTTGAATTGCTAATGAAGTCGGGTTGTATTATTCCATTAACCTGATAGCCTGCATGGGTTGCCTTGGCAAGAACTGACTTAATTCGAGCATGGGTGTACTGGATGAATGGGCCAGTATTCCCGTTAAAGTCGATGGATTCCTTTGGGTTGAAAGTCATGTTTTTCTTGGGATCTACCTTCAAGATGAAGTACTTAAGCGCAGCAAGGCCTACCATTCTGATAACTTCAGATGCCACTCCATGGTCAACGTCATCGAGTTTGCCTAACTCCTCTGACATTTGGCGTGCAGTTTCAATCATTTCTTCAATCAGATCGTCGGCATCGACTACTGTGCCCTCGCGCGATTTCATTTTGCCCTCGGGCAGCTGAACCATGCCGTAGGATAGATGGAATAGGGCATCGCTCCAGTGGTAGCCCAACTTCTTCATTATCAACTTTAATACCTGAAAGTGGTATTCCTGTTCGTTTCCAACAACGTAGATGTGCTCATCGAACATGAACTCGTTGTAACGCTGAATGGCAGTGCCAATATCCTGGGTGATATAAACCGAAGTCCCATCGCCACGTAAAAGCAATTTTTGATCTAACCCATCGCTGGTAAGGTCAATCCACACCGAACCATCTTCTTTTTTGAAGAATATCCCACGGTTAAGGCCGTCCATTACCACCGATTTTCCCAAAAGGTAGGTTTCCGATTCGTAGTAAACCTTATCGAAGCTGATACCCAAATCGGCATAGGTTTTATCGAAACCTTGGTAAACCCAACCGTTCATTGTTTTCCAGAGTTCTATAACCTCGGGATCCTTGGCTTCCCAACGCCTAAGCATTTCCTGAGCTTCCTGAATGATGGGGGCTTTAACCTTTGCCTCATCTTCGGACATTCCTTTGGATTTAAGTTCTTCGATTTGAGCCTTATACTCCTTATCGAACTTTACGTAGTAATCACCTACCAGGTGATCGCCCTTTTTTCCACTTGTTTGTGGGGTTTCGCCATTGCCAAATTTTTGCCAGGCAAGCATCGACTTGCAGATGTGAATTCCACGGTCGTTCACGAGGTTAACCTTAACAACTCGTTTACCTGACTTTTCCATTATTCGGGAAATGGACAAGCCAAGCAGGTTGTTCCTAATATGACCTAAATGCAATGGTTTGTTAGTGTTGGGTGATGAAAATTCTATAACGACAGGCTTGTCCGTTTTGGGTTTGGTAAATCCAAACTCATCGGTTTGGGTTATGGAATTCAGCGTGTTAGCCCAATATGATTTTGATAGGGTGATATTCAAAAAGCCCTTGATAACGTTGTATCGCTCAATTTGGCTGTTTAATGCAACCATTTGATCGCCAATCTCCTTGCATGTCTCTTCGGGCGATTTACGCGACAACTTAAGCAGCGGAAAGGCGACCATGGTGTAGTCGCCTTCAAATTCCTTTCTTGTTTTTTGTATCTGTATTAAACTATCGGCAATTGGTTGGTTGTATAGTTTTTCAGCTGCCGATTTTACCAATACCTGAATGAACTTCTCTGCTGTCATTTTTCCTTTTGGTTCAGAAATAATTATAGGTTTTTACCGTGACAATTCTTGTACTTTTTACCGCTACCGCAAGGGCATGGATCGTTACGTCCTACCTTAACTTCAACTTTTACTGGTTGACGGCTCTGCTCCTGGGTGTTTGCGCCAGGCTGTAAATTATCGGTACGGCTGGTTTGGTACTGGCTCATATCGGTACGTCGGCTTTGACGGGCTTCCTGTACCTGGTTGGGATCGCGAAGCGGAATGAACGCTTTCACAAGAACCGCAACAATATCGCGGTTAAGCTTATCAATCATTGTGCGGAAAAGGTCAAATGCTTCCAGCTTATAGATGAGCAGTGGGTCTTTTTGCTCGTACACGGCATTCTGAACGCTCTGTTTTAGTTCGTCCATTTCACGCAGGTGTTCCTTCCAGTACTCATCAATAGTGAACAGTATGATGTTCTTTGTGAAAGAACGAATTAGTTCCTTACCACCTGTCTCGTAAGCCTTTTTCAGATTTGTAACGGTTTGATAAACCTTTTGACCGTCGGATATTGGTACCACGATATTCTCGTAGATGGCCGATTGTTTTTCGTAAACCTCTTTGATTACCGGGTAGGCCTGTCGTGCAATTTCATGCGCCTTTCGATCGTACGATTCTAGGGCAACCTTGTAAAGCCTATGGGCTATCTCTGATGGTTTAAGCTCAAGGTACTCGTCTTCGGTTATAGGGACATCGAGTGAAAATTGCTTGATGATCTCTAGCTTGAAATCATCGTACTCGTAATTACCATGGAACTCGTTAACTATTGCCTCGCAAACATCCATGAACATATTTGAGATATCCACATCGAGCCTTTCGCCAAAGAGTGCATGGCGGCGACGCTTGTAAATAACCTCGCGCTGAGCATTCATTACGTCGTCGTACTCCAGCAAACGCTTACGGATTCCGAAGTTGTTCTCCTCAACCTTTTTCTGTGCGCGTTCAATGGATTTTGATACCATTGAGTGCTGAATTACATCGCCCTCCTTATGCCCCATGGCATCCATTACCCTTGCGATGCGGTCCGAGCCAAAAAGGCGCATTAAATCATCCTCCAGTGAAACATAGAATTGCGATGTTCCCGGATCGCCCTGGCGTCCCGAACGACCACGCAGCTGGCGGTCAACACGCCTGGATTCATGGCGCTCAGTACCAATAATAGCCAAACCGCCCGCAGCACGCGATTCAGGGGTTAGCTTAATGTCAGTACCACGACCTGCCATGTTGGTGGCAATGGTTACCGTTTTGGGTATACCTGCATGTGCCACAATTTCTGCCTCGCGTTGGTGTTGCTTGGCGTTAAGCACATTATGCTGTATTCCTTTAAGCTTTAGCATTCGGCTCAGCAATTCCGACACCTCAACCGAGGTAGTACCAACCAGTACCGGACGGTTTGCATCGCGGAGTCTAACTATCTCATCAATTACTGCATTGTACTTCTCGCGTTTGGTTTTGTAAACCAAATCTTCCATATCCTTGCGGACAACCGGTTTGTTTGTGGGGATAACTACCACATCAAGTTTATAGATACTCCAGAACTCACCAGCCTCAGTTTCAGCAGTACCGGTCATACCTGCCAGCTTATGGTACATACGGAAGTAGTTCTGAAGTGTAATTGTGGCAAACGTTTGAGTGGCAGCCTCAACCTTAACGCGCTCCTTGGCCTCAATGGCCTGGTGAAGACCATCGGAATACCTACGCCCCTCCAGGATACGACCTGTTTGCTCGTCAACAATTTTTACCTTGTTATCCATTACAACATACTCCACATCCTTCTCGAACATGGTGTAGGCCTTTAGTAGCTGATGAACAGTATGTACGCGCTCCGATTTTACGGCATATTCCCTAAGTAACTCATCCTTTTTGGTTAGCTTTTCGCCCTGTGTTATCGACATCTTCTCGATTTCGGCGATTTCGCTTCCTATGTCGGGTAGAACGAAAAACTTCGGATCTTCGGCTGAACTGGTGATGAGGTCAATCCCCTTATCGGTTAGCTCAACAGAGTTTTGCTTTTCGTCAATTACAAAGTATAAATCGTCAGTAATAAGGTGCATGTTACGGTTGTTATCCTGCATGTAAAAGTTTTCAGTCTTAAGCAGGAGTGCCTTATTACCTTGTTCGCTTAGGAATTTGATAAGGGGTTTGTATTTTGGCCAACCCTTGTGAGCGCGGAGTAGTAGTTTTCCTCCCTCCTCGGTATTCCCTTCGGATATAAGTTTACGAGCATCAGTTAAAAGTTGGGTAATAAGAGAACGCTGGGCATTAACAAGTTTCTCAACCTTTGGCTTGTACTCCTCAAACATTTGATCCTCGCCTTTTGGAACGGGACCTGAGATGATTAGCGGGGTTCGAGCATCGTCAATTAAAACCGAGTCAACCTCGTCCACAATGGCATAGTGGTGCTTTCGTTGAACCAGATCATCGGGAGCAATTGCCATGTTATCGCGTAGGTAGTCGAAACCGAACTCGTTGTTTGTTCCATAGGTGATATCGCAGTTGTAGGCCTTACGGCGAGCCTCAGAGTTGGGTTGATGCTTATCGATACAGTCCACTGAAAGTCCGTGGAACTCATATATTGGCCCCATCCACTCCGAGTCGCGGCGAGCCAGATAATCGTTTACGGTAACCACATGTACGCCTTTGCCGGCAAGGGCATTCAGGAACACCGGTAGTGTGGCAACCAGCGTTTTACCTTCACCTGTTGCCATTTCGGCAATTTTCCCCTGATGCAGTACAACGCCACCAATGAGCTGTACGTCGTAGTGAACCATATCCCACACAATTTCATTACCTCCGGCCATCCAGCGGTTTTTGTAAATGGCCTTATCGCCTTGTATGGTAACAAAATCCTTTCGGGCGGCAAGGTCACGGTCAAACTGTGTGGCTGTTACCTCAATGATTTCGTTCTCCTTGAACCTACGTGCGGTTTCCTTGACAATGGAAAAGGCATCGGGAAGTACCTGGTTAAGCACCTCCTCAATTTTATCGTCAATCTGCTTTGTTAATCGCTCAACTTCCTTGTAAACCCTTTCTTTTTCTTCATAGTCAATCTCATCCGACTCCATCTGGGCTTTAAGCTGCTCCACTTTAGCCTCATCCTCAGCTATATAATCGCGCACTACCTTGCGTAGCCTATCAGTCTCTTCCCTTAGCTGATCGTTTGTTAAGGTGGTATATCGGGGGTAAGCCTCCCTAATTTTGTTTACTATAGGCATCAGTTCACGTAAATCGCGATCCGATTTGGTTCCAAAAAATTTGGTTAGAAAATTACTTAAGCCCATTTTGTAAAAATTTAAGATTTTTTGAAGCTTACAAATTTACTTGAATTTTTTAGATAACGAAAGGATACTACCGAATAAGAGTTTAATTCTGTTAATACTAAATTTTTAAATGCCTATTACTATAGCATTAATTATTATAGGATTGGTAGGTTTTCTAATTAATACCTTTTGTATACTCTTTTAATAGTCAAATCTTTAGCAATTAAAAAACGGGGCTAATTAGCCCCGTTTCTCTTTGGCGATATTTTTTATTCTGCCTTTTTGGTGTCGCCTACAAAAGCGCGTTGTTTAAGCTCACGGTCGAGCATGAAAAGTCCATTGCCATTGCCGTTGATTAGCTTTAGCGTATCAATTAATTCCTGGGCATTGGCTTCCTCTTCAACCTGTTCATCTACAAACCATTGCAGCATTCCTTTTGCAGCATGGTCTTTTTCCTCAATGGCAATATCCATAAGGTTATTGATTAAGCGGGTAACCTCCTTTTCATGTTTTAGTGTCTCCTCAAAGGCGTGGAGAGGGGAATCCCATTTGGTTGGAACCTCCTTAATGGGCTTGAGCTCAGGCTTACTGCCGCGCTCAATTAGGTAGTCGAAAAATTTCATGGCATGGGTTAGCTCCTCCTGCCACTGTACTTTAAACCAATTGGCAAAGCCATTGAAGCCCTGCGCTCCAAAGTGAGCTGACATGGACAGGTAAAGGTATGCCGACCAAATCTCGGCATTTATTTGCTCATTGATAGCTTGTTCTAAACGTTTATTCATAGCTTTAGTTTTTTAGGTTTTATTTCAAATATAGTTAATTGCTACTTAAATAACAATTAATCGAGGTCAAGGTTCAATTGCTGCTTTAAACGGATTAGTGCAGGATTCCGTTCTGCCATAAAGCGGAACTTATCGTCGGGAGTGTAGAGCCTTGGTTTTCCGTTATCTTCAATTTTTTCTACAATTTCCTCAGCTATTTCAATGTTTAAGATTCCAAAACTTTTCTTGATGTAGGTGAGCAAATCTTTTTTTATCTCGCTAAAAAGTTCAATCTGGATTTGACCCTCAAACTGAATAGTGATTTTATTATTTTCTTTTAAAATTGGCTTATACACCTGCATTAAGCTAAAATGTGCGGGTTTATCTTTCTGAATTTGTTCAGCAAAGCTTGTCCAAGCCTGTAGTATTTGTTCGTGCGAAATTTTTTTAATTTCAACACTTGCAATCCCTTGGTTTTCAGTTTGGATTTCCTCTACCTTGGGTTCATCATTATTTTTAATTTCAGCATTATTCGGTGCTCCGTTTAATGCGCCTTTGATTGATGTGGTACGGATAGGTGTTTTAGGGGTTGTTGGTATTGCTTTTGGCGTAGATGTTGGTTTTACGGTAGATGATATAGGCTGACTGTACTCAACGGGATCGGAGTCCTCTACCTGGCTGTCGTCAGATTTTTTTTTTTGATTAAGCCCACAAAGCTTAATAAGCATCAGCTCAACATGAAGCCTTTGGTTGGGGCTTTGCCTAAAGGCAACATCAAACTGGTTGGTGACCTGAAGCGCTTCAATTAAGAAACCTGGTGGGCAGGTTGCTGCCATCTCCTTATACTTTTGGGCAATAGCTGCTCCAACCTCGAGTAAGGGAATTGTTTTTGGATCGTGGCAAACAAGCACATTCCTTAGATGCATGCTTAGCCCAGTTATAAACTGTTGGGCATCGAAACCCTTTGAGAGAAGCTCATCGAATATCTGCAATGAGTCAGCATAATCGCCCTTAAGGAAATTATCGGTTAAACGGAAGTAATACTGGTAGTCGAGAACATTCAGATTTTCAATTACCTTTTGGTAGGTAATATGGTTCTCGCTAAAGCTCACTACCTGGTCAAAGATTGAAAGGGCATCGCGCATGGCCCCATCGGCCTTTTGGGCAATTATATTCAAGGCTTCTACCTCATATTCAACACCCTCTTTTTTAGCGATATACTCAAGGTAATTTACGGTGTCCTCAACGCGGATACGGTTAAAATCGAATATCTGGCAACGCGAAAGAATGGTAGGGAGGATTTTGTGTTTTTCGGTGGTTGCCATAATAAAAATGGCATGGGCTGGCGGTTCCTCAAGTGTTTTAAGGAAAGCATTAAATGCGCTTTGCGAGAGCATGTGCACCTCATCGATAATGTATACGCTATACTTACCAATTTGGGGCGGTATGCGAACCTGCTCAATTAATTTTCGGATATCCTCAACGGAGTTGTTCGATGCTGCATCGAGCTCATGGATATTGTAGGAGCGGTTGGTGTTAAACGATTTGCAGCTTTCGCACTCATTACAGGCTTCCAGCTCAGGGGAAAGGTTTTGGCAGTTTATGGTTTTGGCAAAAATTCGGGCACATGTTGTTTTGCCTACCCCTCGTGGCCCGCAGAATAAGTAGGCTTGGGCTAACTGCTTACGCTGAATGGCGTTTTTTAGGGTAGTAGTAATTGATGCCTGTCCAACCACGCTTTTAAACGTTGCTGGGCGATACTTTCGTGCCGATACAATGAAATTCTCCATTCCGCCAAAATTTCAAAAACAAAAATAGGAAAATACTTAAACTAACAGTGGAGTATTAACTGTTAAATACTATAATTTACAGAATGTGAGGGTAATAAGTTATTAACAGGGATTTTTGAATTAATAAAAAAAACAGCTATGGTGGAACGGGATGCTCAAAATGAAATAAAACTACCTTTCTGATTTCTTGAATCTTACTACAAGCATATACAGTATCACAGTGTTAAACGGGGTAACACAAAGTTACACAGTGTAAGGTTTTATATCCCGTTGCAGCACAATCAACTTTCAATCATTAACTAGCTTGTCATCCTGAGCGTAGCGAAGGATCTCAAACCCGACAGAAGGGCAAAAGAGCAAAGCGATACTTCGACTGGGTTCAGCATGACAATAGTTTCACGAACAACGAGCAACTATACACGAACAACTTCATTTGTCATCCCGAGCGTAGCGAAAGATCTTTTGAATAGTGTGCAGTGTACAGTGTGCAGTTTACAGGGAATATGGAGAGTAGTATTTGGTTTTCAGTGTTTAGTGTAATGCTTTTTTTCACTATCAACCATCAACCATCAACCATCAACTTATCCTTTAACCTTTATCCTTTATCCTTTATCCTTTATCCTTTACCCTTATCACCGCTATCTCCGGTCTATTCCCAAGCCTTACCCTTGGGCCCCAGGTTCCATAGCCGGGCGATACATATATGTGTGTATTGCCAATCTTTTTATATCCCATGCTAACCTCATATACCGCTCGGGTAATGTAGTTTAAAGGCCACATCTGCCCATGATGGGTGTGACCCGAAAGCTGCAAGTCAGCTCCGGATTCAGCGGATTCGTTTAGATTGAATGGCTGATGGTCGAGCACTATTGTAAACTTACTCTGGTCGATATCTTTTGTTAATTCCGATAAAGTTTTACGGCTTTGCCCCAAGGCAAAATTGCTTTGCCGGTCGTAACGGCCTACAATGTTGATGTTGGCAACTTCAGCAACCGTGTCGTTCAAAACGTTTACACCATGTTTTTGAAGGTACTCAATTATTGCCTGATGGTTACTAAAGAATTCATGGTTTCCGGTTACTGCAAAAACGCCGTATTTTGCATTAATACGCTCAAATTGCTCTCCCATTTGACCATTTACCACCGGGGCAATGTCCTCATCAAAAATATCACCTACAAATAAGACAATATCAGGCTTTTGTGAGTTGATTTTGTCCACAAGACTGCTTAATTCATTTTTCCCAATTATTGTTCCCAGGTGAATATCGGAAACCATTGCTATGGTTAAGCCTCCACCTGGAACAGGTTTACTTGATTCAATTTTTAGCTGGTTTATCTTGGGGTTGACAGCGTTTATATAGCCAGCAAGAATGACTGTAAGCGTTGCAAAGTATACCATTCCAACTATCATTCTATGTGTTTCGAGGGAGCTTTTAATATCTATTTTTACTAACCAATTTATAAGAGGCGATGTTATTTGAAAAAGTAGGAAAAAAAGTGTTAGGTAAAGCATAAAGGCTAACCAAATTGAGCCAACCTTTACAAGAAGTGTTGGAATTTGTCCACCTAATATAGCTTCAAGGGTTCTACCTAAAGGGTAGGAGAGTACAATAAACCAAAATACAAACTTTAACCAAGTTCCAATTGAAGCTAAGCTGAATACCGGTCGGGTTTGGTAAAATATGAATAAATTAACAAGCGCGTAAACGCTTAGAACAATTGATAGAAAAATGGCTATTTGAGGAATTTTCATGTTTTCATTTTTTTCAATTAACAAAATTAGCATTTGAAAGTTCATGGTAAAAAAAAATCCCGGTAAAACCGGGATTTAAACAAGTATGTTGGATAATCTAAGTCAATTTTACGTCTACTGCATTCAGCCCTTTTCTACCTTGTTCAAGGTTGAAAGTAACCTCATCGTTTTCTGAAATTTGATCTTTTAATCCAGTGGCGTGTACAAAATACTCTTCACCTGTTTCTGAATCTTTAATAAAACCAAAGCCTTTTGATTCATTAAAAAATTTTACTGTTCCTTTGTTCATTTGTTGTGATTTATTAATTCGGGTGCAAGTAACGCATAATATTTGGATTTAGCACCATTAATTTAGATTTATTTTAAATATATTTCTTATGTAATTGTATGTCAAATAGATAACATTTGTTTAATTGTGTTAATTGTTTCAAAAATATTTCGATTCGGCGAGGTATTAGTTCCATTGATGCTTTGTGCTTATTCCTTTTCACTTTAACTTTTTGGGTTTATCACCCATAATAAATGTTATTTCACCACCACTTACTATATCGTTATGGTTTAAAAAGTAACTATTGTAAGGTTTGCCATTAAGCAACACCTTCTGAACATAAACATTGTTTTTAGCTTGATTTTGGGTTGAAATGGTAAGTGTTTTTCCGTTTTCCAGTTTAATTGTGGCTTTGGTAACCAATGGGCTGCCAATAGCATAGTTGGGCGATGCAGGTGCTACAGGATAGAAACCAAGGGCGCTAAAAATGTACCAGGCACTCATCTGTCCGCAATCATCATTTCCGCTTAATCCGTCAGGTTTGGGTTGGTACATTAGGTTGCAAATGGTTCTAACCCAGTACTGCGTTTTCCAAGGGTTATCAGTCCAGTTGTAAAGATATGGAACATGGTGCGATGGTTCATTCCCATGAACGTAATTGCCTATCAATCCATCGCGGGTTATGTCTTCGGTTTCGGCGAAGTATTCATCCGGAAGATGCATGGTAAAGAGAGTGTCAAGATAGGCTCGGAGTTGCTTTTTCCCACCAAGCATGCTTACCAAAGCATCGGGGTTATGGGGTACATAAAGGCTATAGTTCCATGAGTTACCCTCTATAAACCCTTGTCCATGTGTGCTAAGCACGTTAAAACTAGTTTTGAAACTCCCGTTTGATAAACGAGGACGCATAAACCCAATGGACTTATCGAATACGTTTTGAAAGTTGTATGAACGTCTTATGAACTCGTTGTAAATATCCTCTCTATCCAGTTTTTTTGCAAGTTGTGCAATGCACCAATCGTCGTAAGCGTATTCAAGGGTTTTGGAAACAGAACTCCCCGATTTATCCTCAGGAACAAAACCAAATTCTCTGTAATAGCCTAACCCATCGTACCAGTTATTCTTAGCGCTTTGCACGCAAGCCATAAGCGCATAGGGTAAATCAAAGCCATCGTTGCCTTTAACGGCTGCGTCGGCAATCACTGATACGGCATGGTATCCAATCATGCACCAGTTCTCATTTGCGTAGTGCGACCATATAGGGAGCATGCGATGGACACTTTGACTGTAATGAGCCAACATCGATTTTACCATATCGACATTTCGTTTTGGCTGTATAATATTAAAAAGCGGATGCAAAGCTCTATATGTGTCCCAGAGTGAGAAGGTAGTGTAGTTATCAAAATTGGTTGCTGTGTAAATGTTTTGGTCAAGCCCTCGATATTTCCTATCAGTATCCATGTAAATGGTTGGACTTAGAAAGGTATGGTACATCGATGTGTAAAAGTTTACCTTGTCACTATCAGTAAGGGTTTCGACTTCAATTTTACCTAGCTCATCATTCCATTGCTCTTGACCCTCATTTTTGATGGCATCAAAATCCCAGCCTGGTGCTTCGGCATTTAGATTTTCAACTGCTCCGCTGGTACTCACGGGCGATAATGCAACTTTTAGCAATACTTGTTCATGGTTTGCAGTTGAAAAGTCGAAGTGGCAACGAATTTCACGCCCAGCATTTTCAGGGAAATTGGTGTTTTGATTGAATTTTCGCCAAAAACCTTTATAAATCAACTTATCGCCATTGATTATGCCATAGGTTTTAAATGGTTTTGAAAAGGTAATGGCAAAGTATACAGTGCGGGTGCGTGCCCATCCCGATGTTTGTCGGTACCCGGTTATAAGGGTATCGTTTTCAACCCGAATGAATGTCCAAACATTTTTTTCGGGATAATTATAAATTCCATGAACAAGGTCAATGATTATGTGCGCTGAGTCGGTTTCAGGGAATGTGTACCGATGTAGCCCAACCCTTGTGGTTGTAGTTAGCTCTGCAAGAATGTTATAATCTAAGAGTTTGACCCTGTAGTAGTTTGGTTCGGCAAACTCATTGGAATGAGAAAATTTGGAGCGATACCCAGTATTTGTATTGGAAGCAGTTCCGGGGTTTAAGTAAAGTTTGCCAACCGTTGGCATCACAAGAATATCACCAAGGTCGGAATGCCCTGTTCCGCTAAAATGGGTATGGCTAAAGCCAATTATGGTACTATCCCCGTACTGATAACCAGCACAATACTTGTAAACATCGGGATTGTACTTGCCATTGGAAGAGTAGGGGATAGTATCGGTATCGGGACTAAGTTGCACTGCCCCAAACGGAACGGTTGCGCCTGGGAAAGTATGCCCCATTCGCTCAGTTCCAATGAATGGGTTTACCCATTTGATATAATTCTTAGGTTGTGCAAAAATTGCACAAGTTGAAAAAAGTAAGGTAATTGTTAGTGTAGAGCAATACTTTCCCATTTTCTAACTGGCTAAAATTTCAGTTAAAATAAATATTTATTTCACTACTGAACGGGTAAAAAATAAAATAAGGGGTTACCGACCGAAGGTTTCGCCCCATGTTGTAGTTTTGTTTTACTGAACTAAACATACAACTTGGGCAAAAATACGGAAATTAAATTTGTCGGACAGCCTATTTTCAAACGAGTTTGATTATCTGATATTTAGAACCCCCGCGCCCCCTCTCGCGCGGATTTGTAGGTCCCGCTCGCGCGGATTTACCTTCGGTGAGCTCCCTTCGGTCGGTTGTAATCCGTACGGTTGTAGTTGACCCCTGCTCGCGCGGTTTTGTAACCGACCGAAGGGAGTTCGGCAAAGCCAATCCGTGCGGTTATTTTAAAAGATATTTTCAATGAGGCACAGCTTGAATAAGTAATAAAGTGAGTAAGAGGTATTTGTCACGGACTACAAGTCCGTGCCAGCAATGAGTGACGTATGCCGCACGCGTTTAAAGACGCGCGCGAGCGAGGGTAAAGTTTAAGATAATTCTTTTGAACACGCGCGCCACCTCTTGTTAGCGCACGTCTGCGGACGCGTTCGATAGCGAAGTTGGAGAGACCATAGGTCAAACGCAGTGCCTTGGCCAGACAAAAAAAGTTTTTGTACGTGCCTGAACAAGGAAATTTTTTTCTACATTTACTAAAGGTTGCTGGGCGGATAGGTGTATGATGCACGCGTTTAAAAACGTGCACGATCATTAGAAAAGTATTTTAATATCATTAGTGAAAAACTTGAGGTATCACCAGAATTTGTAACGAAACGTTTATTAAAATACGGTATTAATAAAATCTTTATTGAAAGTCTATATGAAAGTTTAACAAAAGCTACTGTTAAACAACAAATTGATAAATCAATTTATGAATATGAGCAAGGAAAAACAGAATAAAGACTTAAAAAGTTTGCAGGAAAATCTTTTAGGTTTTTTTGTTTCTGGATTTATATTGTTAATGCTGTTTTTTTTCTATGATGAAGGTATTTATCAGGAAGGAATAAGTACAAAATCAAAAGCAATGCGTCATTTTTTTAAATATTTAGATGTCAAATTTGGCAAAGAATATGTTTTTGGTTTTGTTATTGTTGTGATGCTATTATTTGGAATAGCTGCTCTTAGGGGTTATTTGAAAGAAGAAAAAGATAGTAATAAAAGCAAATAATAAACCAGCTCGCGCGGATTTGTAATCCGTGCGGTTCTAGTTTTCAATGAGGCACATCTCGAATGAATAATAAAGTGTGTAAGAGGTATTTGTCACGGGCTACAAGCCCGCGCCAGCAATGAGTGGCATATGCAGTACGCGTTTACAAACGCGCGCGAGCGATGGGCCTTCGGCTCATGATTCCACCCTGTTCTTGACACTAAAAGGAGAAGGCTATCCAACTATAGGATAGCCTTTGGTAAATGTGAGTTTTTTCAAGTGATCCGGGCGGGATTAGTTCGCCTTCGGCTCATGATCCCGCCCTGATGTTTTTCTAAGAATTTAAGGCTATCCTTGTTCAGAATAGCCTTTGGTAAATATGAGTTTTTTCAAGTGATCCGGGCGGGATTAGTTCGCCTTCGGCTCATGATCCCGCCCTGATGTTTTTCTAAGAATTTAAGGCTATCCTTGTTCAGAATAGCCTTTGGTAAATATGAGTTTTTTCAA
>JAGPEQ010000002.1:0-20080 GCA_018056955.1 Bacteroidales bacterium | reverse complement strand
GTGATCCGGGCGGGATTAGTTCGCCTTCGGCTCATGATCCCGCCCTGATGTTTTTCTAAGAATTTAAGGCTATCCTTGTTCAGAATAGCCTTTGGTAAATGTGAGTCTTTTCAAGTGATCCGGGCGGGATTAGTTCGCCTTCGGCTCATGATCCCGCCCTGATGTTTTTCCAAGAATTAAAGGCTATCCTTGTTCAGAATAGCCTTTGGTAAATGTGAGTCTTTTCAAGTGATCAGGGCGGGATTAGTTCGCCTTCGGCTCATGATCCCGCCCTGATGTTTTTCTAAGAATTTAAGGCTATCCTTGTTCAGAATAGCCTTTGGTAAATATGAGTTTTTTCAAGTGATCCGGGCGGGATTCGAACCCACGACCCACAGCTTAGAAGGCTGTTGCTCTATCCAACTGAGCTACCGGACCGGCTTCGATATTTCGAAGCGCAAAATTAATCATTACTTTCAAAAAATAAAACACCGTACATCATTTTTACTTGCCCCACTGTTTTTCGCCTCGCTTAAAATCTTCAACCTCACTGTTGCTCACTTTTGAATCGGTGTGCCGGGTTCTGAGTGTTTCAATAACTTTACTGAATTTAAGGTTACGGCTCGATAGCAGAACCAGGGTGTGGTAAATCAAATCGGCGGCTTCGTCGAGCAACCGCTCGTCGGTACCATTTTCGGCCTCAAGCGCAAGCTCAACGGCTTCCTCGCCTACCTTTTTGGCTATGCGTTTGGTGCCTGCAGCTAAAAGTTTGGCTGTGTAGCTTTGGTCGGCACTTGCTTGCTTACGGTTTTCAATTATTTCCTCAAGGTAATCAATAAAGCCTAAGGTGTTACCATTTGTCTCATTGAAACAGGTATCGTTTCCTGTGTGACACACCGGCCCTTGTGGTGTAACCTTTACCAGAAGCGTATCGCCATCGCAATCGGGAATTATCTCCGTCACCTTAAGAAAATTTCCTGAGGTTTCGCCTTTTGTCCATATTTGTCGGCGTGTTCTGCTGTAGAATGTGGCAAGCCCCGTTTTACGGGTAACTTCAAGTGCTTCGCGATTCATAAACCCAAGCATAAGCACTTTACCTGTGGCTGCATCCTGAATAATTGCAGGAAGCAATCCATTTAGTTTGTCAAAATTTAGTGTAGTCATAGCATCTGTTTTTATTAGTATCTAACTTCAATATTTCTGCTTTGTAAGTATTTTTTTACCTGTGGAATTGAAAGTACGCCGTAATGGAACACGCCTGCAGCCAGGGCTGCATCGGCCATACCTGTGGTTAATACTTCTGCAAAATGCTCAGGCAATCCTGCACCTCCCGATGCAATGACAGGAATACTGATGCTTTGGGAAATTTTTCGGGTGATGTCAACTGCAAACCCTTCCCTTGTTCCATCGGATGTGTGTGAAGTGAGTAGTATTTCACCAGCTCCAAGTATTTCGCAGGTTTTTGCCCATTCAAGGGCTTTTATGCCCGTTCTTTTTGTTCCTGCATGGCTTACAACCTCCCAGCCTTTATCGGTAAGCATGGTATCGATGGCAACAACCACACATTGCCTTCCAAAGGCATAGGCCATTTTGCCAATAAGCTCTGGTTTTTGAATTGCGGCAGTGTTAATGGATATCTTATCGGCGCCGGCTTTAATAAGCCTTTCAGCTTGATCTACTGAACTTATTCCCCCACCAACAGTGAAAGGAATAGCTATAGCTTTAGCCACATTGCGCACAACTTCAATAAAGGTTTCGCGCCCTTCAAGGGTAGCGGAGATATCAAGCAGCACTAGCTCATCGGCTCCTTCGTTGTAATACTTTTCGGCCAGATATACTGGATCGCCCGCATCGGCAAGGTTTTCAAAATTCACACCTTTAACGGTTCGGCCATTCTTGATGTCGAGGCATGGTATTATTCGTTTTGCAAGCATTGTAGTAGTTCTTTTAGGTTAATCTTGTTCTCGTAGTATGCTTTACCAACAATAGCTCCATTTATGGCCATTCTTTTCAGGTTAATAACATCAGCTACAGAGCTAACCCCTCCGCTAGCCCAAATTGTTATATCGGGGAATTTCTGTCGTAAATCTTCGTAAAGGCTAAAAGCGGGTGCGGTTAATGTACCATCGCGGCCTATGTCGGTAATAGTGAAATGTTCAATTCTCAAACTTAATAGGCGATTTAAAAGCTCGTCAACTCTCACCCTGGTTTGATTTTGCCACCCATTAGTTTTAACCATAAAGTGCTCACAATCCACTGCGGCTATAACTTTCTGGGTTGGTATATCGTTCATAAACCATTCATTGGCCTGTAAAAGCATTGAACCGAGGTTAACCTTCCATGCCCCAGCGCTGATAGCAAGGTTTACTGAGTTTAAGTCACGGAGTCCCCCTCCAAAATCGACCTTTAGGGAGGTGGATTTTACAATTTGTTCCAGAACCCTCAGGTTCCTGGGAGCGCCATCTTTTGCACCGTCAAGGTCGATAAGGTGTAGGTGTTCCAATCCCATATCGGCAAATACTTTGGCTTGGTCTACGGGATTTAAATCATACTCCTTAACTCTTAAAAAGTCGCCCTGGAATAGCCTAACGCATTTCCCATCAATTATATCGATTGCTGGCACTACTAACATAGCTCTACAAAGTTTTTAAGTACTTGTAATCCTACTTTTCCGCTTTTTTCGGGGTGAAATTGAACTCCCCAAAAATTTTTATGCTGAACTGCTGCAGTAAATTCAATGCCATAGTTACAAGTGGCAATCGTGTACTGGTTTTTAGAAACATAGTAGCTGTGAACAAAGTAGAACCATTCCTCTTGGGGCAATCCACTAAACAAAGGATTGCTGCCTAGCGTTACTTTGTTCCAACCCATTTGGGGTATTTTAAGCGATAAATTAAACTTAACAGTATTAAAGCTGCATAACCTCAGGCAAGTGGCATCACCCTCCTCGCTCTTCTCCCCAAGGAGTTGCATACCCAGGCAAATGCCAAGCAACGGAATGGTGGCTTCCTGTAAAGCGGCATCAAGCCCAGTTTCCTTTAACTGTTCCATTGCTCTTTTGGCATGTCCAACCCCGGGAATAATAAGTTTGTCAGCTTTGCTGATATCCAGTGGCGTGACAATTGGAATATTTTTCACTCCTAAGTGGTCCAGAGCATTCATTACCGAAGCCTGATTGCCGGCTCCGTATTGAATTATACCTATGGTAATATTCGTTTTCATAGTTAAATAATACCTTTTGTGCTGGGAATACTATTACCATCCTTTTTAATTGCCATTCCAAGGCTCCGTGCAAATGCCTTAAAAATTGCTTCCACCTTATGGTGGTCGTTTTCGCCATCAAAATCGATATGCAATGTTACTTGGGCGGAGTAGGCAAGCGAATGGAAAAAGTGCTTAACCATTTCGGTTGGCATTTGTCCTACGAATTCGCGAGAAAAACTGCCCTCGAATACCAAGTATGGCCTACCGCCAAAGTCAAGCAACACCATTGCTCTGCTTTCGTCCATGGGTAAGGCAAATCCGTATCGCGAAATACCAGCCTTATCGCCTAGAGCCTTTCGTAACGCCTCGCCAAGAGTAATGCCCACATCCTCAATGGTGTGGTGCTCGTCTACCCGTAAATCGCCAAGGCATACAATGTCAATATCTATTCCTGAGTGCTTGGCGAGTTGCTCAAGCATGTGGTCAAAGAGTCCAATACCTGTATTTACCTTTGCCTGGCCTGTTCCATCAAGGTTAATGTTTACAGCGATGTCAGTTTCGTTGGTTTTACGTGAAATTGCAGCAAGCCTTTTAGGCTTTACTAGGTTATATACTTCCTCCCAGCCCATAGCTGTAAAACTACCTGGTATGGTTGCGTGGGTTCCAAGGCGAATTGCTTGGCATCCAATGTTTCTGGCAAATAGTTCATCGGTTTCCCTATCGCCAATAACAAAGGAGTTGGCAATGTCAAAATCATCATTTAGAAGATGTTTAACCAGGTCAATACCCGGTTTGCGTGTGGGTAAATTCTCGTCAGGGAAGGAACGGTCAATAAGTATCTCATCGAACTGAATACCCTCGGCATTAAGTGCTCTAAGCATTACCTGGTGTGGGCCCAAAAAACCATCCTCAGGGAAACTGGACGTTCCAAGACCATCCTGATTGGTTACCATTACCAGGTAAAAGTCAAATTCCTTGCATATTCGTCCTAGCCATGAAAACACTCCAGGCATAAAGTCCAGCTTTTCAAAGCTGTCAATTTGGTAATCTGTGGGCTCCTTTATTAAGGTGCCATCGCGGTCGATAAAAAGTATTGGTTTCATGGTCTGTACGTGTTAAGGATCTGAATTAACTTGCTATTTTCATAGGGTTTACCCACTGTAATACGTAAACAGTTATTGCATAATGGTTCATGGGTGCGGTTTCGGACCACTATTCCATTGTTCAGCAAATAATTGTATACTGAGTTAGCATCGGTAGTCTTTACCAGCAAAAAGTTTGAATCCGAAGGATAAACCATTTTAACACACGACAATTGCTGAAGTCTTAATCTCAAAAGTTCCCTTTCGCTAACTATCTGACTTATCAACGATTTTGTGTTTGAATATTGCTCTATGGCTCTAGATAGAACTGAAAGCGAGGGAACACCAATGTTGTATGGGAACTTAACCTTGTTAAGTGTGGCAATTATTTTGGGGTTTGCAAAAGCAATCCCAATTCGAGCTCCTGCCATAGCCCAAGCCTTTGAAAAGGTTTGCAAAACAACTAGGTTTGGGTAACGGTTTAAGAGGCTAAGATAAGTTTTTTCAGGGCAGAAATCGATGTAGGCTTCATCAACCACAACTATACCACGAAATTTTGATAGAATTTGCTCAATTGTTTCAATCGGTTGAGCATTGCCAGTGGGATTGTTCGGACTACATATGAATACAACTTTGGTGCTAGGTGATATACCATTAAAGAATTGTTGGAGGTTGATACTAAAATCGTTGTTCAGAATAAATTCTTTGACCTGCACGTTGTTAACCTCAGCGCAAACCGAGTACATCCCATAGGTTGGTGAAAATATTACAATGCTATCGGTTGATGGTTCACAAAAGCAACGGATTATGAGGTCAACTGCTTCATCGCTACCATTGCCCAGAAAAATTTGCTCAGGTGAAACTCCCTTGATTTCTGCTATTTTCAGTTTTGCTTCACGCTGCAGTGGGTCGGGGTAGCGGTTTACAATCAAATCGTCGTTCCAAAGGTTGTAAGGGTTTTCGTTAGCATCGAGCAAAATAGCATTGCCTCCAGTAAACTCATTTCGCGCCGATGAGTAAGGTTTTAGCCTCATAATATTTGGGCGAACCAGTTCTAATGTCTCACTTAGTGTCATCATGGTGTTAACTTTGATTACTTAGTTTTTCCATTCTTAGCTTAACTGCATTGGCGTGTGCAGTCAATCGTTCAGCGTTAGCTATTTCAACTATGCAATTACCAAGTTCCTGAATCCCTTCAGGGGTAATTGACTGGTAAGTAATGGTTTTTGTGAACGAAAGCAGATTTACGCCACCCCAACTTCTTGCAAATCCGCTTGTAGGAAGGGTATGATTGGTTCCGCTTGCATAATCGCCTGCCGATTCGGGTGTGTAATTCCCCATGAAAACCGAACCCGCATTCTTTATCATTGTCTCATATTTTTCAGGACTTGCAACTGCAAGTATCAGGTGTTCCGGGGCATAGGTGTTGCTTATTTCAATTGCTCGTTCAACTGTTTCCACCTTAATGGCATAGCTGTTTTCCAGCGCTTTTAGCGCTATGTCCATTCTAGGTAGATTTTTAATCTGTTTGTTAATCTCATCTAAAGTTTCGTTAATAATTGAGTTGCAATTGCTTATTAGCACAACCTGGCTATCGGCCCCATGCTCTGCTTGCGATAGGAGGTCGGCAGCAACAAATTGTGGAATGGCACTTTCGTCGGCTATTACAAGTAACTCCGATGGTCCGGCAGGTATATCAATAGGAATTCCCATGGCAGAAACCTGCATTTTTGCTTCGGTTACATAGCTATTCCCCGGCCCAAAAATCTTATCAACCCTTGGAATGGTTTCAGTTCCAAATGCCATGGCAGCTATGGCTTGTGCACCACCAACTGTGAATACCTTTGCCCCAACTATGCTACAAGCATAAAGAATTATTGGGTTTACTGGTGGAGGAGTGCAAACAATAAGTTCATTGCATCCGGCTACCTTTGCAGGGACACCCAGCATTAGCACTGTCGATATTAGTGGGGCTGTCCCACCCGGAACATAAAGGCCTACGCGTTCCAGGGGTCGGTAAACAAGCTTGCAGCTTACACCGGGCATAGTAACCACTTCAACGTCGCTTACTTTTTGGGCTGCGTGAAACCTTTCAATGTTCCTTGCGGCTATTTCAATTGCAGCTTTAAGATTTTCCCCAACCTGATTGCGGCTACTTGCAATGGTTTGTTCATCAACCTCAAACCTATCGATATCGATACCATCAAACTTTTTGGTCAGCAACCGTAGGGCAGAATCGCCCTGAACCCTGACCTTTTCAATAATTTCCTGAACAGTAGTTCTTATCTCAGGGTTATACTCAACCGGTCGCTTAAGTAGCTCAGAGTAGTTAATGTTGGTTTTATCAGTAATTGTAACCATAGCTTTAGCTTTTAAATAACCATTTTTTCGATAGGCACTACAAGTATTCCCTCGGCACCTGCATCTTTCAGCCTACCAATAACTTCCCAAAAATCATCCTCGTTGACTACCGAGTGAAGTGAGCACCACCCCTCGATAGCCAATGGTAAAACGGATGGGCTTTTCATCCCAGGTATCAGGCTAATGATTTGGTTCAGCTTATCCTTTGGAGCATTTAGTAGTATGTACTTGTTGCGTTGTGCTTTACGCACAGCCTCAATTCGGAACTCAAGCTTTTTAAGGAGTTCGCTCTTTTGCTCATCTAAGCTTTTATTGGCAACAAGAACAGCCTCGCTTTTCATTATAACATCAACCTCTTTGAGGTTGTTGCTTAGCAATGTTCCTCCGCTACTTACAATATCGAATATGGCATCGGCCATTCCAATCCCGGGCGTTATTTCTACTGAACCGCTAATGGTGTGAATATCAGCTTCAATTGCGTTTTGATTCAGGAATGTTTTAAGGATTTCAGGATATGATGTTGCTATCCGCTTTCCCGATAGCCATTGCCTGCCACTATAGTTTACATCGCGGGGAACAGCAATGGAAAGCCGGCATCGGGAAAAGCCCAGTTCACGGATAACCTCGATATCTTTCCCTTTCTCAAGAACCTCGTTGTATCCAAGAATGCCTATATCGGCAACCCCATCGGCAACGTATTGCGGAATATCGTCATCCCTTAGCAGTAGTACTTCCATTGGGAAACCCTCAGCCAACGCTTTAAGATGGTTGTTTCCGTTTGAAATTCTTATTCCGCATCGGTTCAGTAGTTCAATGGTTCCTTCGTTTAATCGGCCGCTTTTTTGGATGGCCAGAGTAATTTTTGTGTTCATATCAACTTGTTTTTGGTGATTTACTAAATGCAGAAAGGGTCTGCCTTTTGAATGGCAGACCCTTGAATAAGGTAGTCTCTTTATCGATTTACTATTGGTTATACCAAATGCTCATCTGCCATTCGCCAGAAGTGTGAATGGTGATGATGATGAAGAGTGGTATAACTAGTAGCTATCATTTGCGGTTTGTTGTTCTGCAAATAAAAGTAACTTTTATTAAAAATCCAAATCAGCATAGAAAAATTAATGAAACACCATTGGAATGTAGCTTGTAGAAAAAATGTGATTCAATGTTATTTAGTTAAGGTTATTTGTCATGTTGCGCACAAGCGAAACATCACGCTGTCGTGCTGAGTCCCGATTTATAGGGATTGGCTTCGCCGAAGCATCACATTGCTCATTTTTCTTCAATCCTTTGAAGAGATCCTTCAACATAGCTCGGGATACTAAAAACCCTATCTTCCTTTTTGCTCACTTGTCATGCTGAGCTAGGCGAAGCATCTCTTTGCCTTAAACCCTCTAATACTTGTTAATTTTTTGGAAACTGCTCTTTGCGGTGTTTTTATATTGCGATGCAATGCCTCACCCTTGCTCTTTGGCATATGCATTGCGTGCATCGCTATACATATGGGAATAATCATGGTGTTACAAATATTACGCCCCTACGGGGCTGGAAGCGTTGTTAGTTGTTCGTTGCTCGTGAAACTATTGTCATGTTGAGCGTAAGCGAAAAATCTCATGGGGCCGATTAGAGATCCTTCGCTACGCTCAGGATGACAAATAAAATTATTCGTGTAAGTTGCTCGTTGTTCTTTGATCGTAAAATTGACCTCACCCCAGCCCTTTTCCCTGAGGGGGAATGGAGCGGAAGAAGCATGCGGAGGCATAAAAGCCTGACACGGCAATGGGTCGGGGGTGGAACGTTGCGGTGGGTCTAGTAAGCGATACCATATGAGCCACGCTGCAGGCGTGGCGAATAGTATCGCGTGGCAGTTCCACCCGCGGGGTACCCATCGGGTCGGGCTTTTCAGCCTTGATTTTCTTTGGTTCTTTCTTGTATCAAGACAAGAAAGAACGTGAAAATAATTCTTTGTAATTATTTTTCTTTTGCGATGCAACGCTTCAGTGTTGCTCTCTGGAAAAGGTGTTGCGTGCATCGCAAAATAATTTGAACACCTCAATACCCTGGGTTAAAACCCTGGGTTAATGTGATTTGCCCTTTCAGGGCGAATGATGCACGCGTCGGGATACGTGCGCAAACGAGAGGGCTGGAAGCGTTGTTAGTTGTTCGTTGCACGTGAAGTTATTGTCATATTGAGCGTAAGCGAAAAATCTCATGGGGCCGATTAGAGATCCTTCGCTACGCTCAGGATGACAAATAAAATTATTCGTGTAAGTTGCTCGTTGTTCTTTGATCGTGAAATTGACCTCACCCCAGCCCTTTTCCCTGAGGGGGAATGGAGCGGAAGAAGCATGCGGAGGCATAAAAGCCTGACACGGCAATGGGTCGGGGGTGGAACGTTGCGGTGGGCTTAGTAAGCGATACCATATGAGCCACGCTGCAGGCGTGGCGAATAGTATCGCGTGGCAGTTCCACCCGCGGGGTACCCATCGGGTCGGGCTTTTCAGCCTTGATTTTCTTTGGTTCTTTCTTGTATCAAGACAAGAAAGAACGTAAAAATGGCTCTTTGCCTTGCTTTCCCTTAGCGATGCAAAGTTTCAGTATTGCTCTTTGTGAAAAGTACTGCGTGCATCGCCTTACATATGGGAGTATTCATAGGGTTACAAATATTTCGCCCCTACGGGGCTGGAAGCGTTGTTAGTTGTTCGTTGCTCGTGAAACTATTGTCATGTTGAGCGTAAGCGAAACATCTCATGGGGTCGATTAGAGATCCTTCGCTGTGCGCAGGATGACAGGCATGTGTATTTTTGTTAACTAAACGACATTGAAATGTGATACTAAATCGCTATGCCTCGTGCCGTGTTAACATTCTGTTCAAAAACATAACCCTGAGCTGTTGCATAGTTCATATAAACGGAGTAATATTGCAGTGTTATTGGTGCCTAGTGAGGCTTAAAAGGGAACCCGGTGTAAATCCGGGGCTGTCCCCGCAGCTGTAAGCTCATTCAAAGGCCTTTTACTCCCCTGCCACTGTAATGTAATTGCATTATGGGAAGGCTGTAAAAGGTTGAGCAAGCCAGAAGACCTGCCAATTTGCTTTTTTCGTAGCTTTCGGGTGAAAAGCGAAGGATAGAACACAAACTTTTTTTCTGTTCTATTTTCACTAAGTCCGAGCGCTGCGAATGATTAAAAACCGTTAATCATTTGTAGCAATGTATTTTAGAGTCAGTGTAATTTTATTTGCTTTTGCCATTTCGGGCATTACAGCTGCCAGAGCACAAATGTGTCTTGAGGATACCATACGTGTGGAGGAGGTTACTATTTACTCAACTTACCGCCAGCTCCATACAATCGGGACAAACACAATAAAAATTGACACTTTAAGGTTGACGAATTTTGAAGGCAAAAGCCTTACTGAGTTACTTCAATCAACTGGGGTAAATATTCGTTCATATGGAGTTGGTGGACTTGCCACAATAGCTGTTAGGGGTGGGGGCTCATCGCATACCGCTGTGGTTTGGAACGGAATAAACCTGCAAAGCCCTTTGAATGGAGGAGTAAACCTTTCGCAATTCCCGGTTAGCCTATTTAGCTCGGTTACAGTTCAGCATGGTGGCAATGGAACAGTTTATGGCAGTGGTGCAGTATCGGGGATTGTGATTCTTGAAAATGGGGGCCTACTGCTTCAGCCAAACGGAGCAAGGGCTGGCTTTACCTATGGAAGCGGAAACACAAGGGGTGCTAATGCTTCAGTAAAGATAGGTAATTCAAAAAGTGCATTATCCTTGAAGTATAGCGGATTAATTGCCGATAACGATTTTGAATTCATTAATACCTACAAGTTTGGTAACCCACGTGAGCGAATTACCAATGCACAGGCAGCTCAGCATGGGATATTAGCCGATGCTGTATTGCGTTTCGGTAATAATGCACTTTGGAACATTTCGGGTTGGTTTACCCATAACGATAAGAATGTCCAAACTTTGATGAGCAGCTCTCAGATTTCCCAGGCGAACCAGCTCGATAATAATTTTGCTGTATCGTCAAACCTGACAGGGGATTTGCCATTTTTTTCTCTCAAACTCAGGAACGCATTCATAAATGGCGATAATCATTTTACCGATCCCGCTTCCGGTATTAGCAGCTTGAACACCTACAAGCAGCTTGTAAACGAGATTGAGCTAAAAAAAACGATGCTTAAGCATCAGGAGTTGGTTGTAGGTTTGGGGTATTCTGTTGATATTGCTTCATCCCAAAGCTACACTGAAAATGCCTTACGGAACCGCATCTCAGCTTACGCCTCACTTGTGAGCCATTTGCTGGGTAGTAGAATTAAGCTTGTCCTCTCGCTTCGCGATGAGTTGGTTGATGGTTCGCTTATACCATTGGTTGCTTCAAGTGGACTGGAGTATAAAGCCACAAAAAGTTTGATGCTAAGGGCTTCAGCAGCATCAAGCTACCGTTTGCCAACGCTTAACGACCTTTATTGGTCATCAACCACCTATGCGGTGGGAAACCCCAATTTGGAACCGGAATATGGATGGAATACCGATTTAGGCTTTGATTACACAATTATTCAGAATGCCTTAAATCTCAAATTCTCTGGTTCCTATTTTATTAGCAGGTTAAATAGGTGGATAGTTTGGTTACCCGACGCACAGGATAACAATAGGTGGAAACCTAGTAATATTAGCACTGGCAAATCGGAAGGGTTCGAAAGTTTCATAATTCTTGGAGTCAAGTTGATGCCAATTTCAATCAGGGCAGATTTAAGTTACACTTTAACCAATTCAAAGATATACGACAGCGGGAGCTACAATGGCAAACCCATGATTTACATCCCCAGGCATAAAGTTGGAGCATCAATCTCAATTATTTACGGGCAGTTTAATTTTGGGTATAATCATTCCTTCACATCGGAGCGATATACCGATGAGCTAAACACGTTGCCCTTATACAACCTTGGTGATATTTATATGGGGTACTCCTGCAAGGCATGGGGGAGTGCGTTCACGATTGGGGTAGGTGTTAATAATGTATGGAATGAGCAATACCAGCTTGTGCGTAACTATGCCATGCCCCTGCGTAATTACTTTATTCGGTTAAATATCGATTTTCAATCCAAATCAACTAATATAATCAACTTAAAAACTTTTAAAAATGAACAGAAAATTTTTTAACCTAACCATTTTTGCCTTCTTGGCATTTGCATTTTTTTCGTGCGAAAAGGACGACAAAAAGCCCGGGAAGTTTGAAAACGGAGCCATTGTGCTCAACGAAGGGTCATTCATGCAGTCAAATGCTTCGGTGAGCTGGGTTAGTTACCAGTCCGACTCGGTGGTGAATAATGTGTTTGAGAATGTTAATGCTCGTCCTTTGGGCGATGTGCTTCAGGGTGGGGTAAAGGCCAATGGAAAAATCTACTTAGTACTGAATAACTCCGGCAAGGTTGTTATTGTTAATAGCTCTGATTTTATTCAAACAGGCGAAGTTAGTAATCTCAATAACCCACGTTATGCCGTGGTGGTCGATGGCAAATTATTTGTTTCGCAATGGAATGGCTGGGGGCAAAAAGGTGCTGTAATGGTATATAACGCCAATGGCTCTGAAAAAATCGATTCAATTCCAGTGGGTACAGGTGCTGAGGGAATCATATATGCAGCCGGTAAGGTATGGGTTGCTAATAGTGGTGGTTATGGCGTTGATTCAACGGTTACAGTAATAAATACTTCAACCCTTCAGGTTGAAAAAACTATAAATGTTGGCTATTGCCCTAAAGAGTTTACCGTTGATGCAAATGGTAAGGTTTGGGTACTTTGCTCAGGTACCACAATTTACGATGCAAACTGGAATGTTGCTGGTCATAAACCATCGTCGCTTGCGGCTATAAATACATCAACAATGTCAGTGGAGAAGAGTGTCAATTTATTCAATGATATGCATCCATCGCATATCGATATCAGTGTGGATAAGCAAACCATTTACTTTGGTGGAGGTTTTGGGTTTAATGGGATATACAATGTGCAAATAGTTGCTAGTTCAATTAGTCAAACCCCATTGGTTTCAGGTTATTTTTATGGGTTTAATGTAAATCCTATTAACGGTGATATTTATACCCTTGAGGCGCCAAATTTTACCAGTGCAGGTAGTTTAAAGGTTTACAATAGCGATGGGAGCGGGCCAAAGAAAACCGCTTCCGTGGGTATTGGTCCAAATGGTGTTCTTTTTAACTAGATACCTTTATGAAATGTTTAATGAGCTGGAGCGGGGGCAAGGACTCCGCTCTGGCTTTATACCGATGTATAAATGACCATAACCATAACATTGTTGGTCTTGTAACCACCATAAATTCTTCTACAAATAGAGTATCAATGCATGGTGTTGCATTGGACGTGCTGAAATATCAGGCTGATGCAATTGGAATACCGCTTCATGTTATTACCCTCCCTGAGAAATGTAGTATGGATGAATACGAAAGTATTATGGGAGCATTTATGAGCAGAATGAAACAGGATGGGGTTGAAGGGGTAGTATTTGGTGATATTTTCCTTGAGGATATTAGGAAATACCGTGAAAGACAGTTGGAGGGAATTGGTATAACTCCCATTTTTCCACTCTGGGGTCTTGCGTCGGCCGAAGTGGCAAGCCAATTCCTTGATAACCATTTTAAATCAATAATTACCTGTGTTGATAGCGACCTGCTTGACGAGAGTTTTGTGGGTCAGTTCTATACTTCAGCGTACATTGAAAAACTTCCTGGTGGAGTTGACCCTTGCGGCGAAAATGGCGAGTTTCACAGCTTTGTTACTGCTGGCCCAATCTTTCAAAAACCCATTGAGGTAAAGGTAATTAGCAAAATAAGAAAGGAATACCCCAATCCCCAGGGCGGAAATCCTAAAACTTTTTGGTTTGCCGATATTGCAGCTAGTAAATAACGAATTGGATAAAGTAGTTAACCCGTCTATCGGGCGATATGCTGAATAACCATGCCGAAATATCCTCAAAGGTAGTGAGCTGGTCGCCTTCCTGGTTCAACTTATACTTAATGAATGGTATGTTATCTTTTGTGAACACAAAAACCAGTTTGTTCGTTTCAGGCTCTTTTGCGCTCTTTTCAAGGGTATAACCATCAATAAGCTCGCTAAGAGGAAAGGTGACCTTTTCGCCCGCTTTAAATAGCCTACTTTTCTCAAACTGGTTGGGATAAATAAGCGAAGCGTTGTTCTCGTAAAGGTTAAAAATATTCAGGTAGCAATCCTGGGTTGGTGTAACCGTGTAACGCATACGTTCGCCGCTTTGGTAACCCTGCTTAATTCCATCGATGCTTACCTGGAATGCAGGGTCTTTAGCTGTTGTGTACTGTATAACCTCAGCGTCAATTATAGCTTCAACGTAAAAATTCTTAAACTCATCAATCCCTTTGTCTATTTTTACTATGTTATATTTTCTGACTGCTCCACGAATTTCGGAAAACATATCGCTCATAAAAACTTCGTCGAATTTGTTTCCAACCTCACTCTTGTAAAGCATTTCATACGATTGGATATGCTCGGTTACTCCGGCTTTCCTAAGAGCGTCAACTTTTGCTTGGGCAATTGCCTTGGCACGAGCTTCATCTTCGCTAATACTTCCTGCTATTACCTGTCGGCCCACTGCATTCTCAACTTTGGTTATTTCCTGGGCATTGGTAAATAGACCAATTGGAAGCAGGAGAATTAATAAGATTTTTTTCATGGCGATGTTTTTCACTTTTCTCTTCAAATTTCGTGCAAAATATTGATAGTGGCAAGCATTTCCCATTAAAAAAGCGAAGTGCCCATTAAGGGCACTTCACACCAGCAACGATTATTCCAAACCTTACCTCAAAACTCTCTTTCCACATCCTTATCGCCACGTCCGGAAAGATTGACAATGGCAAGCTGGTTCTTGTTTTTTAGCATTTTGGCTGCCAACGCAACCGCATGGCTCGATTCAATGGCAGGGATTATTCCCTCCAGCTGCGAGAGCATTTCAAAAGCTTTAATGGCTTCGGTATCGGTAACTGCAAAATACTTGGCTCTACTAGTATCCTTAAGGTAAGCGTGCTGCGGGCTGATGCCAGGATAGTCTAACCCAGCAGCTACAGAGTGCGACTCGCACGGGTTTCCGTTGTCGTCAACCAGGCAGTAGGATAGCGTTCCCTGGAATACTGTTGGTTTACCAAATGTAAGAGTAGCGGCTGTATTACCGGGAATGGCTTCGCCACCGCCTTCTGCACCATATATTTCAACCTCTACATCGTTCAAAAAACCAGAGAAAAGACCAATAGCGTTGGAGCCACCACCAACGCAAGCAAAAATTGCGTTGGGCAAACGGCCCTCCTGCATAAGTATCTGTTCACGAGCTTCGTTCCCAATAACGCTTTGAAAGTAACCCACCATTCTGGGGTAGGGGTGAGGCCCAACCTGTGAGCCTAAAAGGTAAAACGATTCGGGATGTTCTATATAGTACATCAAGGCTGCGTCAACAGCATCCTTTAGAGTTGCTGTTCCCATTGTAGTTGTTATCACTTCGGCTCCTAAAAGTTTCATTCGTCGCACATTTAGCGCTTGTCGCTCGGCATCCTTTGCTCCCATAAATATCTTGCAAGGAATTCCCATAAGGGCAGCGGCTGTTGCGGTTGCCACACCGTGTTGTCCGGCACCGGTTTCAGCAATTATTTCCGTTGCACCCATGCGCTTTGCAACCAGTACTTGTCCAATGGTGTTGTTAATTTTATGAGCGCCGGTATGGTTTAAATCTTCGCGTTTAAGATAAATGGTCGATCCTACTTGTTCCGATAGCCTTTTTGCCCTATATAGGGGCGAGGGTCTTCCTACATAGTGCTTGAGTAGCTGTACAAACTCTTTCTGAAAACTAGAATCCTTAGTAAGCCTATCAAACTCGTTGGCCAAGCGTTCCAGTGGCTTTGCTAAAACATCGGGAACGTAAGCTCCGCCATATTCGCCATAGCGGCCATTATACTTTAACATGTTGCTTAAAGGCTGAACAAATTCATGCTGTATGTTTGAAATTATTGTTTCCATGATGATAAAATTTTTAGGGTTAAAAAATGACTTGATAAATGTACTTGATAGATGATTTGAACCTTTGTGGCACGTAGCTCACAGTAAAACAATGGCTATGCGGGGAGGCCCCGCCACCACCATGGAGCGAAAACAGCAATTTGTTGTATTTGTCGGTAAAACTGGATCATCATCTACTTATTAAATTAAAAAAGCCGTAGGGGGTAACCTACGGCTGTATATTGCAAAGCAATGGCCTAACTAATCCCCCTGTGTTCGGATTAATTTGTGCCACCACCAAATATTGCTTAATCGTTTCATCGTTGTCTATTCTTTTGCAATCTTAAAAAGATTTTTTTTAAAATCCAAATTGGGCTATGGCATTTTGTTCCATATTTTATTGTGATAATCAAGGTAAATGGGCAATGCAGCCGAACCGTACCAGTTAAAAATTTCGGGTTTTAGAATTCCTGAACTTACTGCTGGATCGGTATTAACCATTTCCTCCACTTTATTAATGTCAGTTTCGTAAAAAATGAATAATCCCCTGTAACCATATGGGTTTGCTCCAAACGGCCCAGCAACAAAGAGTTTACCTTCGTTTTCTAAACGGATTATGTTGTTCATATGGCCTCTAAAAATACTATCTGTTTCACTTTTTGAAAGGTTTTGCTTCTCGCCCGATTTTAGTAGAACGAATGTGTATAACCGCATACCGTATTCATCGGCATTTAGCTTTTTTGCAAGCTCTGGATCGTAATTAATGTTTTGTGCAAGCAAAAGGTTTGTGCCTGCAACAAATAGTGTTAATGCAATCAATATCTTTTTCATTGTTCATATAATAATGTTCAACACAAAGCGTTAAATTAATATACTGTCATATCAAATAAAACAAAAGTATGAAAAGAATTACATTTTGCATAGGATTAAGCGTAATGTCATTACTAGGCTATGGTCAAATTGGCAATGAAATTTTAACAAGTATTGCATTAGGTAAGTATTCCGTTGCTCTTGAACAAATTAATGAGTTGCCTCCATCACCTGAGTTAATCCAATTCAAGGCAATAGCTTTTGGGGGGTTAAACATGTGGGATAGTGCAGTGGTTTACTATTCAAAACTTACAAATATCGACACTCAGCTTGCGAAGAAAGGATTAGCCAGGTGTTACGAGAGTGTTGGTAACTCATCCAAAGCCATTGACCTTTACAAACAAATACTAGCAGATGATTCCTTGAATGCTAGCATAATAACCAGGTATGCAAACCTGCTTAGGAGTAGTTCATTGCATAACCAGGCTTTGGAACAGTTCCAAAAGCTAATTGAATTGGATTCGACATGTGCTAAATACTGGGAAATGTTGGGTGACCAGTACAAGGCAATGAACATGACTGTTGAAAGTACTACCGCATACAATAAAGCATATCTGTTAAACTCTAATAATCTTTTTGTTGCTTCAAAATACTTCGCTCAACTGATTAAAAGTAATGTGCCATTACAGTAAGTGTACGAGAATATTCTTGATGCCTATCAGGTTGACTCAACTTACATGCCAATTCTTATGCTTAAGGGGAAGGTTGAATCGGATATGAAAAAGTATAGTCAGGCCGAAATAACTTTCACAAGGATTGCTTCGCTTGGCGACTCATCATTCTTTACCTTAAAAAATCTTGCTATTGCCAAGCATAGCAACGGTTCATATCTGGAAGCAGAAAATCTCTTTATAAAGGCTTATGAGATGGATAGTACCGACTTTCTTCTAAATTTTGTTTACGCAAAAACATTGCAGAATGTTGGTGAGCGCAATCTGGCACTGGATATTATAAGTAATACCATTAAGCTTCTTTACCCACCCGATGAGCTGGTAGCATCATTTTATGAGCTAGCAGGAGATATTTATAACTCCGGCAACAAAATTGATTTGGCAGTTGAAAACTATCAAATGGCTCTTGAGAAAGATAAAAAAAATGAGCTTAAGTACCTGAATAAGATTATTTGGTGCAAGATTTATGATAAGAAATTCAGAGATGCTGAATACCTGGTACATAAATACGATAGCATTGCCCAGGAAAAATATGCTGATGACAGCATCCAGCTAAAAAACGAACAGAGAAAAACTGGGTTTTATAAAGATTTACTTAAAAAGGAGTTTTTCTTCATGGATGATTTAAAAAACGGGAAATTCCTTGTTTAATAAACAAATCCCTTTCAAAAGGTGTTCCTATAGTATGGTGCACCTTTCTTATATAATTCTATACGACTCATCGTGTAATCTATGCCAAAAAAGCGTACGCTTTATAAAGCGTTACGATAAAAGGCAACTATTTAGTTTCATGCCGTTTGGCTCAAATGATGCAGGTCTGATTGTCAGTCGTTATGGGGTTAGTAAGCAGTATAAAGAATCAATGGTTTTCGTTCTAAAGGGAAAAGTTTACACAAAATCAACTGCAGCATTACTGATTTGTTGGCACCTTAGTGGGTTTTGGCCAATACTGTCAATATTCTTGCTGATACCTACTCCTATAAGGGATTTTTTCTATGACATAATAGCTCGTAACCGTTACCGCTGGTTCGGTAAATGTGAAAGCTGCGTTACTGAATAGTCAATATCATTTTTGAATTAAATCAATGGGTATGAGCCTTAACGGCTCAATGCTTTCAGGTGTAACATTGACCTGAACGGCAAATAGTTTTACTCCTGCATCAAACGCCTTTATTAGCTCTTTAGCATATGCAGAGTCAATACTCCAAGCGGGAGCAAATATATCCACATCGGTGCGTTGAATAATGTATATCATAACTACATGGTAACCTTCAGCTTTAGCTTTAATCAGAGTGCTTAGGTGTTTTTGCCCACGTGTTGTCACAGCATCGGGGAATTGGGCAAACCTCCCTTCCTTCAACGTTACGTTTTTCACCTCAAAGAACCATCTTTGATTTTCGGATTCACCGTAAATGTCGAAACGGCTATCGTCGTATTTGACTTCTCTTATTAAAGTTTTAAATGTAGGTAGCTCATCAATCCAATGGTTTTTCAGAATATCATAGGCAATCCTGTTGGGATTCGAGGTGTTTATTCCTACCCAGCCATTATTAATCCTAATCATTTCCCAGGTATAGGGTAACTTTCGGTTTGGATTAGAGCTTGGGCTTATGAATACCTCAGCGTTTTCTTCCAGGCAGCTTTTCATTGAGCCCGAATTGGTGCAATGCACTGTAACTACATTCCCATTGTCGAGTAGAATATCGGCCAAGAATCGTTTATAGCGTTTAACAAGCCTGCCGTGGATTAGGGGTTGGTCAAATTTCATATTATGTACAGATGTTGCGTTTAAACAGGTTTTCACCTTGAATGTTCAAAAAAGCGATTGTTGCTCAGGGTATGAGTAGGGTTCCAAAACCTCGGGAACATTCCTTTTAGCCTTAGGATTCGAAATAATTGGTGATACTGTATACGCCTTTAAGTATTCCTGTTCTACGGGTTTAATTATATCAGAGTAAAGGGAGGTTTTTAAATCCTTATCCAACCATTTTTCTGCATTTTCGGGCTTAAGTATGGCTGGCATTCGTTTCTTAGTATTATGAATTTTTTCGAGTAATGGGTTTGCCGGTATAGTGATAATGCTAAAGGTGTCAACCATTTCACCTGTTTCAGTATTAGTCCATGTGCTGTAAATTCCAGCTAAATGCATTATTTCATTATTATTTAAGCCAATAAACCATGGTATTTTTTTACCATGTATATGCTGCCATTCAAAAAAACCGGTAGCAGGTACTATGCATCTGTTGCTTTTTGCTGAGTATCGGAACGATGGTTTTTCAAGAATGCTTTCGAATCGTGCATTCAGCGTTTTCTCTTTAATGGATTGAGCTTCGATAGGGTTTTTTACCCAGTTGGGTATTAGGCCCCAGCTCATTGGTGTAAAATATTCTGGATTACCCGATGCAACCACAGGAATAACAGGAAAATCAAAAGCTGATACAAAGTAGAAGGGTTCAAAGCGAAAATCCTCTCTGAACCGAGCGTTCATGACTTTCTCAAGTCTATGCTTTTCAACTCGTACGCTTAACGTGAAACACATTAGGTGTTGGATGATTTAACATTTCTTTGTTTACAAGACTAACCTGCTTAAAATCTTATTAACATTCAAAACCTTTGATATCTAGTTAAGTAAGAAATCATACAAACCAAAATAAGAGGAGGTATTTACTAATAACCCTCCCCTTAATCAGATTCGTAAAGGCAATTTATATTCCTCAAAACAGAACAGTATTAGTCCTTTAAACAGACTTGTCTAGTCCTGAAATAAGTCTACAGGTTAGAAATAGATTTAAGCGACACACATAAAAACATCATCAGGGGTTTTAAGGCCCAAAGATACATGTAATCTTTTGGAGTTGTAAATACTCACGGCCTG
>JAGPEQ010000080.1 GCA_018056955.1 Bacteroidales bacterium | reverse complement strand
TGGAATACTTCCCGCTGCTAAGTTCGGATAAAATTTTCAGCTTGAAGCCCTCGCTGTAGCGTTTTGTCACAAAATTATTTTTGTCCATACACATAAGTTTGTGTAGACATTTTTCAGGACGGGTCACGGGTCATCCTTTATCCTTTAACCTTTATCCTTTAACCTTTATCCTTTAAAAATCTTTCCTTTTAAATGTAAAGTAGGATAGTACAATGAAGATAGCGATATACAGGCAAGCAACTACAATATTCTGTGTGAGCGATGTGCTGTTATTTATGGTATCAATGGTGTTCAGAGTGTTTGCATCTATTGAGTCGGTTTGGCTGAACTGCTTTGCCATAATGCCCAAAAAATCGGGCATGGGGGTAAGATTTGAAATTATTTTAACAGGCATAAGCTGAGCTGCTGAGTCGGGTAGAAATAGGCGAATAATAGGTTCAATTAATGCAAAGTAAAGCAGGTAAACTATAATGGTTAGGGCAATATTTCTGGTAAGTACAATTATTAAGAGCGCTATGGAAAAGTAGCCAAGCATTTGAATGAAAAGTACCAGAATGTAACCGTAGCCGGTTAAAAGGTTTTCCCAAGAGCTTAGCACAGGGGTTGCAAAAAGCGCAATTAGCGTTACCAGAACAACCACGTAAAAGGCAATTAGTATTAGGAGCGATAGCTTTGCCTTAAACAGGTTATTGCGGCTAAAGCCATCGAGCAAACCGCGCCGGTATGTGCCAAACAGAAAATCGTTACCGCACAGAATAATGAATAAAAGGGCTAAAATAAGGTTAAACCAGCTGGCTAACCAGGCAACTGTACCCCATGTGTAGGGCTTTGAAAGCAATATATTGGATTCTACTCCATTGAAGTTAAGTGTTGCCTTGTTAGCAATTGTTAGAACCAGCAGGAAAAGGAGGGCATGGAGCGAAATTAGTACCCAAAAGGTTGCATAACCAAGGGTTTTAATTAGCTCCGCTTTTACTGCTCGTATCATAGGCTGTTTTTTTACTTTCGAACTAGTGTAATAAATAGCTCCTCAAGGTTTAGGTTGCGGATTTCGAAAGAGTTAACTGCTATTCCGTGATTTTGAAAATCGGTTATAAGGGTTACCTGATGCTCGCTTTTATTTACCAGTAATTTGAATGAATTACCCACTCTTTCAATAACCTCAATAGTGGGGTTGCTGTTAAGGAAATCAATCAGATTTTCAGGATTTCGAACCTCAACAATTGCCACCTTGGCCGATGTGAGCAGTTCGTTGACCCCACCAAAGGCTTGCAGGTGACCTTTTTTAAGTATTGCCACGTGAGTACAGGTACGTTGAACCTCATCGAGGTTGTGGCTTGCAACTATGATGGATGTGCCTCCGGCATTTAGCTCTTTAATTAGGTTCCGAACCTCAACAATCCCCTCGGGGTCTAAGCCGTTTGTGGGTTCATCAAGTACAATAATTTTTGGGTTACCCAGCAAGGCTTGTGCAATAGCCATGCGTTGCTTCATTCCAAGGGAGAAGGTCGCAACCTTTGCTTTTAGGTTGGGGGTTAGGCCAACCCGCTCAACGGCAGGAAAAATCTCATTATAGCTGATATTCTTAGCCAGTGCGCTAATACGCATATTATCGTAAAGGGAAAGGTAAGGGTAGAATGTGGGTACCTCAATAAGAGCCCCAATCCTGGTGGTTGGAACATGGTTTGGTGGGGTGTTAAACCATGTAAAGTGGCCTGAGGTTGGGTATCGTAAGCCCATCAATATCGATAGTAGTGTAGTTTTACCGCTACCATTAGGGCCAAGAATTCCCAGTACCTGACCTTCAACAACCTCGAGCGTGAAGTTACATAGCGCTTCGGTTGTTCCGTAGTTCTTGGTTAGTTTGTTTATTGACAGTAGTGTATGCATACCCACTTGGGAATTGGGTTAGTTACCCATTTCCGACATGAACTTGATACGCATCAATCGGATTTCCTCCTCGGTGATATCATCATCGCCAAGGGCAGCCATTGCTTCCTCAATACTTTCGGTCTGAGCCTCGTTACGGAAGTAGTCGAATATCTCCTCCTGCTTATCCTCGTCAATTACTTTGTTGATGTAGTAGTCGATATTGATGCGTGTTCCGGAATTTACAATGGCCTCAATCTCAGTGAGCAGTTCATCCATCTCTAGGTTCTTAGCCTCAGCAATATCCTCAAAATCCATTTTGCGGTCGATGCTTTGGATGATGAATACTTTCAGGAGCGATTTGTTTGCCACCGATTTAACAACCATATCCTGAGGACGGATAATTTCCTTTTCCTCAACGTATGCCTTAATAAGCTCAACAAATTCTTTACCGAAACGTCGCGCTTTACCCGCTCCAACACCCGATATGTTCTGCAGTTCATCAATTGTAATTGGGTATTGAATAGCCATATCCTCCAGCGAAGGGTCTTGGAAAATTACGAATGGCGGAAGGTTTAGCTTCTTGGCCATTTTCTTGCGGAGCTCTTTGAGCATGTTCAGCAGCTCATCGTCGGCGGCTCCACCACCAGCCTTGTCGGGCGATAGCCCAATGGCCTCGTCGTCGTCGCCTTCCTCGTAGCGTTGGTCAAGGGTAAACATAACCTCCTGAGGTTTCTCAAGGAAATCCTTACCCTTTTGGGTAACCATTAGCAAACCGTAGTTCTCAATGTCCTTATCGATGTACTTCATTACCAAGGCCTGGCGGATTATGGAGTTCCAGAACATGGGGTCTTTGTCAGTCCCTTCGCCAAAGGTGTCGAGCTGGTTATGCTTATACGATTTAACGGCAGCAGTAACATTTCCCGTAAGGATGTTTACTATATGGTCGGCCTTGAACTTTTGGTTAACGGCAAGTATGGTTTCCAGAACCATTTGAAGCTCATCCTGCCCGTCGAACTGGGTTTTGGGGTTAAGGCAGTTATCGCATGAGTTGCAATTATCCTCAGTGAACTCCTCGCCAAAGTAGTTTAGCAAGGTTTTGCGGCGACACATCGACGACTCGGCGTACGATACGGTTTCGAGCAGTAGCTGTTTGCCTATTTCCTGTTCCGATACAGGTTTACCCTGCATGAACTTTTCCAGCTTCTGAATATCCTTGTAGCTGTAAAAGGTGATACATTGTCCCTCGCCGCCGTCGCGACCGGCGCGGCCGGTTTCCTGGTAGTAACCCTCAAGGCTTTTGGGTATGTCGTAGTGGATAACAAATCGAACATCTGGCTTATCGATACCCATTCCAAAGGCAATGGTAGCCACAATAACATCAACCTCTTCCATCAGGAATTTATCCTGGTTCTCGGAACGGGTGCTGGCATCCATACCGGCATGGTAGGGGAGTGCCTTTATACCGTTAACCTTGAGCACCTCAGCCATCTCCTCAACCTTTTTGCGGCTAAGGCAGTATATAATACCCGATTTTCCTGGGTTATTCTTGATGTACTTGATTATCTCCTTAACGGCGTTAACCTTGGGGCGTACCTCATAGTACAGGTTTGGCCTGTTGAACGACGATTTGAAAACCGTGGCATTCAGCATGCCCAGGTTCTTCTGAATATCGTGTTGAACCTTTGGTGTTGCTGTGGCGGTAAGGGCAATTAATGGGGCTTGACCTATCTCGTTAATAATGGGACGAATACGGCGGTATTCTGGCCTAAAATCGTGCCCCCATTCCGAGATACAGTGAGCCTCGTCAATGGCATAGAACGAGATTTTTACCTGACGGAGGAATTGAACATTCTCCTCCTTGGTGAGCGACTCGGGAGCCACGTAAAGCATCTTGGTGGTTCCTGCCATTATATCGTCCTTTACCTTCTGTATCTGCGCCTTGTTTAGCGATGAGTTAAGAAAATGCGCCACACCATCTTCAACTACAAAGCTACGCATATTATCTACCTGATTCTTCATCAGGGCGATGAGTGGCGATATGATTATGGCCGTACCATCCAGTATGAGCGCCGGAAGCTGGTAGCATAACGATTTACCTCCGCCTGTAGGCATAAGTACAAAGGTGTCGTTTCCGGCAAGAACATTCCTAATGATAGCTTCCTGGTTACCTTTGAAGGTGGTAAACCCGAAATACTTGTTCAGGTACTCTTTTAAAGAGATTTCCGATGCATCAACTTTCATTTCCTTGCGTTTCCCCTGGGTAGGTATTTAACTTTTGTTAATAGGTTTGTTTTAACTATCAAATAAAAAAACAATACTTTTGCTCTAAGATATACTATTAAATTTAAATTAAGGTTTAGTTTAGCGTCTTTTAACAAAGGATTACAAAAGTAGTAAAAATTGACTTAAAATGAACTCACAAATAAAAAGCCTGGCTGTTGAAACCATTAAGTCCGAAGCTATTGCTATTGAGAAACTTGCAGAGTACATTGACGATAACTTTGAGCAAACGGTTAACGAAATATTTAACGGAAAAGGTAGGGTTATTGTTACCGGTATAGGCAAAAGCGCCATAATAGCAAGCAAAATAGTTGCAACCCTTAACTCTACTGGCACACCGGCCATATTCATGCATGCTGCCGATGCCATCCATGGCGATTTAGGAATTATCCAACCTGACGATATTATCATTTGCCTGTCAAAGAGTGGAAACACCCCTGAAATCAAGGTGCTTGTACCTTTAATAAAGAATTTAGGGAATAAGGTAGTTGCCATTGTTTCAAATACTGATTCATATTTAGCCCAAAAGGCCGACTATGTTTTGCGGGCAACCGTTGAGCGCGAGGCCTGCCCCAATAACCTTGCTCCCACATCGAGCACCACTGCTCAGCTGGTAATTGGCGATGCTTTGGCTGTGTGTCTTTTAAAGCTACGTGGTTTTACTCCTGCCGATTTTGCCCGTTTTCATCCCGGAGGCTCGCTTGGGAAAAAGCTTTACATGAGGGTTTCAGACATCTTCTCGCAGAATAATGTGCCACGTGTTCACCCAAATGACCCAATACCTTCAGTTATTATTGAAATTTCGTCGAAAAGACTTGGTGCTACAGCTGTACTGGACGATAACGGAAAGCTCATGGGTATAATAACCGATGGCGACCTGCGTCGTATGCTCCAGAACAACGCTACCATTGAGGGGCTAACCGCCAAGGATATTATGTCCAGAACGCCAAAAACTATCGACCCGCATGAGCTGGCCATTAATGCCTTCCACCTGATGGAGCAGCACAAAATAACCCAGCTTTTAGTAATGGAGAATGAAAGATACCTGGGAGTTATTCACATTCACGATATACTGCGCGAGGGTATAGTTTAACCTATCCTTTATTGCCATGAAAAGCAGGTCGGAGATGACCATTCTTGAGCACCTGGCGGAACTACGATTGGTTTTGCTTAAAGTAGTTGTGGCTGTGGTGTTGGCAAGTGTGGTTGCCTTTCTTTTTGGCGATAAACTTCTTGAGCTACTTACGCAGGTTAGTAACCCCAACTTTATCACAAACCGATGGTTATGCAAACTGGCTGGCATACTAAACTCACCCGATTTGTGCATCAATAGCCATAGGCTAAGTTTTACCAACATTGAACTAGCCGGGCAATTTACCCTGCATGTCAGGCTGGCTTTTTTTGGAGGGGCAATACTTATTGCACCTTATTGTGTAACAGCCATTGCAAGGTTTATTCTACCTGCCTTAAAGGATAAGGAACGAAAGATTTCCATAAAATTTTTAATATACAGCATAGTTCTTTTCATTACTGGTGTGGCATTTGGCTACTTTATTATAGCACCCATAGCCGTTAATTTCCTGGCTAATTACAGCTTGAGCGAATCAATTGCGAACCAAATAACCGTTCAATCGTTCATTAGAACAGTTACGCAAACTGTTTTTGCAATGGGGTTAAGTTTTGAATTGCCTTTAGTAGTTTTCTACCTGACTAAATGGCATATAATTGAGATTGAAGTTTTAAAGCGAAATAGGCCCATAGCTATTGTTGTGTTACTTACATTAGCTGCCATTATTACACCGCCCGATGTATTTAGTATGATAATTGTAGCTGTGCCGCTATGGTTGCTTTACGAGGTAAGCATTTTTGCTACAAAATGGGCTAAAACTAAGGATTAGCTATGAAACGCCTTTTAACAGTATCATTTATAGCATTTTTTTGCTCAAATTTTGCGCTCGGTCAAGGTCAAATAACCAAAATTAGGGGCAAGGTTTTAGATGCTCAAACCAACGAGCCTTTGCCATACGTTAATGTTACATTCAAGAACACCACTCAGGGCACTATAACATCCGAAAAAGGCGAATTTTTTCTTGAGTCGCGCACAGCAACCGATACACTTATAGTTTCTTTTGTGGGTTATAAACCCGCAATGCTTAGGGTTAAAAAGGGTGTTTACCAGGAGGTATCGGTAAACCTGGAGCCAGAGGCCATTGAGCTTGAGGCAGTGGTTGTTAAACCGGGCGAGAGTCAGGCAAATCGCATTATCCGGAACATCATCGCGAACAAGAATAAAAACAATCCTGCAAATTTTAGCTATAGCTGTAAAAACTATAATAAGATTCAGGTTGATATCAATAATATTGATGAGGATATTAAGAAACGCAAGGTATTCAACCAGTTTCAGTTTATATGGGACTATGTTGATACCAATGCGGTAACCGGTAAAACTTACCTGCCAATATTCATTACCGAGTCGTTATCGGATTACTACTACCGCGCTAATCCAAAGATGGAAAAGGAAATCATCAGGGCTACTAAAATGTCAGGTGTTAACAACGAGAGCGTAGCGCAGTTTACAGGCAAAATATACCAAAGTGTTAATATTTACGATAACTACATCAACATTTTTGACCAGGGGCTGGTGAGCCCTATTTCCAACTCCGGGATGCTTTTCTATAAGTACATTCTGCTGGACAGCATGTATATTGATAACCGTTGGTGCTACCAGATTTCGTTCCGTCCCCGCCGCAAGATGGAACCAACCTTTACGGGCGATTTCTGGGTAAACGATAGCACATGGGCTATTGTTAAAGCCCAGATTAGGTTATCGGATATGGTGAACCTGAACTTTGTGAACGATATGGTGGCTACTGCTGAGTTCATGCCGCTTAACGATACGCTTTGGTTCCCAAAGCAAATGACCCTTTTTGTCGATTTCAACCTCACCGATAAAACAACCGGATTCTTTGGCCATAAAACTATATCGTACAGCGATGTTAAGCTAAACGCTGAGTTTCCCAAGGAAGTGACAGACTTGCCTACCAACCTTAAAGTAGAGGAGGGCGCGCTAAACCAAGAGGAGGAGTTTTGGGCACAGGCACGTCCGTTTGAGCTTACCCCGCGCGAAGCCAACATTTACCAAATGGTCGATTCCGTTCAGCAGGTTCCCATGTATAAGACATTTATCGATATTATCAATATGTTTGTAAACTACTACTATGTAGTAGGATACTGGGAAATAGGGCCATACTACCAAACCTATAGCTTCAACGAGATTGAGGGTAATCGGTTTAAGGTTTCAGGCCGCACAAGCAATAAGTTCAGCAAAAGGGTTATGTTCGATGCCTTTGTAGCCTACGGCGATAAGGATGAGCGTTTCAAGTGGGGGGTGGGAGCACTTTACATGATCAGTAAAAATCCACGCGAAGCGGTTGGGGTTAGCTATAAGAGCGATATTGAACAGCTGGGGCAAAGCCCCTATGCGCTTACGGAGGATAACATTCTTACATCGTTCCTTAGGCGAAACCCTAACTATAAGTTGACGCTTGTAAAGGATTTTACTGCATACTATGAAAAGGAATGGTTTGTTGGCCTGTCCAATAAGGTTACCTTTAGTCACAGGATTATTTTCCCAACCGAATTTATCCCATTTACACCTGTTTCGGGCGGAAGCAGTCTTAAGAGCATTACCAATGCCACACTCACCCTTAATACCCGTTGGATTAAAGATGAACGCTTTGTTTCGGGCGAGTTCGAGAAAGTGAGTCTTGGCAGTAATTGGCCCGAGGTTAACTTTAATATTACCAGGTCAATAAAAGGATTTGCCGGTTCCGATTACGATTTTTGGAAGCTACACCTAAATTACTACCATAAATTCAATCTCAACCCAATTGGCTACGCCCGATTTATTGTGGATGCTGGCAAAATTTTCGGGAAAGTTCCGTATCCCTTGCTTCAGCTACACGAGGGTAACGAGACCTATGCATTTGACAGGTATGCCTTTAACATGATGAACTACTATGAGTTTGCATCGAATCAGTATGTTAGCCTATACTACGAGCACCATTTTCAGGGTTTTTTCCTTAACCATTTCCCGCTTTTGCGCCGCCTAAAATGGCGCGAGGTTGCCACCGCCAAATACCTAATTGGGAGCATAAGTAACGAAAATATGCAGATGCTGCAGTTCCCTGCCGGCTTGGGTGAGGTTTCAAAGCCCTACATGGAGGTAAGTGTTGGTTTGGAAAATATTTTCAAAGTAGTGAGGGTTGACGCCCTTTGGCGCCTAACCCACTTGGATAATCCAAACATCGAGCCTTTTGGGGTTCGGGTTGGATTGCAAATTATATTCTAAATCTTTAAGCATGGATTTTGATTTCAATCGGTTAATAAGCAGGGAAAACACCTCGTGTGTGAAGTACGATTTAAGGCAGGTGATTTTTGGGAACCCCAACGTTTTACCTATGTGGGTGGCCGATATGGATATTCCGGCGCCCGATTTCATTATCGATGCACTACGCCAAAGGCTAAACCATCCGGTTTTGGGTTACACCTTCCGCGATAACCATTACCATAACGCCATTACCTGGTGGTATAAGCACCTCCATGGTTGGGACATTGATACAGCCTGGATTGATTTTTGTCCCGGGGTGGTTTCGGGTTTAAGCCATGCCATTAGGGCTTTCACCAAGCCCGGCGATGCAGTAATTATTCAACCCCCGGTTTATCGGCCTTTCTTCACTACCGTGTCGGCAAATAATCGCAAACTTGTTTTAAATCCGCTGATTGAGAACAATGGCCAATATACCTTCAACTACGATTTGCTGGAAAAGCAGGTGGCGCAGGGCGCCAGGATGTTAATTCTTTCCAACCCCCATAACCCCATAGGAAAGCTTTGGAGCAAGGAGGAACTCCTTAAGCTTGGCGAAATCTGTATCAGGTACAACCTGATTATTGTATCGGACGAGATACACTCCGATTTGGTTTTTGATGGTAAAAAGCATTTCTCAATCGCTTCGTTATCGGAGCAGCTTGCCAGCATTACTGTTACGTTTGCATCCATGAGCAAAACTTTTAACCTTGCAGGGTTAGCCAGCGGCTTTGTTATTATTCCTAACCCTACGCTCAAGGCAAGGTTTTCAGCTGAGCTGGAGGCAAGCGGAGCAGGCATGGGAAATATTTTTGGGTTTGAGGCATTAAAAGCGGCATTTACACCGCAAGGTGAGGAGTGGCTAAGCGGACTCATGCAACACCTCAACTCAAACTGGGAACTGCTCAGCGAGGGGCTTGCTAAGTATGGCAAGGTTAAGGTTCGTAAACCCGATGCCACATACCTTGTTTGGGCCGATTTCCGTAACACCAACCTAACCGATGACCAGCTAAACAGGCTTTTAGTACATGAGGCAGGGTTGGGTTTTAGCCCGGGAACTGAGTATGGTGCGGAGGGAAAGGGCTTTCAACGAATCAACATAGCTTGCCCAAATCAAACCATTGAGTTGGCTTTAAACAGGCTTGCTAAAATAGCACGATACATAGAGTAATAGGCCAACCGTTAATCAGAGTTAAAAATATTTAATCGTTTCATTGAACCAAAAGGCGTTTACATCGGTTTATGATGTAAATCCTCTTGCTTTTATCCCTTTTTTTGAATATATTTATACAGTAAACGGAACTTATATGCGGATTGTATTTATATCGATACTACTTTTTATTTCATCTTTAGGGGATGGACTTGCCGGTATTACTGATATTACAGGACTATCATCTAAAATAGTGGAGCTGAATGAACAGATTAGGCAAGAGCATTACGGCAAGGTAAGCTCAGTAGTTGTGCTTAATATGAAAGGTAAACCAATTTTTGAGCAATACTATGGTTTTAACAGCAGGAATAGCCTAAATCAGATTAGCTCAGTTACCAAAAGCATCACATCGTTGGCCTTAGGAATTTGTATCGATAGGGGTTTAATACCCTCAGTTGATGAGCCGGTTGCTAAGTATTTTCCTGAATATAACAGGCAATTCAGTGAGTATCCGGCCAAGAAAAATATCACTCTAAAACACTTGCTTAACCAAACCACCGGATTAAAGTGGGATGAATGGTTTTTCCCATACAACTATGCGTCGAACAGCCTGATAGCCCTTTTGGAAAGTAAAGCGAATTGGATTGACCATTTTTTTAACCTACCTGTGGATACCTTGGCGGGTATAAAGTTTAACTATAACAGTTTATCGTCGCAGGTAATTGCTGAGGTGGTAAGCAGGGTTAGTGGCATGCCATTCAACCAGTTTGTTGTGGAAAATATTTTTAAACCGTTAAGCATTGACCAATACCGTTGGGATGAATACCCCAATAATCCATTCCCTGCATGGGGAGGGATATCCCTAACCACCCTCGATATGGCCAAGATTGGCTTATTGATGCTCAACAACGGAAGGTACAGGAACATGCAGATAGTTTCAGTAAGCTGGATAAACAATTCCATAACCATACAATCAGTATATAATCAGAGCACAGGCTATGGCCTACACTGGTGGGTTGAGCATCAAACCGGCGAGCCTTTAATGTACTATGCGGCAGGCTACGGCGACCAGTACGTGTTTGTTGTTCCGGAAAAAGAGATAGTTATTGCAATAAACGCGCAAAACTTTTCCGATTACCAATGGCCAAAACCGGTTATTGATATTGCCAGAGCAATTGCAACCTCAATTTGAAAAAAGTAACCCCTAATACCAATCGTTATGTCAAAACTCAAAACTAATTATCTAGGAATAGAGCTGCGGAACCCGCTGATAGTGGGTGCATCGTCGCTCACGTCAAACATCGATACCCTGAAGGCCATTGAGAAGGCCGGAGCGGGTGCCGTTGTTTTTAAATCGCTTTTTGAGGAACAAATCCAGCTTGAGGAGCTGGAGCTGGAGAATGAGCTTGAGGAGTACAACGAGCGCCATGCCGAAATGGTTAAGCTATTTCCAACCCTTAAGCATGCAGGCCCGGCCGAACATCTGGCCAAGCTTAAAAAAGCAAAGGAAACGCTTGGAATTCCGGTTATAGGGAGCCTTAACGCCATGCACCCCGATACATGGGCTGAGTATGCTCAGGCCATTGCCGATACCGGTGTCGATGCCCTTGAGCTGAACTTTTACACCACCCCCAAGGATTTTGAGGTTGAGGG
>JAGPEQ010000079.1 GCA_018056955.1 Bacteroidales bacterium | reverse complement strand
AGTTTTATTGTTATTGTATTCAAGAGCATGGTAACTACCTCCGTTAAAAACCCCCACAGCAATTGACCCAAATTTGCCGGGATAAGCATTGCTGACAGTTTTTTGGTAACCCTCATCAATCTTTCCACCCAGTAAAACCGATGTGGTAACCCCGAAATCGGCCGATGTGAGGATTTTCATGTCATCGAGATACTGGCTAGCAACAACCCTGTACGCGTTAACCTTTTCCTCAAAATCGATAAAAGGGGTAGGAACCTCTCCAATTAATAGTTTAGGGCTTGTGAATACCCCATAACTGCCCTCGTCTTTAAGCTCAACATAACAATACTTTAAGCGCATTTCAAGGTCGCCTTCACCATCGCCTTCCTTGTCAATTGTTAGGTCGGGAGCTATGCGCCCGGATAGATACTTGTTCAATGACTTATCAAAGGTGATATATCCCCTTTTTACGACAAACTCGTTATAGTTTCCATTGCCTTCCTCATAATACCTGTAGCCAAGAAAAATTTGGGTTGAAATCTTACTGCTTTCCAAAAACTGCAATATCCTTTGATTTTGATGGTAAATTATTGAGTCGTTTACCTCTTGCGCATAAACAAAATGTTGCAAAACCATTAAAGCCGATAGGAAAACAATATTTCTCATTGCTAAAAATTTTGTGCAAAGATAGTTACGTCTATGTAAACTATATGTTAAGGTTTAAACGGTATGTTAAGTTAATGTTAAGTTTATCCCAAGTAACATGAATTTAGAGGAATTAGTCGGAATGATTCGGAATGATTCGGAATGATTCGGAATGATTCGGAATGATTCGGAAACAAAAGAATATGACTGAGTTAGAAGAAGTTAGAGGGAAAGTGAACAGTTAAGCCCAACAAGAATATGACGGATAGAGCTAGCAAAGTTGGCTGCCACATTAGGTGTAATGAGATGTTTCGCTAACGCTCAACATGACAATAGTTTCACGAGCAACGAACACCGTTTCCAGCCCCGCAGGGGCGTAATATTTGTAACACTATGATTATTCCCACATGTATAGCGATGCACGTAATACATTTTCCAAAGAGCAACACTGAAACTTTGCATCGCAAAGGAAAAACATCGCAAAGAGTGATTTTCACGTTCTTTCTTGTCTTGATACAAGAAAGAACCAAAGAAAATCAAGGCTGAAAAGCCCGACCCGATGTGTACCCCGTGGGTGGAACTGCCACGCGATACAATTCGCCACGCCTGGGGCGTGACTCATGTGGTATCGCTTACTAAGCCCACCGCCACGTTTCACCCCCGACCCATTGCCGGGTCAGGCTTTTATGCCTCTGCCTGCTTCTTCCGCTTCATTCCCTCTCAGGAATAAAGTCTGGGATGAAGCCGTTTTCCACAAACAACCCAGATGACCCCTCTAAATCTCCCCTGAGAGGGGAGACTTTAGCCCTGCAATAAGGTCTCCTAATTGCTTCCCCCTCTCCTGTCAGGAGAGGGGTGGGGTGAGGTCGTTTTTTACGAAAAACGAACAACGAGTTACTAGCAACGCTTCCAGCCCCGCAAGGGCGTAATATTTGTAACACTATGATTATTCCCACATGTATAGCGATGCACGTAATACATTTTCCAAAGAGCAACACTGAAACTTTGCATCGCAAAGGAAAAACATCGCAAAGAGTGATTTTCACGTTCTTTCTTGTCTTGATACAAGAAAGAACCAAAGAAAATCAAGGCTGAAAAGCCCGACCCGATGTGTACCCCGTGGGTGGAACTGCCACGCGATACAATTCGCCACGCCTGGGGCGTGACTCATGTGGTATCGCTTACTAAGCCCACCGCCACGTTTCACCCCCGACCCATTGCCGGGTCAGGCTTTTATGCCTCTGCCTGCTTCTTCCGCTTCATTCCCTCTCAGGAATAAAGTCTGGGATGAAGCCGTTTTCCACAAACAACCCAGATGACCCCTCTAAATCTCCCCTGAGAGGGGAGACTTTAGCCCTGCAATAAGGTCTCCTAATTGCTTCCCCCTCTCCTGTCAGGAGAGGGGTGGGGTGAGGTCGTTTTTTACGAAAAACGAACAACGAGTTACTAGCAACGCTTCCAGCCCCGCAAGGGCGTAATATTTGTAACACTATGATTATTCCCACATGTATAGCGATGCACGTAATACATTTTCCAAAGAGCAACACTGAAACTTTGCATCGCAACAGAACAGCATGGCTAAGAGCAGCTTCCAAAAAAACAACAAGGATTAATGCTAAAGAGATGCTTCGGCGAAGTATTTCCCTACAAATCGGGACTCAGCACGACGGGGAGCTATTTCGGCAGTAATTATCCCGTAAATTGGAAATCAAAATGACAAAAATCCCTAATTAAACGGTATTGGCGGTATTTTTGATAAATCAAAATATTGAAGGGGTATGCCCCTTTTGAAGATCAGCGCTAAATTGTATTTTTGTAGATTAAGTTAACAAATTGGTTCGGGTAACGTTAAATGGTAAAAGTTCATTTACATGGATAATAGAAAACTTATTTTAATAGGATTGGTTGTAACTGCCGTATGCTTTTTTGTTTTAATGCTATCGTTCATTCCAAGGCCTAATTCGGGATTTGAGAGGTATAAATCGTTAAACCCTTGGAGCGACTCGGTTTACCAATCGTCGCTAATTTTTGCAATCCCCATACCTGAGAATTTGAGTTTTGCCGGCGAAGAAGTTCCCCTTCAGTATTTCGATGTTCGCGAATCGCTTGACCGTGAACTACATGTTAACACCTTCTGGCACTCGCAAACGGTTCTTCTGCTAAAGCGAGCAAACCGCTACTTCCCAATTATAGAGCCAATACTCAAAAAAAACAATATACCCGACGATTTTAAATACCTTGCTGTTGCAGAGAGTGGCCTTACCCAGGCAGTATCACCTTCCAAAGCAGTTGGATTCTGGCAAATACTTGAGGGTACAGCTAAAGAATACGGGCTTGAGATTAATAAAGAGGTGGATGAGCGATACCATATTGAAAAGTCAACTGAGGTAGCCTGCCAGTACTTTAAGAAAGCTTATGAGAAGTATGGTACATGGACCATGGCAGCAGCATCGTACAACTTTGGAATGAACGGTATTACAAAGCAAATTGACCGGCAGGATAGTAATTCGTATTACGATATGGTTTTAGGCGACGAAACCGGCAGGTATGTGTACCGTATATTAGCGCTTAAGGTGATTTTTGAGAACCCCAAGCAGTACGGTTTCTTTCTGGATAGTACTGACCTTTATCCACCACTTGAGTACACTGAGGTTAAAGTTGACAGCACCATAACCAGCATTGCTAGTTTTGCAAGGCAGTACGGCGTTAACTATAAACTCATCAAACTCTTTAATCCCTGGCTTAGGGAAAATTACTTGCCAGGCAAGCAAGGCAAATCGTACCTTATAAAGATACCACGTAAAGGTTTCCGTGAGGAGGCATATAAATAGGTTTTAGCATGTTTCAGGATATTGATAAATCGGCCTTAACCGATGAGGGCGAAATTGTTGTTGAGGGTGCACGCGTGCATAACCTGCGGAATGTTGATGTTACAATTCCACGGCAAAAGCTGACGGTAATTACCGGCCTGAGCGGCAGCGGTAAATCATCATTAGCATTTGATACCATATATGCTGAGGGTCAGCGGCGCTACATGGAAACCATGTCGGCCTATGCCCGGCAATTCCTGGGTGCTCTTGAGCGACCTGATGTTGATAAGATTTCAGGGCTTAGCCCTGTGATTTCCATTGAGCAGAAAACCACCAGCCAAAATCCCCGCTCCACTGTGGGGACAATTACAGAAATCTACGATTTCCTCCGTCTACTTTACGCCAGAGCGTCAACAGCCTACTCATACCAAACCGGGGAGGAAATGGTTCGTTATACCGATGAGCAAATCATTAACCTGATAAACGAACGGTTTACTGGTAAACGAACCGCCATACTGGCGCCTGTGGTTCGTGGACGTAAGGGGCACTACAAGGAACTTTTTGACCAGCTAAGGCGCAAGGGTTACCTCAACGCCCGTATCGATGGGGAAATAACGGAGCTACGACCGGCCATGAAGCTCGACCGTTACAAAACCCACTACATTGAACTTCTTGTTGACAAATTCCGTGTAGGCGAGGGCGATTTAAAAAGGTTAAGCCAGTCGGTGGCTACAGCAATGAACATTGGCAAGGGAATCATCATGGTGCTTGATATGGATAACGGTGAATACCGGTACTTTAGCCGCAACCTGATGTGTCCTACAACTGGCATTTCGTACGATGAGCCTGAGCCATACACATTTAGCTTTAACTCTCCCAAAGGGGCATGTACACACTGTAATGGGTTGGGTTACATAAACCAAGCCGATATTGAACGAATTATCCCCGACCCACAGCTGAGCATTAAACGAGGTGGTATTCAACCCTTGGGACCATATAAAAACTCACTGATATTCTGGCAACTGGAAGCAATTGCCTCAAAGTACGATTTTTCCCTTTCTGACCCCATTGGACAAATCCCTGATGAGGCGCTAAACGTGATTCTTTACGGTTCCGAAGAACAGTTTAAGCTAAAACATCCAAGCATTGGGGTAAACAGCTCATACTTCCTGAGCTTTGAAGGGGTAATCAGCTACATCCAAAACCATCAAACCAACGATGAGCTGAATGGCAAGGGCGACCGGTGGGCAAACCAGTTCATCAAACAGGTAACCTGCCCAACCTGCAAGGGAACAAGGTTGAAAGAAGAATCGCTATGGTTCAAGGTTGATGGTAAAAGCATAGCCGATGTTTCAGCCATGGACATTGAAACACTCTGGCATTGGCTACAGGGTCTTGAGAATCGTCTTGGCAGCAGGCAAAAGGCAATAGCCACCGAAATACTTAAAGAGATCAGGGAGCGCGTACGCTTTTTGCTCGACGTAGGATTGGGTTACCTTTCGTTAAACCGCGGTTCTTCAACCCTATCGGGTGGCGAGAGCCAACGCATCAGGCTGGCTACCCAAATTGGTTCAAAACTGGTTAATGTGCTTTACATACTCGATGAGCCAAGTATTGGGCTTCATCAGCGCGATAACATCAAGCTCATAAACTCGCTTAAGCAGCTGCGCGATGCAGGCAACTCCGTGATAGTGGTTGAACACGATGAGGAGATGATACGCTCAGCCGATTACGTAGTAGATATAGGCCCACGCGCCGGCAGGCATGGCGGGAAAATAGTTGCAACAGGCACTCCCTCGGAAATACTGATGTCCAACTCGCTTACCGCTCAGTACCTCAATGGTCAACTTAAAATTCCTATTCCTAAAGAGCGGCGCAAGGGTAACGGAAAATTCCTAACCGTAAAGGGAGCACGAGGCAATAACCTGAAAAATATCACCGTGAAATTTCCTTTAGGTACATTTATCTGTGTAACGGGCGTATCGGGTAGCGGTAAATCAACCTTAATAAATGAAACGCTATACCCTGCCCTCAGCCGCCATTTGTACCGTTCATATGCTCAACCGTTGGAACACGATGCGATAGAAGGAATTGAAAACATTGACAAAGTGATTGATGTTGACCAATCGCCCATTGGACGCACGCCCCGTTCGAACCCAGCAACATATACTAACGTATTTACCGATATTCGCAAGCTCTTTGAGTTAACCCCCGATGCAAAAATAAGGGGATACAAGGCTGGACGCTTCTCATTCAACGTTAAGGGCGGACGATGTGAAACCTGTAAGGGCGGTGGCGTTCAGGTAATAGAAATGAATTTCCTCCCCGACGTTTACGTAAAGTGTCCCGACTGTTTTGGACGTCGGTATAACCGCGAAACGCTTGAGGTAAAGTACAAAGGTAAAAATATCAGCGAGGTGCTGGACATGACCATTAACCAGGCCGTGGAATTCTTTGACAGCATACCGCAAATCCATCAGAAGTTAAAAACGCTCCAGGACGTTGGACTGGGCTATATAACATTGGGGCAACAATCCACTACCCTATCAGGGGGTGAAGCCCAGCGTGTGAAACTAGCCACAGAATTAGCCAAACGCGATACCGGGAAAACCCTCTACATTCTGGACGAGCCCACTACAGGATTACACTTTGACGATGTACGCATTCTGCTTGAGGTGCTCAACAAACTTGTTGACCGTGGTAACACGGTTATAGTAATTGAGCATAATTTGGATGTAATTAAATCGGCCGACTACATTGTTGACCTTGGCCCCGAGGGAGGAGCAGCGGGAGGCCAAGTGGTTTGTACTGGCACCCCCGAAGATATTGCAAAATCGGGTTGTGGTTACACTTCGGAATTTCTTACCAAATACTTATTCAGGGAGTAGCCATTTTGGAACTTTTACCGACCTAAGTTCGTTAAATAAAAAGTTAATGCTAGCGGTATGGATACACTAAAAATTGAGAAACGAATCGACTCACCCATGGTGCTGGCCGATGGTGAATCGGGATACTTTGAGGTGAATGGCAAATCGTTGCCCGAAGATGCCATTGAATTCTATAAACCCCTTGAAAAATACGCCCAGGAGTACGTAAAATCACCAAAGCAAAAAACAACCATTAACCTAAAATTGGAGTACCTCAACACCTCGTCGTCAAAAAAACTACTCGATATCATAGGTTACTTTGAAGCATTGCCATCGCAGGGGTACGAGGTGGTACTTAACTGGTATCACCGCGATGAGGACCAGGACATGATTGATGAGGGTATTGAGTTTGCCCACATGACTAGCCTTAAAGTTAACTTTATAGTGGAGCAATAGAACTAAGTATGTTTAGGTTTGTTCAATACTATGTTTTATTGATTTTGTTTGCATTTGCACATTTTACTGCGCAATCGCAAACAACCCCGCTAGGCAGCAGTAAGGAACTCCAAAATAGCTTACAGCAAGCCAAGGAACTTGAAAGTAATGGCGACCTAAACGGTGCACTTTCAATTTACAATAAAACCGCAACCGCTTACTGGGTTAACGGAAAGCTTACCGAGGCTCGCGACATTTTCCTAAAAGCAGCATCGGTTGCTGAAAAGCTTGGAAACCAAAATGCACTCAAGGTAATTTACACCAACCTTGGGATGGTGTTTGTTGACTTGGAACAGTATAGCGAGGCCATTGCGCAGTTCGAAAAAAGTTTAGCCATAAACCGCTCACAGAAAAATAAAGCGGAAACAACGGCAACCCTTATTAACATTGCAAATGCCTACAAAGAATTGGACAAGTATCAAAAAGCCCTTGATTACGCTGAACAGGCCAATACCATTGCACTTGAGATTAACGATGCAAAGCTACTGAGAAACACATACTCGCTCATGGCTGAAATACACGAGGCACTTGGAAATTCTGAAAAATCGTCGGAGTACTTCTCCCTCTATACAGCCTTTTCCAGAAAAATTCAACGCGAGGAACAGCTCAAAAAGGAAGCAGAGGCACAGAAAATTGTTGAGGAAGCAAAGGGAGAACTCCAGGTAATAAAAAGTGAAAAAGAGCTCACAGAAAAGGAACTCAGCGAAAAGCAGCGAGTACTTGAAACAGTAAAGGATAGTCTCGATAAAATTGAACAGCTAACGCAAGAGCAAAAGTTACAGATAGACCTGCTAAATAAGGAGAATGCACTGCGCGAAGAAAAAATCAAAAATCAGATTCTGGTTCGCAACATCTTTATTGTAATCATAGCGGCTACCATAGGCATGCTTGGCCTAATAACCCATTACTACCTTCAAAAGAAACGCTCCAACGAGGAACTTGCACGCCAAAAAGCCATGGTTGAGGCCAAAAGCCAGGAACTGATGCAAGCCCTCCAACAGATTGAGAAACAAAACCGCGATATAACCAGCAGCATTAACTATGCACAGCGAATCCAGCAAGCCTTATTACCCACATACGACCAATTGGTCAGCTACATACCCAATGCATTCATCATGTTCCGTCCGCGGGAGATTGTAAGTGGCGATTTTTACTGGTTTGCTGCCTATGGCGGCCAAAATATAGCCGCCAGTAAGCAAAACCGACACATGATAGCTTTGCCCAATATCCCCAAGAACGATTTTGGTTTTCTGATTGCAGCAGTTGACTGCACAGGTCACGGTGTGCCCGGAGCATTCATGTCCATGATTGGGCTAAACCTACTCGATGTAATTGTACGCAGCGGATTAACCCAACCCAACCTAATACTAAATGAGCTGCACAAGCAGGTACGTTACCTGCTTAAACAGGAAAATAACGATAGCCGCGATGGCATGGACATGGCCCTTATACGAATCAAAGGCGATGGCCGAACAATAGAGTTTGCCGGAGCCAAAAATCCCATTGTTTACATAACCAACAACCAGTGTTTCACCATTAAAGGCGACCCTGTACCCATTGGCGGTTTACAAAAGGAAGAAAAACGAGAGTTTACCCTACATACCATCACTATCGATTCCCCTACCAACTTTTACCTGTTTTCCGATGGATATATTGACCAGTTTGGTGGACCCGAAAACCTTAAATTTACCTCTAAACGATTCAGGGAGATGCTATTTGAGAACCATAATTTACCTATGGTGGCTCAACAAGAAAAACTTGAAACAGCTCTTGATGAATGGATTGGCTCCGAAAATAACCAAATTGACGATGTTCTTGTCATTGGGCTTCACCTAACAGGTAAACCTTTTAAAATTGATAGCCAAACTTAACTGCAAATTGATAAAAACTTTTATTTTTGTGAATACATCACATTAAACCATGAGTAAGCAATATTTTGGGGTTTTAGCGTTTCTGTTTCTTTTTACATCAGCATTGGCACAAGAAAATGCCAACAATGTATATGTGAACAACAACGGTGATGTTTTTGTAAAAGCCGATGCGCCTATATTCTTTTTCATCAGCCCCGAGAACCAGCCCTCCCAGAAAGTGCTCATTCCCAGTACCGACAAGGCCGCTAACCCGATGTATTTTGATGGCGACGGTAAACACTACCTGGTGTATGAGGGGAAGGGTGAAAAGGTACGCTTCCTAATTTGGGCCGATGGAGTGGGTCCTAAATCAAGCTTAAGGGTTGAAAAAGGACTTCTCTTTAACCACAATAACAGGGTTTATGTGGAGGACAGGGCATCATTTACTCCCAGTGCAATCGATTCAAAATCGGGTGTAAAGCAATCATTTATTGCCGTTGATAACCAACCGTTTGCACCTTTTAATGGAAATGTTGATATAGAACGAACCGGCGAGTACACCATAAAGGTTTACTCAACCGACAATGTAGGCAACGTTGGCGATACAGTCGTTTATAAAATTGTTGCAGCCCCCGATGTAACCTTTAAAATTGATAATATCTACTTTGAAACCGCAAGCGCACGGATTACAGGAAACTCTATCAACAACCTGAAAGAAATGGTAGAGATACTAAAAAACTACCCTGAACTGCATGTTGAAATTAAAGCCCATGCCGATAGCCGCGGTTCAAGCGAGTATAACCTTGAATTATCGCAACGCCGGGCCCAGTCAGTGGTAAACTACCTCACATCGCGAGGAATAGAAGGTTACCGTTTAAAAGATAAAGGCTATGGCGATACCCAACCGGTTAACGAGTGTGTTAAGGGAATAAAATGCCCCGATAGCAAGCTCCGTGAAAACCGTCGCGTGGAATTCCGCTTTTACTTACCAAAAAAATAACCATGAGTATGAATAGGTTTGCTCAAATACTTCTTGTGACCCTAACCGGCTTTACTTTTGGTAGTTTCGCCCAAGACGCCGAGAAAAAAACATTTTATATTGATTCAACCGGGAATCTTTACGTTCCGCTCAGCCAACCTGTTCAAATATACATGGGCACAGAACCCGATGGCTCCAATGCAGTATTGCTAAAAAGTATCAATAAAATATCAGCCCCTTTAACCTGGAATGGTTCGGGTCCACAACTAATGTCGCACCTTGACCTTTACAAAGGTCGGAAAATCCTATTTGAACTTTACGCCGACGGTATCCCACCCCAAACATCCATAAACCCCAAGAGTCAGAATATTCTAGAGCAAAAAGATGCGATTATTATCCGGGGGGGCTCAATTATTGAACTCAACGCTACCGATGAAGCGGCCGGTGTTGATAAAATACTCTACTCAATTAATGGAAGCAGTTTTGCTCCGTACAACACCCCTATTAACCTCACCGATGATGGCGAATACGAGATTAAGGTATACTCAACCGATAAGCTTGGTAACAGTGAGCCAGTAGTATCCCGAAAAATTATTGTGGATGCCACCCCACCCTTAACCGAAATCTCATTTAAGGGTGATAAGTACGAAGACATTTTTTCAGGTAGGGCTGCGCTTACTCTTACAGCTAGCGACAGGTTTGGTGTAGCAGGCACTAAGGTTATGATTGATTCATCGGGCAAGTGGACTGATTATAAACAACCCATACAAACTGCTAACCTGGCTGAGGGATACCATACCCTAACCTGGTACTCAACCGATAGAGCAGGGAATATTGAAGTGCAAAAGAACTACAGATTCTTTGTTGATAAAACCCCACCCATTGTAGTTGAGGAAATTGAAGGGAACTCATACATGATTGGCACCCGTGAGTTCTCATCGGGACGTAGCCGTTTAAAAGTAATGGCCGTTGACAACAAAGCAGGGGTAAAGGAAATTTACTACTCCCTGAACAACAGGGAGTTCAAGCTCTACGAAAAACCGGTAATGCTTGCCGATATCTTGGGTACGGTAAAACTAAAAACTTACGCTATCGATAGGGTAAATAACCGCAGTAACTCCGAGGCAAACGCTCAGAGCTTCACCATGCCCACAATCGATATAACAGGGCCCGAACTTGGCTATCGCCTAAATGGCCCTAAACTTGTATTGCGCGACACGCTTTGGATAGGGCCTGAGACCAAAATTGAGCTCCTTGCAACCGATAGGGAAGCTGGTGTTAACCGCATTGAATATGCCCTGAATCAAGGACAAAATAAACAATACCTTGAGCCATTCGTTTTAACCGACGATGGATTCTATAAACTTGAGTTTACCGGTTACGACAACGTGGAAAACGTAAACGTATCGGGCTTTACCTTTGCGGTTGATACCCAGGCCCCTGAAATTTACTGGCATTTCAGCGTTAAACCCATTGGTTTTGAGCAGGTTGAAAGCCAAACCCTTCCGGTTTATCCGGATAATGTTAGAATATATATTGGCGAGTCCGATAACCTCACAGCCACAAATACTATTCAGTATTCCATTAATGGATCAAAAAATCAAAATTACAACACACCCATAACAAACCTCAAGGTGGGCATTAATGAGTTAGCCATTTTTGCTACCGATGCGTTGAACAACACCCGTAAGGAAACTGTAAGATTCATAATAAGATGATAAACTCCTAAAAGAGTATAAAAAAGGCTGCCCGATGGGCAGCCTTTTTAGTTAACGCTCGTTTTCATCGATTTTCAAATGCTGCTCATTATTCTTGTAAATCTCATCAACGCTATCGTTCTCCTCAGGGAGTTCAACCTGCTTTTCGTTCGATAGGTCGATATTCACCACAATGGCAGGTACTTTTACCGATGTAACCCAAACATTTCCATTCCGGTAAACATAAACCTCG
>JAGPEQ010000078.1 GCA_018056955.1 Bacteroidales bacterium | reverse complement strand
ATAAATTTTGTTCAGGACGAAAAGAATCCGAACATAACCTATGCCGAAAAAACATACCTATTCCCAATTATACCCTCAGTAACCTATAACTTCAAGTTTTAGCTATGAGAAAAATATCGACCATTATAGGGATTTTGACCTTAGCACTAGCTGCATGCACGGAGCGGATAGACATTGAACTAGATTCATCGGATTCCAAGCTTATAGTTTACGGCAGCATAACCACCGATACCATGAGCCACTACGTAAGGCTAATTAAATCGGTACCATTCTATAGTCCTACTCCACCCCCACCCGTTTCCAATGCCACGGTTTACATCATGGAAGGCAATACCCGCTACGACCTCACCGAGGATGCCAATAACCCCGGCTACTACTACACAACCCCATATGTTTTTGGTAAATCGGGGACAACATACACGCTTCATATTGAAGATGTGAATATTGGGGGTGTTACTTCGTTTCAGGCTCAAACACAAATGCCAACACTGCTCGAGGGATATCAAACCAATTACCTGGATTCAATAAACGTAAGCTACAACAGGAACTGGGATGGATGGGTAGTTAATGGTTATGCTAAAGAGCCCCAAAACATGAGAAACTATTACATGTTCCGGGTAAAAATAAATGACATACTATACAGCGACAGCCTCAGTAATCTGGTTCTGGTTGATGATAAGTTCTTTAACGGCAATAACACTGAGGGTGCTGCCTTCTACTTTATTTCTGAGAAAGATACTCTCAAGGTAGGCGATAAAGTAACCCTAGAGCTTTGCGCCATAACCCAGGATTACTACCAGTACCTAAACGAAGCCCTGAAGGCCTCAAGCCCACAATTCCCATTATTTAGCCCTCCTCCAGCCAATCCGATTACTAATCTAAATAATGGAGCGTTGGGATATTTTAGCGCTTACGCAATTATTCGGGCTTCGTACACCATGAAAGAAGAGGATTTTGAGGGACAACCATGAAGATTTACAGATAATATATGTTCCTAATATTTTAAATCACTTCAAGATACAGCTCAAAACTCAATTAAATACCAGCATTGCGAAAAACAATGTTAGGTTGGCAAATACCTTGCAATACGAGCCGTAAGCTTGCGGAAACGGAAGCGCTCAACAAAACGGTTAACCACGCGGAACATGTCGCTTAGTAATGTAAGGTAAAATATTACTGACATTAGCCAGATAACCACCAGATTAAACCAGAAGGTAGGGATTAGCAAAGTGCCTAGAATTTTATAGTAGGAATAAAAATGTGCTCTTCCATTTCGGGCTGTTGGGTATGCGTATATGGGTTCGTAGCGGCGAACAAGCTTGTTATCTACTTCAACAATCTTGGTAAAATCGTTTCTATTAGTTACCAAAGCCTCCAAAGCATTATTGTGATGCATGCGGCTTAACTCAAAAAGTGTGGTTTTACCAACCAATTCCTTTTCAAGCGATTTTACCAGCGCATCGCGCCGTTCAACCCCAACTCTATACTTTGAGTTGAAGTGAGATTTTAGGGTATCGAGCTTAGCAAGTGTTATGTCGATATAGCTAGGCGTAACTCTACTAATGCCCAGGAGTCCTGTGTCAGGGTAAGTAAAATTAATAATTGGGAAATTGTGCTTTAACCTTTCGAGTTCATTCTGCACAATGCTTAACCTCTGCCTGGTTCGAGGCGTTTGCTTGCCAACAGCCAAATCGGTTTGTGCTTCTTGCAGCAATAACACCAGCTTAGGAATCAGCAACGTGGCATTGTAGTTGTTATTGCTGATATCTTTATTGATAAAAAAGAAATGTTTATTATACTCATTGTTACTAAACTGCTGTACACAAAGAGCCTCGTAGGGCCAACGGCTCAGCGTTAAATCTCCAATAATTGGAACATACTCCGAATGGGAAAGGCTCTTGTGTAACTTGTTATAGCTGATTACCACACCGCTGAACATCAGCTGCGGAACAATGATTAAGGGAATCATTACGTAAATTGCTACAACCGAGTTTAATGCGGCTGAAAGGTTCAGACCTATCATGCTTGCACAAAATGATGTGGAGAACAGAATGGCCCAGTAGGACCAGAACATTCCTTGAATCTCAAGCACATAGGTTGATATTAGAACAAATAGTAACGATTGAAATGCTGAAAAAAATGAAAGTACTACAAGTTTTGAGTTGATATAGCTGAAATAGCTGAGGTTAAGAAACTTTTCCCGGAAAAGAACTTTTCGGTCGTTAATTATCTCCTCAGCACTAATAGTCAGACCTAAAAAAATCATGGCCACCACGCTCATGAAAATGAACGCGGGAATATTATCGTTTTCGCTAAAAATGTAAGCATTTGGGTTAGTAAGGGTTCCATGAATATACTTGGAGAAGAAACTGATAACAACCGCTAATACTGGCGAAGCCAGAATGCTAATGTTCATGAACTGGGAGTTAGCAAGCTTACTTCGTAAATTTCTCCTAAAGTAAATCCACATCTGCTGTAGTTTCGATGGGATTTTAAAGTTATTGGGCGGTATTGGCGAAGAGCAGGCTGGTTCAGCAACAATAATCTTACTTTGGATATTTTGTAGGTAAAGTTCATACCATTCCTTAGCTGAACGTTTTCGCTTTCGGGTTAAGCGGCCATACTCGTTAACAACCCGGGCTTCAACAATCCTAAGAATAATGTCGGTATTAACATTTCCACAGGTAATACACTCACTCTCCTCGGGCTTAAGAAAATTGGCCATACGCTTGAAATAAACCACGGCATCCATTGGATTACCCTGGAATATTGGCCTCCCCCCCTGGTCAAGCACAATTATCTTATCGAATATCTTAAAGACATCGGATGATGGCTGATGGATATTGGTAATTACAAGTTTCCCCTTAAATGTTTGCTTTCGTAAAATTAGCATTATGCGCTCGGCATCGAGCGATGAGAGCCCTGAGGTAGGCTCATCGACAAATAGAACCGATGGCTCACGCATTAGCTCCATGGCAATGTTAAGGCGCTTGCGCTGCCCTCCGCTAATGTACTTATTGAGCGGGTTGCCAACCTTAAGGTCGCGTGCCTCAACCAGGTCGAAATCTACGAGGGTTTTATCTACCAGCTCTACAACTTCATTTTTACTGAGATGGCTGAAACAGAAAAGGGCGTTGTAGTAGAGATTTTGAAAGACCGTAAGCTCTTCAACCAGTAAATCGTCCTGGGGAACATAGCCTATAACCCCTTCAAGTTCGGTTTTGCTATTATGAACATCGTACCCGTTGATATAAACCTTACCTGAAACGGGCTTTAAATTACCATTGAGCAGGTTGATAAGGGTTGACTTGCCCACGCCACTTCCGCCCATAATTCCCACCAGCTGACCGGAGTAGGCTGAGAATGAAAAGGGGTAAACTCCATTCCGACTCCCCTTGTGCTTATACTCAATATCCTTAGCTATAATGGAAACGAAAGGCTTACCGGGGGTTTGAATAAAAACCGATACAACCTTGCTGTAGTATACTGGCGACATACGTGGCCCACGAATTACCGCACCAGGACCGAAAAGGTATGTTCTCCCCGGCTTTAGCATTCGGCTATTCATGAAAAGTTCCAACTCACCAAAGTACTTTACCAGCAAGGTGTTGGTGCTGGCAATCCTAAGTACGTAAAGTTGCCCCTGGAGTCGGTCGTTAACCAGATGTTTAATTTCCGGTATAGGGTTATCGCGTTCAGGGCTTATGAGAAGAACCTGTTGATTCCATGGTATTTGACCGGGCGACTCGCTTAGTATAAAATCGCGGCCGTTGGAAAACTCAAAATCACTAATATTGAACTGGTTGGCTACCCTACGGGCAAACTCAAGCCTATCGGGTGTGGTAAGCCTGCTATCGGCCAGGAATTCCAACAACTGTAAAACCAGCCAAACCTTTTGATGCTGCTCAAACTCATGGTTGATAGAATCAATTATAGCATGAACCATGGGCGACTCGGTGTAGCGGTCAAGGCTTACATCCTCTAACTCCTTACGGTAGCTTACCCCAAAGTTGGTAAATCTATCAATAAACACCTTAGCCTGCTCATCGCTAAAGTCGTGATGCAGATAATCTTCCAATACATCGAGAGCAAAGCCACTGTCGGCTTTACTCTCAATGTTCACGAGTATGGCAAAAAGCTTTATAAGTGCATCGAGCAGCGACTCGCTCATGGTTTAAGGTTTGGATAAGCAAAGATAGAATTTTTCAATTGTATTGAACCGTACGGTTATAAATTGGATTGTAATTTTATAATCGCTTTACCCAAAAAATTGGTGACAACCACCTTTCCCTAGCGAGTGCTTTTAAAAATCATTTAACCTTCATATAATTAATTCAATACCCAACGCATTACTCTACCATATTTAATACCTGATACTTTGAATTGCGTGTGCTGGTATTTGCAATTGAGCCATAGCGTTACTGCAAATCAGATAGTAGTTTATGGGTAAATCGGTGGTGTTTAGTACAACCGTTACTATACTTCCGTCGGTATTATTGAACGATGCGGCAAGTAAATTGCTGCGCGATGGTGAGGTGCTTATTCGCCGTGCTCCAGGCCTAATAAACTTGGAAAAATGGCCAAGGTAGTAGTATGCAGGGGTAATAAAAAGCTCACCTGTTCGTGTGTCGCCATGCATGGGAGCAAAGCAAAAATTTCCAGCATGATTGGGTCCACCCTGCTCGTCGAGCAGGATATTCCAATCAATCCATCCTGATGTGCCACTATTAAAATCGTAAATCATTGATGTAGCATACTTTTCGGCATTTGGCCAGTAATTGTAATGGTCAGGCACAAAACGTTCAACCGTTCCCTCAGTGAAAATGATATGTTTTTCGGGGTAACTTTCGTGAACATTCCTTACGTTATCGTACATCTTTTTCCCGCCCCACCAATCCTCATACCAGTGAAAGCCAATACCCCAAGCATATTTCGATGCTTCAGGGTCAGAAAATATAACATCGGCACGGTAAGGCATCAAATCGCGGTTGTGATCCCAAACAATTATTTTTTTATCCTTTAGCCCATTGTTCCAGAAGGTGGGGCCAAGGTAGTGCTTCAGGAAATCGCGCTCCTCTTCGGCAGTAAATATGCACGACTCCCACGTTTGACGAGCCATTGGCTCATTCTGAACAGTAACACCCCAAACTGGGATTCCGGCCTTCTCGTATTCCTGTACGAACCGGACAAAATAATTAGCCCACGATTGGTAGTAACGCTGCATAAGCTTACCACCGTAAAGCATATTATTGTTGTCCTTCATGAAAGCCGGTGGGCTCCAAGGACTTGCAAGGAGTTTAGTGGTACTGCCCGATGTTTCCAGCGCTTTTTTAATGAGAGGTATCCTGTACTGCATGTCGTGCGCTATGCTAAAGGTAGCCAGTGCGCTATCGCCATCGGCAATGTAAGTGTAGCTACCGCTGCTGAAATCGCAGCTATGAATACTGGTGCGAATAAATGAGTAACCTATCCCCTTTACCGGGTGAAAGTAAGCATCGAGTAGCTTCTGCTGATTCTCAGGTGTTAAACGGGCAAAGGTTTCGGCAGCAGCATCGGTAATGGCTCCACCAATACCAATTATCTCCTGAAACTGTTTACTTGGATTTACAAAAACAGCCACTTCGGTTTCAAAAGGTTGACGAGCCGAATCGAATTCCCCTTTTGATGTTAGTGCTAGTCGGGTAACAGAATCGTTTGCTGTTGTGAAAACCTCATAGGTCTTTCCGGCAAATGATATGCCTGCATTGCTATCAACCCTAATCGTTCCTACCTTTTGGCAAGATGATAATACAACATAAGTAAACGCGGTAAGGGCAAACAATTGTATCGCTTTCATTCCAATTCCTTTTTTGAGTTCGTTTAACAAAGATACATCGGTGGAGTGAAGACTTATTGGAATGATTCACAATAATTTTTAATGAGCAAGATTTGAGAAAATATTGCAAAAAAAGATTTGCTTATACCATCAATACTTACCAATCATTAGTAAGTTTACCACCTTCAGTATTAAATGTGATTTGTGTAGATTTGAGAAGCTAATAGATAGTTAACTCCTACTACATCATCCTCGGGTTAATGAAAAAAACGCGCATCAAATAATGCGCGCTCTTTAACTATAAAAAAATCCATGCAAATACGAAACATCAATAGGCAAACCTAGTAAGTTCTATGTAAGTTTTAAGGCACTCATGTTGCACTTCAAGCAATCGTTCCTTGATACTGTTGTAGCTATTTAGCTCTGTGTAGTAATCAACAATTGATATTTCACCCTTTTGAAGCGCAAGGTATAACTTACCAGCAATATCGAAACTACTGATGTTTTGGCTAAGGTTATTTGTGATTTCTTGCAATGTTTTAACCTTACTGTAAAGTCGTTGTGAACTTTGCCTAAATGATAATAGGTAATCGTCAGTAAGCAATTGCATATACCTCTCATTAGCCCTTGCATACCTCACTGTATTTGATTTTTCCCATAATGGGATGGAAATACCTGCAACAATACCCTGAAAGCGTTCACCTCCAACCTTTTCGCTGGCATAACCAGCGTTAAAAGTAGGCAAAACCTCGGCCTTTGAAAGTTTAAGTTTTAAACGACTATTTTCAATTTCGCTTTTTAGGTAGGCCAGCTCCGGATTTTGCGATTCAGCAAGTCCAAACCAGGAATCAAAACTATCGGGCAATTCCGGAACAATAATTACAGAATCAGCAATAGCTATAGAAACCGAACCATTCAAAACTCCAAGCTCATCGGCTAAGCTTTTCTGCACAAGTTTTACTTGAGTGATTCTTGAATTTAACTCATGGTAAACAAGCTCTGCCTGTGTGTATGGAATTACACCTATTTCACCAGCCTCAAACTTTTGCTTTAGCGATTGGGCAATAACCAAAGCATTTTTCAGCTGCCTATTTAGCTCAACTAAAAGAGCGTTGTGGTAAACCAAATCGGCATAAAGCAAACCAGCTTTTTGAAGTATCTCAGAGCGTTTTGACCTATACTCATTCTCTAAAGCACTTGACATACCTTTGGCTAGCTTAGCCCTGTAAATATATGCAGTTGGAAAATCGAACTGTTGAGTAATACTGATTGTGGTTTTGTTTCCAATATCGATAGGGCTACCCCACTGGTAAATAACCTCGGCTTGGGGGTTGCTGGGCGATAACCCTATACGGGTAGCAATCCTTTCGGCTTCAAGCTTTTGCCTTAGTGCTTTTAGCATAAGGTTGTTAGAATCAACCTGCTGCAAAACCCTATCAAATGCCATTTGGGCATTTGTAATGCCAGCAAAAGCAAGCGCAACAAAAACTAAGCTAACTTTATTCCTGGTTATCATAATCACTTACAATTTCGTTTTTATCAAACATGGTGTAAACAATTGGTATAATGTATATGTTCAGAAATGTTGATGTTAAAAGTCCACCCAGAATAACCTTAGCCATTGGACTTTGTATCTCGTTTCCGGAAAGGTGTCCCTTAAAGGCAAGTGGTATTAAAGCAAGGGCAGCTGTAAGCGCAGTCATAAGAATTGCGTTTAGCCGATCCGACGAACCCTTAACTACCACCTCCTGAACATCAAATCCCATTTTTCTAAAACGAATGTAGTTAGATATTAACAGTATTCCATTTCGTGTAGCAATACCAAAAAGCGAGATAAATCCGATAATTGCCGGAATGCTTAAAACTCCCGAAGAAAGCCATATGGCAAAAACCCCACCAATAAGCGCCAAGGGAAGGTTCAATAGTATTATTCCAGCCAAGCTGAAGTTACGAAATTCCACGAAAAGGAGCATAAAAATTATTAAAATTGAAATGAGAGAAGCTATAAGGAGTGTCCGCGATGCACGGGCCTCGCTCTCGAATTGTCCACCATACTCAACTCTATATCCTTCAGGGAAAGTGATACTCTCATCAACCCTGCTACGAATATCGTTAACAACACCTCGCAGGTCGCGCCCTGCTACGTTGGCCGATATAACCAGCTTACGTTGAACATTTTCACGACTAATTGTGTTGGGGCCGGTAGTTGAAATCACGTCGGCAACCTGGTAAAGAGGAACCTTACCATGCGTAGGCGAGTCAATAAGAATCGATTTAATCCCTTCAATGGTATATGTGTAGGTTGAATCAAGCTTAACCACTAAATCGAAACGTTGCTGCCCCTCGTAAATATCGGCAAGTTTTTCGCCCCCAAGCACAATATCAACAAACTCATTGAACTCCTCAAGGCTGATGCCGTATTCTGCCAGAAGTGCCCGGTTGGCTCTAATCTGGATTTGTGGCACCTCAACCTGCTGCTCAACGTTTACATCAACCAAACCGTTAATTCCCACTATTTCAGTTTTTATCTGGTTGGCTAGAGTGTAAAGTTTAGTCAGGTCGTCGCCAAAGAGCTTAATGGCAATGCTTGCCCGCGTACCAGTAAGCATGTGGTCGATACGGTGCCCTAAAGGCTGCCCAACAGTAACTGCGATGCCCGGAATGCGGGCAAGCGATGCTCGAACATCGGCGAGGAACACATCGTTGCTGCGCTCCTTAAGCTGAAAGTTCACGTCTATCTCCGAGCTGTTGGTAGCCTGCGAATGCTCATCGAGTTCGCCTCTGCCTGTTCGGCGGGCTGTTGATGTTACCTCGGGTACTGCCAGAAGCATTTTTTCTATGTAGTTTCCCACCTTATTGGTTTCATCGAGCGAGGTGCCCGGTGGTGTTACCACCGATAGCGTTAGCGAGCCCTCATTAAACTCCGGAAGGAAGCTACGCCCCAATCCAAATAAGAGTATAACTGACAAAACAAGCAGTATCAGGGTGCTACCTAACACCAATCTTTTTCTACAAAGAACCCATTGCAACGACTTTTCATAGCCATTCCTGAGCTTAGCAGCCAACCATTTCTCGTTCTCGTTTTGTTTGAGGTAGTTCTCGCCCGTTAGCAACATGCGCGCCAGCACAGGGGTAAGAGTCATAGCAACCAGCAACGACATAAAAAGCGATACAATGAATGAAATACCAAGTGGTTTAAGCATTCGCCCTTCCATGCCGCTCAAGAAAAACAAGGGAACAAAGGCTACAATAATAATCAAAGTTGCATTTAGGATTGAAGCCCTAATCTCACGTGAAGCTTCATAAACAACCGTAAAGCTCGATTGCCTTTCGTGCTCAGGTTTCTCCCTATTTTGCCTCAATCGCTTGTAAACATTTTCAACATCAATTATAGCATCGTCAACCAGCGAACCAATGGCAATTGCCATTCCACCAAGACTCATTGTATTTATGTTGATACCGAGCAATTTCATCACCACAAAGGTGGCAAGTAACGAAATGGGTATGGCAAGCAGCGATATTATTGTTGTCCGAAAACTACCCAGGAAAAGTAGAAGAATTATGGTTACAAAGATTGCACCCTCAATTAATGCCTGCTGAACGTTACCCACTGAGCGCTCAATAAAATCGGATTGACGGAATATTTTGGTGTTAAGTTTGACATCGGGGGGTAACGATTTTTTCAAATTTTCCAGATTAGCCTCTATTTTACGAGTTACCTCAAGCGTATTAATATTGGGTTGCTTTGAGATTGATAGAATAATTGCCGGCGATGCATTGCTAGATGCATAACCCATTTTAGTAGCAGGTGCAATACGGATTTCAGCTATGTCGCTAATCTTTACAGGCATTCCGTTACGGGTAGCAACCAGTGTTTGACCAAGCTGCTCAATATCGGAAGTGCGCGCTATTCCTCGGACTACATACTCGTTGCCAAACTCCCTTATGTTAACCCCATTGGAATTCATGCTGATAAATCGGCATGCGTTGGCCAGCTCATGCATACTAACGCCCAAATGAAGCATGCGTGTGGGATTTGCCACCACCTGGTATTGCTTGTAATCGCCACCAATAATGGTAACCTGCGAAACTCCACCAGTGGCAAGAATGAGCGGCTTAACCGTCCATTCTGCAATAGTCCGAAGTTCCATCATATTTGTACTATCGGCCTGCAGGCCAATGAAAAAGATTTCGCCCATCACACTGCTCTGTGGCGCAAGCATAGGTTGGCTTACGCCTAAGGGCATTTGTTGGGCAACCGCAATAAGCTTTTCGCTAACTACCTGGCGTGCCTTTAAAACATCTACTCCCCAATCGAACTCTACCCAAACAAACGAGAAACCCTGGGCCGATACTGACCTAACCCGCCTAACATCGGTAGCGCCATTCACAGCGGTCTCAATTGGAAATGTTACTAACCTCTCAACCTCCTCCGCTGCCATGCCGTGAGCATCGGTCATTACAACAACGGTAGGCGCTGTAAGGTCAGGAAAAACGTCAATGTCCATATTGGATACAGTTCGGAGTCCAATAACCGTAAGCACTAGGGTGCTTATAAGTATGAGATATTTATTTCTCAGCGAGAAACCGATTATTCTGTCGAGCATAGCCAGTTAGTTTTAGTGAACATGACCCGAGTGAGCATCGAGCGCACCCGAACTTTGTGCCATCTTTACATACACGGCACCCCGAGTTACAATCCGATTGCCTGATTGCAAGCCCGATAAAACCTCAACCCTTGAACCATCGGTAACACCTAGCTTCACCTCGCGTTTAATGAAAGTTTCCGGGGTTAGCTGCACCATCACAAAATGGTTACCCTGCTCCTCCAGGAGAGCTGAAACCGGAACAGTAAGGGCGTTGCCCTTGGGTTGGCAAAGCAGGTAAACATCAACCACTTCGCCTACTGGCAATACCTCAACATTGGGTAATTCCAGAACAACCGGAATTAAATGGTTTTCCGATGATATTGTTCTGCCAACTGCGGCTAACCTGCCTCCTGATGATTTAAGGTTTACGACCATTCCGGAAGAGTTTACCCTAATATTTGCATCGGAAATTGAGCTTAGTAAATTCAGGAAACGAGGCTGAACGTAGCACTGTATACTTGAAACAGATAGTTTTCTCAGCTTTACTAAAGGCTGACCTGCGTTTACGTAATCGCCATTTGATACAAATACCTTCAGAACCTCAGCATTTGCAGGGCTTGCAATTTGTTGACCCTCGGCTGAATATCCGTTTTCAAAGGCCTTAAACGCTGCAAGGGCTACCTCGTAGTCGCTTTTTACCTTTTGGAATTCAGCAGTGGAAATAACCTGCTCAGCTGCCAAAGCTTTTTGACGCTCGTAAGCGGACTTGGCAAGCTCATACCTACTTTTAGCCTCGGCATAGCGTAATGCAAAGTTATCGTCGGCCATGCCCTTGGAAATTAAGCTAAGCAAAACCTCCGACTTACGAACCTGCATTCCGGGTAAAACAGATTTTTCGGTATAGCTCACTACTCCCGAAATACCTGCCACCAAAACCACCTCGTCAGCCTTTGCCGGCATAACCATACCTGTAGTTTTTACAACCTGCCCAATTGGCTTTGGAGTAACTATTTCAGTAGCAAAATCAACAGCCCAAGCCTGCTCCTTTGTAAATTTGATAGTGTTTGATGCATGGCTATGTTCGGGCGAGTCTGCCCAATCGTGTTCGCAATGGTAAATGGTAAACTGTCCCAACCGGTAAAATCCCTTAATGCCATTTATTACCATTTCAATTGAAGCATCGGCCTTACCGTTTACATCAAATTGTACTTTTAGCCTGTAAATTCCATCGTTACCAGTATTTAAAGCTGTAAAGGAATACGATTTTCCTTCGGCTGTTACGTTAAGCATTAATGAATCAACCTTTACAGGTTTGAAGCTCTTCATCCCTGTTACGTGAGCGGTAAGCTCAACCTCCTTGCCGGCGATAATTGGGTTGCCAACAATGTATATCTCAAGGCTATCAGTATAAGCTGTAAAGTGCGCAACTTCCTCTTCGGCTTGTTCAGCTTGTTCATGCGAATGCCCTTCATGGTTTTGACTTTGTTGCCTTTGAGTATCATTACAAGCAGTAAAAATAAATGTAGCAAGGGCTATTATTAAATAATTTTTAACCATTCCAAATCGAATTAATTATTAACGAAAAA
>JAGPEQ010000130.1 GCA_018056955.1 Bacteroidales bacterium | reverse complement strand
ATGCGGAAACTGCTTATATTTGCTAAAAAAATAGAAAAATGTCAATTAACGAGATTCAGGACGCAATAGTTGAGGAATTCAGCGTTTTCGACGACTGGATGGATCGCTACCAACAGCTCATAGAGTATGGCAAGGACTTGCCGCCTATAGATGAGCGCAAGCGGACAGAACAGTACCTTATACAGGGCTGCCAAAGCAAGGTTTGGCTCGATGCTGAGCTGCGCGATGGAAAAATCTACTTTACTGCCGATAGCGATGCCATAATCACCAAAGGAATTGTTGCGCTGCTAATAAAAGTTCTCTCGGGCCGCACCCCCGATGAGATTCTTAATGCTGAGCTTTACTTTATCGACAAAATTGGCTTAAAGGAAAACCTATCGCCTACCCGTAGCAACGGACTAGTTGCAATGGTAAAGCAAATGCGTATGTATGCCCTTGCCTTTAAGGCAAAAGCGGAGTGAACCGGTTAAACCTTATGAAACAAAAGCTGTTTCTTATAAAAAAATAGATATGCGCGACGAACTCGAAATTCAAACCGATATTGTCAAAACACTCAAGGGCATTCACGACCCTGAAATACCGGTTAACATTTACGATTTAGGGTTAATTTACGAGGTTGATGTTGACGATAATCGTAAGGTTACCATAACCATGACTCTTACCGCTCCTAACTGCCCGCTTGCCGATCAGGTAGTTGAAGAGGTTCAGGAAAAGATTTCAAAAATTGATGGGGTAACCAAGGTAGAGGTACGCTTAACCTTTGACCCTCCCTGGGATAAAAGCCGTATGAGCGACGAAGCTATGCTGGAACTTGGCTTTCTGTAACCATCGGTATAAAAATGGAAAAGAAAAGCCAAAGCCGTGCTTACTTTCTGGCATCGTTTGTAGTTCTCTTTTGGGGCACATCGGCCACAGCTTTTAAAATCGGGTTAAGTCATACAGAACCGGTTCAACTGCTTTTTTGGTCATCGCTTTCGGCCAGTATAATACTGTTTGTTGTTTTAACATTTCAAAAAAAACTACCGCTATTAAAATTTACCAGCAAAAAGGAGATACTTTACTCGCTTGCCGAATCGGTTTTAAATCCTTTCCTATACTACCTTGTGCTTTTTAAGGCCTACAGCCTTTTACCTGCTCAGGTTGCTCAACCCCTAAATTACATTTGGCCAATAGTTCTGGTTGTTTTGGCGGCATTACTACTAAAGCACCCTCTTAGGTTTACTGATATAATTGCATTACTATTCAGCTTGATTGGCGTTGCGTTCATATCGTCGCAAGGCAATATCAATATTTTTGCAAAATCTAATCCGCTGGGAGTTCTACTGGCAGTAGGGAGTTCGGTAATTTGGGCTAGCTTTTGGATTGTCAACATGTACGATAAGCATCGCCCCGAAGAGGTTAAACTGTTTATAAGTTTTGCTTTAGCTACGGTTCTCACCCTGCTTTACATGGCTGCAATAGGGGATTTACCAGTTTTTAATCTGAAACCTTTAGCCGCATCGGTTTACATTGGAGCATTTGAAATGGGCATAACGTTTGTGCTTTGGCTAAAAGCATTAAATAGCGCAACAAACACAGCCCGTTTAGGCAATTTTTCGTATCTTGTACCGTTCGTTGCTTTAGTATTTGTGAGCCTGGTGCTCCGCGAAAAGATAGTATGGACTACTCTAGTAGGACTTATAGTTATTATTGGTGCCATTGTATTTCAACAACTTTTTTCTAAAAAGGATATTAAAGATGAACCGATTTAAACTAGCAATCCTCCTTTTATTAGGATTAGCAGCATTTACCTCGTGCGAGGATGACGAGCAAAAAGTAAATGTTAATAAAGAGGTTTACAACCTCATGAAGGATTGGTACTACTGGTACGACCAGTTGCCCAATGTTGATCCCAACAGCTATCCTGACCCCGTGGAGCTGGTAAAAGCCATTCGGGTTAACCCTCCCGACCGTTGGAGCTACGTTACCACTAAGCAGGAACTTGATGCCTACTATAAACAAGCCGTATATATAGGCTTTGGATTTGGTAGTGCATTCACAGCTGACAATAAGCTAATTATTACATTTGTGTTCAAAACATCGCCACTTTATGCCAATGGTATTGGTAGAGGATGGGAAATTGTTAGTATCGATGGGCAAACCCCAACCCCCGATAACTACACCTCCCTAATTGGCCCATCGGAGGTTGGTGTTACTAAAACCTTTGTGTTCAAATCGCCCACAGGGCAAACGACTCAGCATACTTTTAGTAAAGCCCAAATTGAAATGAATACCGTGCTGATGGATAGCGTTTACACCATTAACGGGAAAAAGGTTGGCTACTTTGTTCTGAAAGGGTTTATTGAATTAACTGCCACTGAGCTTGAAACAGTATTTCAGAAATTTAAAAATGCCGGCGTAAGCGAGCTAATCTGTGACCTGCGCTATAATGGCGGCGGCCAGGTAAATGTTTCGCAGCTATTAGGAAATCTTATTGGTGGTAGTATTGCATTTGGTAGGGTTTTTGGGCAGTACATTCATAATAACAAACATTCCGACAAGAATAGTTACCTGTACTTTTCAACCAATCAGTACTCCTTAGAAATTCAACGTGCGGTATTCATTACTACCAGCAGCACGGCATCGGCAAGCGAATTGGTAATAAATGCGCTAAAACCCCATATGGATGTAGTGTTGGTAGGAAGCAAAACACACGGAAAACCGGTTGGAATGTACACATTCC